>CAYUEM010000076.1:0-11773 GCA_964442925.1 uncultured Hyphomonadaceae bacterium
TGCGCGCCATGCGGCAGATGGGCGTGCCCGAAGGCAGCCTCGAAATCGTCAATGCACGCCTGTCCGACCGCAACCCGGACTATACCGATTATCTGTATGCGCGTTTGCAGCGCAGCGGTTTTCTCAAGCGCGACGCCCAGAGGCTGGTCAATCAGGACCGCAATGTCTTCGGTGCCTGCATGCTTGCGCTGGGTGATGCCGACGGGATGGTCACGGGCGTGACGCGCAATTACAATGTCGCGCTTGAAGACGCCCGGTTGGCGCTCGACCCGGTGGAGGGACACCCGGTTATCGGCATGTCGCTGGTGATTTCGCGGGGCATGACTGTTTTCATTGCAGACACTTCGGTTGCCGAATTGCCCGACGGGCCGTCGATCGCTGCGATCACCCGAGAGGCGGCACGGTCGGTTCGCGCGCTCGGTTTCACGCCGCGTGTGGCGCTGCTGTCTTACTCGACCTTCGGCAATCCAATGGGCGAGCGGATCGAGAAAGTGCGCGAAGCGGTTCAGCTGCTCGACAATGATCCCAGCGTCGATTTCGAATATGAAGGAGATATTGCTGCCGACATCGCGCTCAGCCCGACACACCGGTTGCTCTACCCTTTCTCGCGACTGACTGGCCCGGCCAATCTGCTCGTCATGCCTGCGATCCACTCGGCATCCATCTCGACCAAGCTATTGGACGCGATGGGTGGGGCCACGGTGATCGGGCCGATGTTGCTTGGGCTTGAAAAATCGGTCCAGATCGCATCGCTTGGCGCGACCGTGTCCGACATTGTGACGCTGGCCACGATCGCGGCCTATGATGTTGACGGCGTTTCATCCGAGCGGGCGTTGAACCAGGTCTCAGCCAGCTGAAAAGACTGCCTGCGCGTCGACGCGGGTCGGCGAAATGTGGATTTGAATCTGTCTCAATCGTCCTGATCAAGCACGAGGGATGTGCTCGCGCGTGTGTCGCGCGCTTGGCGGACCCATTCGATGATCGACAGCACAACCGCGACACCGCCGAGCCAGAAGGTGACGATGAAAACCGTGTAGAAGCCCTGCGACTCGATCATTTCACCCAGCATCGGCCGGCCAAGCGTGCCGATCAGCATGGTCAGCGAGGCGAGCAGTGCATATTGCACGGCAGCGAAACGCGGATTGACGACGGCGGTCAGATAGGCGGTCATCGCGACCAGGGCGAGCCCTCCAGCGACATTCTCCGCAAAGATGGTGACCATCAGCCGGGCCATGCGCTGGCCCTGATCAGATGCGATGACGACGCCTTCCGGCTGGATCGCCGCTGCCCATTCGGCGAAGGCCACAAGCGGCAGATCGAGCCGCGTGAATGAAAGAAAACTGTCGAGTGCGGCGGCTCCGGCAGCAAGATCGGCATAGAGCAGATTGGTGGCGGCGGCCACGACCCCACCGATGAAAAAGACCGGCATGCGGCCGATCGCAGCGATCAGGACCGCGCCCATCAGAGAGCCGAGAATGGTTGCCACGACGCCGAAGAACTTCGACGCGATTGCGACATCATCCAGCGAATGGCCGAGCGCGCCAAAATTCTCCCCGAGATAAAACGGATAGGCAAACGAACCCCAGACGGCATCGGTAAACCGGTAGGTCAGGGCCAGCAGGAGAACCAGCACAGCCCCCCAGCGCAGGCGCGCGATCAGTTCCATCAGTGGATCGAAGATCGACCGGAACAAAATGCCGAGAAGCCTGTGTGAGCGCGTCTGGCCCGCGGTCTGCCCCAGCGGCTCGCGCACCGGTGCCCGCGCGCCGCTCATCACCAGCCAGACGGACGCTGTCGCGGGCAGCAGAACCGTCAGCCCGACAATCCACGGCCCGCTGTCACGCACGAAGCGGCCACCGCTTGCGCCGGTTTGCAGGATCAGCGAGTCGACAATGAACCAACCGATCATCGTGAACGCAACAAGCCAGCCGAGTGCGACCACGAACACCGCGCCAACCGCCCGATCGCGTGGCAATCCGGGCAGGAAGCTCAACCGTTCCGATTTCGAAAGACGCGAGGCCGCCGGTTCGGGCGCAAGCAGGGAGCCGATGATTGTCAGGAGCATGAAGCCCGCAATCATCACATAAACCGCCACCCATCCGAACCGGGCCGCCATCAGCAGGGCGACAAAGCCGGTGATCAGGCTGCCGGATTTGTAGCCGAACTGGTAAAGCGCAGACATCAGGTCCTTGTCTTCGTCAGTTCGCGCCACCTCGATCCGCCAGGCATCAAGAATGATGTCATGGGTTGGCGACAGGAAGGCGATGGCAAAGGCTATGATCGCGACCAGCGCGATATTCTCCGCAGGATTGGAAAAAGCGAGAAGCAACAAAAGCCCGGCGATCAGCGCCTGCAGCGTGACCAGCCAGCCGCGGCGCGCGCCAATCCTCAGCCAGGGCGGCATATGCGCGTCCTTGAATGCCGGTGCCCAAAGGTATTTGAACGCATAACCAAGCGTGAC
This sequence comes from uncultured Hyphomonadaceae bacterium, assembly GCA_964442925.1. Classification (GTDB taxonomy): domain Bacteria; phylum Pseudomonadota; class Alphaproteobacteria; order Caulobacterales; family Hyphomonadaceae; genus UBA5336. Next base: position 2,462 of record CAYUEM010000076.1, read on the forward strand.
CAGCGAGAAATTGCCGATCACGGCCGGGGTGATGCCCTCCGTCGTCAGCCAGGCCGTCAGCGTGCCGAGCACCGCGCCCATTGGCAGGCTGGCCGCAAAGGACAGGATCAGCATCGCGCCCATGCGGCGATTGTTGAGTGCTTTCAGCGCCCGCACGATCCGCGGTTGCCGGGTTGGCGGCCCTGCGGCGAGGCTCCGCGTCATGCGGCCCCCTGTTTGACGTGCGCAGTTGTCCATTTTATCGCCAGCCGTCGCAGCGTTTCCGGGTCAATGGGTTTAGCCGCAACCTGGTTGGCGCCGGCGCGGCGGGCGTCGGCCTCGACCTGCGGATTGATTTCTGCCGATATCGCGATGATCGGAGTCGTTCGCCCGGATGCGCGCAGGCGACGCGTGGCTTCCAGCCCATCCATGACCGGCATGCGCAGGTCCATCAGCACAAGATCGGGCGACATTGTTTCTGCGGCCTCCAGAGCTTCCACGCCGGTTGCAGCAACTGTGACGGCGAAACCCGCCGATTCCAAGGCGCGCCGGGCAATCAATGCATTGACCGGATTGTCATCTGCGATCAGCACCCTTGCGCCCCGGGCGTCGATACCGCTGTCTGCGACCTCTCCCGCCGCACCGGTTTGCGCAAGATACACGCGCTGGACCAGTGAGGAGGCGCGCATCGGTCGCACCAGCCAGCCCATGCAGCCCAGCGCGCGAAACCGGGCAATGGCACCGCGATCTTCCGGGCGCAGCACCACCAGTGTCGGCGCAGCCCCGGCGAGTGCGACAATCTGCACTTCGGGCAGTTCTGCGCCGACAAGAATTGCGCTGCATTTGCGCGCGGCGGAAATATCGCCGGGATCAATCGCGACCGGCCGGGCATTGGCATCGACCAGCGAGGCGGTCGCAGCCAGCATCGAGGCGGGCGGCAGGCCAGCCAGCGCCACCGATGCGCCAAGATCGGGAAGGTCATGGGCGGGCGCGCGATCTGAGATGGTCAGCGGCAATGTCACGGTGAACATGGTGCCGAGCCCGGGCGCGCCGAAGATTTCGATCTCACCCCCCAGAAGGTCTGTCAGACGCCGGACAATCGAAAGGCCAAGCCCGACCCCGCCATCCTTTTGCGCATCGGCTGCGCGCGACTGGCGAAACGCTTCGAACAGTCTTGCCCGTTCATCAGGAGCAATGCCCGGCCCGGTATCGATAATCCTGTAAGTGACATCGTGTGGGCCGGGCATTATATCGACCAGGACGCCGCCCTTCTCAGTGAATTTCAGGGCATTTCCGACCAGATTGAACAGGATCTGCCGGATCCGGCCGGCATCGCCCCGGCGCGCAGCCGCCGGCAGGTGCAGGGCGCGCGAGGCGATGTCGAGCCCCTGCGCATGGGCGCGCGGAGACAGGAGCTCGACGACTTCCCGGGCCAGACCGACCGGGCAGAAATCTTCGGTTTCCAGCGCCATTTCGCCGGCATCGAGGCGGGCATGATCGAGCACATTGTTGAGCAGGTCGAGCAGGCGGGCACCGGAATTGTGAATTGCCTCGGCATATTCGCGCTGCGCCGGCGACAATTCGGTTTCCAGCAGCAGCGACACGGTGCCCAGAATGCCGTTCAGGGGCGTGCGAATTTCATGGCTCGCCGTGGCCAGAAATGTCGCTTCGGCGCGCGTGTTGTCATTTGTCTCGCTCATACCCACAGGTTTTGCCATCAATCTGCTGACCATCTGCTTAATGGGCGAGCGAGGCGGCTCTTGTCCCTTCAGCCGGGCCGGGCAGGCGGCGGCGATACGACAGCGCTTCGGCAATATGCAGGCGGCGCACGGCGTCGGATCCGTCAAGATCGGCAATCGTGCGCGCAACCTTGAGCACGCGGTGATAGGCGCGCGCGGTCAGTGCCAGTTTCTGCGCCGCTTCGGCCAGCAAGGCCGCACCCGCTGCATCCGGCGCAGCGATGCTGTCGAGTTGCGCGGCCGGGGCATCGGCATTGACCGGCCGGCGGGTGTCTTCGACCGGCTCGCCAAAGCGCTCTTGTTGAATCATGCGCGCTGCGTGCACGCGCGCGGCGGCCTGCGCGCTGCCTTCAGCTGGCGCGGGCAGCGTCAGGTCCATCGCAGTGACGGGGGCGACATCGAAGAACAGGTCGATCCGGTCCATGAACGGACCGGAAAGCCGCGACTGGTAATTGATGGCGCAGGAAGGCCCCCGCCGACAGGCCGCCTCGCCCGGTCCACCACCACATTTGCACGGGTTCATCGCGCCGATCAGCTGGAACCGCGCCGGATAGCGCACATGCCGGTTCGCGCGCGAGACGACCGCTTCACCGGCCTCCAGCGGCTGGCGCAGGCTGTCGAGCACCTGCGCGGGGAATTCCGGCAATTCGTCGAGAAACAGCACGCCATGATGGGCCAGCGACACCTCGCCCGGGCGCGCCTTGACCCCGCCGCCGACAAGTGCGGCCATCGACGCGGAATGATGCGGGCTGCGGAACGGCCTTTGCCGCGACAACCGCCCGCGCTGCAACAGTCCGGCAATGGACTGGATTTGCGACACCTCCAGCAATTCGCGCGCGGAAAGCGGTGGCAGCAGGCCGGGCAGACGACTGGCGAGCATCGACTTGCCCGAGCCGGGTGGCCCGCAAAAGACGAGATTATGCCCGCCCGCCGCAGCGATTTCGAGCACCCGTTTGGCACCTTCCTGGCCTTTGACATCTTTCAGGTCCGCCCCCGGGACAGGCTCTTCCACCTCGCCGGCCTGCGGCGGTGAGATCAGGCCGCGCCCGCTGAAATGATTGATCAGCGTGATCAGGTTCGGTGCGCCGAGCACTTCGCCGCCGGCCCATGCCGCTTCCGGCCCGCAGACTTGCGGACAGATCAGGCGGATTTCCAGTGCTTCGGCGGCCATTGCGGCTGGCAAGGCACCCAGTGTCTCGCCGAGCCGGCCATCCAGCGAAAGCTCGCCCATCGCGGCATGACCATCCAGCGCATCGGGCGCAATGACGCCCATCGCGGCCAGAATGCCGAGCGCGATTGCAAGGTCGTAATGGCTGCCCTCCTTGGGCAGGTCGGCCGGGGCAAGATTGACGATGATCCGTTTGGGCGGCAGCGCCAGCCCGATCGATGAGAACGCCGCGCGCACACGTTCACGACTTTCTGCCACCGCCTTGTCGGGCAGGCCGACAATCGCAAAAGCCGGCCCGCCGCCGGTCATCTGCACCTGCACATCAACAGGACGCGCTTCGATCCCTTCGAAAGAAAACGTCGTGATACGGCTGACCATGCCGGCCTCCCAGGCAACCCATGCAGGAAAGCGTTAACACATCAACCGAAACAAAGAAAGAACAAAATACGCAATCAGCCGCGTTCATTCAGCCGTCTGTGCACGGCATCCCAGAACAGCGCGGCGGCATCGACGCCAGAAAAGCGCTTGAGTTCCTGCACACCGGTCGGCGAGGTGACGTTGATTTCGGTGAGCTTGCCACCGATCACATCAATGCCGACAAGGACCAGGCCGCGCCGGCGCAGTTCCGGCCCGATCGTCTCGCAAACCGCTGTGTCGTCCGCGCTGAGCCCGGAGGGTTCCGCGGTGCCACCGACATGCAGGTTGGAGCGCGTCTCGCCTGCCTTTGGCCGGCGATTGATCGCGCCGACCGCCTCGCCATCAATCAGGATGATCCGCTTGTCGCCCTCCGAAACCGCCGGCAGGAAGGCCTGCGCGATGACCGGCTCGCCTGATCGCTGCATGAACATTTCCATCAGCGAGGCGAAATTGCTGTCGTCTTCCTTGACGCGGAACACGCCGGCACCGCCATTGCCGTAGAGCGGTTTCAGGATGATATCGCGGTGACGGGCGCGAAACCCGGCGATTTCTTCGAGATCGCGCGAAATCAGACTGTCCGGCATGATCTGTGGCCAGATCAGGGGGAACAGTTTCTCCGGGCTTGAGCGAACCTGTGCCGGATCGTTGAGCACCAGCGTCCGGTCCGCGACCAGTTCCAGCAGATGACACGCAGTGATGTAGCTCATGTCGAAAGGCGGGTCCTGACGCATCAGGACAACATCGACATCCTCGGCGAGATCAAGCATTTGTTCGGTTTCAAACAGGCCCGGCGTTTCGCGCACACGCTGCACCTGTGCGGCGCGCGCCCGTGCCCGCACCCGACCGCTGTCATAGCTGAGATGTTGCGGGCCGTAGACCCAGAACTGCGCACCGATCGCCTGCCCGGCTTCGATCAATGCGAAACTGGTATCGGTGTGGATATCGACGCTTTCCAGCGGGTCCATCTGGACGGCAACTCTCAGGGGCATCAGTCAGGCGTCTCCGGCTGGTTTTGCGCGCAGAGGGCTGCAATCGAGGCAGAATCCCAATGCCTTCCGGCGCGTTTAACGGTCGCCGCCGAGCAGTTCCGCCTCGCCGGTCTTCGGGTCCATATAGCCGCTGCCATCGCCATCTGCATAGGGGGCCGAGCGCGCGCGGTCGGCGTCAGAGCTGCGAATGCGGATATACGAAATCACCTGCTGCACGCCGCGCGCTTTCGACGCTTCTTCGGCGGCGGCGCGCAATTCGTCGCTGGAACGCGCCAGCCCCATCAGATAGACGACGCCGTCATAGGTCTCGACATTGAAATTAACCGACTTGACCGAGGACGACCCGATCAGGCGCGCGCGCACCCGGGCGGTGATCACTTCATCGCCGGCATTGCTGATGAAACCGCCGGGTGCCTCGATCTTCACTTCATTTGCAACTTCGCGTGTTCCTTCGACGCTCCAAGCGATGTCTTCGGCCTTGACGCGCTTTTCCGGGCTGATGACACGACCGGAAAGCAGGACGAGGCCATTTGCGACCTCGACATCCACTTCGCCGAGGCCACCTTCCGCCAGCAGCCGCGCCTTGATCTGGCTGGAGGTGGTTGCGTCATCAACCGCCTCGCCCATCGTGCGGTCCTGAACGGCGGCGACACCGACGCTGCCGGCAGCACCAACGGCCGCAACGGCGCAGCCGCCAAGGCAAAAAGGCGCAAGAGCAAGAAATGCAAACTGGCGGTGTGACATGAGCAAACTCCGTGATGTCGGTCGTTGGTCCCAGCAGTCTAACTAGAATCGCCTTGCGGCAAAATCAGGGCGCCAAGCATCACGCACATGTATCGGCAGCCTCCACGGCGCAAGTGCGATCAGGTCAAAGCGCTGGCCGAAACCGGCAAAGGCCGCGCGCCGCGCCGCCCAGGCCTCACCGGCCCTGCCGATCCGCTCCCAGCTGCGCGGCCAGACCGCTTCAACCGCATCATCGATCCGTGCGCGCAGTTTGACTTCGACGAAGACCAGCGTCCGGCCCCGCCGCGCGACAATATCAATCTCACCGCGCGCGGTTCGCGCGCGTCGGTCCAGGATCGAATAGGCCTTGGCCCGCAACAGGGCTGCGGCGATGTCCTCGGCGCGCCGGCCATGGCGCTCGGCAAGCGCGCGATCAGCCATCGCCCGCCGCTTTCAGTGCCAGCGCGCGCTGATAGGCCTTGCGCTTTGCTATGCCGAGCGCGAGCGCCACTTCATCGGCGGCCTGTTTGGTCGGCAGGCGGGCGAGTGCCTCGTGCAATGCCGCATCGAGATCATCAGCGCTGGCACCGCTTTCGGGCGGCGGGCCGGCGAGCACGACAATCTCGCCCTTTGGCGGGCCGGTTTCGGCATAATGGCGGGCCAGATCACCAATGCTGCCGCGCCGCGTTTCCTCGAACAATTTGGTCAGTTCGCGTGCCACGGCGCAGTCACGCTCCGGTCCGAGCGTCACCTCCAGATCCGCAAGGAAGCCCGCCAGCCGGGGACCGGACTCGTAGAAAATCAGCGTCGCCGGGACATCTGCCAGTTCACTCAACCATTTGCGACGTGCCGCGCTTTTTGGCGGGGCAAAGCCGGCAAAAAGGAACCGGTCGCTGGGCAGTCCGGAAGTCACCAGCGCAGCCAGCAATGCCGAGGCACCCGGCACCGGAATGACGGCAATGCCAGCCTCGATTGCCGCGCGCGCCAGCTTGAAACCGGGATCAGACACCAGCGGCGTGCCGGCATCACTGATCAGCGCGAGGGTTTCCCCCGCTGCCAGTCTTTCGATCAGTTCCGGACGCCGCCTCGCCCCATTATGGTCATGATACGGGGTCACTTTTGCGGAAAGTCCATGCGCGTCGAGCAGCCTTCGGGCCATGCGCGTATCTTCGGCGAGCACTTCACTGGCACCCGCCAGCGTGTCGAGCGCGCGCAGAGTGATGTCACGCAGATTGCCAATCGGCGTGGACACGATATGCAGCCCGGGCGGCACTGCGGTTTTCGCCTGTTGCGGAGCGGTGAGGCTCGCCTTAGGCTCTGCATTGCGATGAAATGGGCCGGATTGATCTGAGGAGGACATCGGTGAGACCTTTGCGCGTGTTGGCCCTGGTGCCAAGCCTTGTTCTGGCCGGATGGCTGCTTGCCGGTTGCGCCAGTGCGCCGGCGCGACCGACGGCACCGATATCGACCGGCGAGCCACGCGTCGAGCCGCAACCGGAGCGAGACGGCGCTGACGCAGGCGAAACGGATGGCGTTGACGATCCGGCCCTTGATGAGCCGGACGAAGCCAGCGGGCTTGCACCGCCGCACATGGCCGGGCGCGAAATCACCCGTGCAGCGGTGATGCTGCCCTTCAGCCATCCCAACCGCCGGGTGCGCGACGAAGCGCAGAGTATGCTCGGCGGTATCGAGATGGCACTGTTTGAAAAGGCCGATGAAAATTTCCTGATCATGCCGCTGGACACCGCCGGCACGCCGGCGCGCACGCGCGAGCGGCTGGAAGAAGCGCTGGCCAACGGCGCTGACTTTGTTCTTGGGCCGCTGTTTTCCGCCAATGTCCAGGCCATTCGTGAGCAGACACGCGCGGCCGGAGTGCCGCTGATTGCCTTTTCGAATGATCCAGCGGCCGGCGGTTCGGGCGCCTATCTCGCCTCGCTGTCGGTCGAAGAAGAGGTCGCGCAGGTTGTTGCCTATGCGGGTGCGCGCGGTATTGATACATTCGCCTTTCTCGGCCCGCGCAATGACTATGGTCAGCGTGCCGAGCGTGCATTGCGTCTGGGTGCGGCGCGCAACGGGGCGACGGTCCTGACATCGCAATTCTACGATCCGAACAATGATGCGCCGGTTGATGAAGCGCAGGCGATTGCCAGCCAACTCAGACACGAAGTGGAGAACCGGCCGGATCGCGTCGCCTTGCTGATCCCCGAGGAGGGCGTGAAACTGCGTGCGGTCGCGCCGTTGATCCCGTATTACGGCGTTGATGTCCGCAAGCTGAAAATCCTCGGCACAAGCCGTTGGGCGGATCCTTCGCTGTGGCGCGAGCCGACACTGGCCGGGGCATGGTTTGCAGCCCCGCCACGTGAGGACATCGAGGCTTTCTCGCAGGCTTACCGCCGCGTCTATGGCCGCGCGCCCAGCGATCTGGCCAGTCTGGGCTATGATGCGGCGGGCGTGGCCATTCTCCTGTCGGGGCAGGATGAACCGGCGCTGTCGGCACTGACCGGTCGCGATGGTTTTCGCGGGCTGAACGGTCTGTTCCGCTTCCGCATCGACGGGACCGCCGAGCGCAGCCTGCCGATCCTCGAAATCGATCCGGCGGAGGGCGCTGTCGTGGTGCTTCCCGGCCTTGAAAGCTGGGATCCAGCCATCGGCTAGAGCAGTTTCCGACCAAATTGCACCACTTGGCCGCTTGAATTTTTCGTCAGGGCTAGGAGCGTGGTGTCCGGCGATGCTGGCATCGTCGGACCGGCGCGCGACGACGATCCTGGCGGAAAAGGCAAGTGGCGGGACCGGTATGAGAAATTGATAAATCTAGGTTTCCTTCAAGAAGCCGCTGGGGCGTCTTTTGCGCTCTGGCGGCGTCGCAATCCTCCCAGCATGCCTGCATGCGGGTCCGGTATGCTCCTGGCCAGACCACAAAATACACCCCACCAAGTGATGCAATTTGGTCGGAAAATGCTCTGAGGCGATGCGGTCCCTGCGATGGCTTCAGGCGCCGCAGGATCCGCGCACGATCAGGTCGGTTGGTATTCGCTCGGACCGGCCGGTCTGGCCCTGGCTGTCGAGCAGTTTCGACACCAGCAGTCGGGCCGCTTTCTGGGTGTCCTGCGAAATCGTGCTCAGGGCGGGCCGATACAGTCGGGAAAAGGCGATATTGTCATATCCGACAACCGATACATCCCCCGGAACGCTGCGGCCCGTATTCAACAGTGCTCGGATTGCACCCATCGCCAGCAGGTCGCTGGCCGCGACAATCCCATCAAATGACGCGCCGGTGTCGATAAAGCCCATCATCGAAGCTTCCGCGGACTCGACCTCGAAATGTGCCGGAACGCTGAGGCTGGCATCGAGACCGAGGCCCTCGCGCTCATGAGCTTCCGCATAGCCGCGATGGCGCTGAGCGGCTTCTGGTGCCTGCGTGTCGCCGAGAAAGACGATGCGGCGCCGGCCAAGCCGGATCAGGTGTGAGGTCGCCCGGCGCCCGCCTGCAGGATTGTCGCTGCCAACCGAACAATAGCTCTGGTCACGAAATTCTGCGCCCCAGACGACAAACCGGTTGTCGTCAAGCACAAGCCGGTTGAATTCAGCGCGCAGGAAACTCTGGCCGAGAAAGATGACGCCATCAGCCCGGCTGGTTTTCATCGCATAGCCGAGATCGTCATAATTCTTGGCCGAGATATGGCTGATCAGAACGTCGCAGTCACGCTCACGGGCGGCATTGAAAATGCTGCCCAGAAGCTGGAAAATGAACGGGTCGGTGCCATTCTCGTCGCGCGATTGCGGCTGCGGCACAACGATGGCGAGCGTCGATTCCGCACCGCTGGGACCGAACGGCATGGATCTGCGAAAGGGATAGTCGAGCTTGCGCGCCAGTTCCCAGATATGCTCTTTGGTGCGCCGGTTGACCGCCGGGCTGTCATTCAGCGCGCGCGAGACGGTCGAGATCGAGACGCCTGCAAGTCGTGCGAGATCTTCCAGCCGTGTCGCCTTGGGAAGGGTCGGGTCGCTGTCCATCACTCTCGCCCCTTATCTGCGGCTGGGCGGCGCAGCCCAGATGCCCGTCCATGGTGCGAGCAGGTCTACTGCCGGCAGGTCGCCTGCAGCCGGGCCGTCCTGCGTCGCGAGCAAGGCCAGATCGCCAGGCAGGTCCAGATGCACCGGCCGGTCAGACAGATTGTAGGCGCAGATGACCAACTGATCGCCGTCCCATCGCCGGAACACGAGCGCGCCTTCGGGAGCTGGCAGGAATTCCATCTCTCCGCTGCGCAGGGCCGGGCTTTGCCGGCGCAGGGTCAGC
>CAYUEM010000077.1:0-11645 GCA_964442925.1 uncultured Hyphomonadaceae bacterium
TGAACACGCCCGCCGGCACGCCAGCCTCATGGATAATCTCGGCCACGATCATCGCGTCGAGCGGGGCGATCTCGGAAGGCTTGAGCACCATTGTGCAGCCTGCCGCAATTGCCGGGGCGACCTTGCAGGCGATCTGGTTGGCCGGCCAGTTCCACGGCGTGATGAAGCCGCAAACGCCGATCGGTTCCTTGCGGATATACCAGCCGTCCTTCTCTTCCTCGAACGCATAATTGCGCGCGATCTGGGCCATGGTGGCATAATGACCAAGGCCGACCGGTGCCTGCGCAGCATTGGCCAGCCACATCGGCGCGCCCATCTGGTCAGAGATGTTCTCGGCAATCTCACCCATGCGCGCCTGATAGCCAGCAGCGATCTTGTCGAGCAGATCGGCGCGATACTCCACGGACGTGGCAGCAAATTCGGGGAAAGCGGCTTTCGCAGCAGCCACCGCCTTGTCGACATCGGCGTGGGAGCCAAGCGAGATGCGTGCAAAGGGCTCCTCGGTCGCCGGGTTTTCAACCTCCAGCGTGCGCGGCTCGGCTGGATCGACCCATTCGCCATTGATGTAGAATTGCAGATAGTCCTTCATGGGACAGCTCCTCACGGTTGGATTGAAACGTCTACGCCGATATCAGTATAGCGATGCTGGCTGGATTTGTCGCGGGGTGGCGTGGGGGAAGCCTGCGCGAGCGAATGCGTGCTCCCCAGGACCTGTTGCATCGCGGTCCCTGCATGTTAATCAAGTTTTGCAGGCAAGCACCAACTGCCGGGGGATGACATGCAGATTGAGCGTGTGGAACGAAATTGTCCGGCCTGCGCGAGCCCGAAATCGGCAAGGCTGGAGAAATACAGCCACCCCGACTGGGACACGGTGCAGTGCAATGACTGCGACTTTGTCTATCTTTCCGAGGTGCCTGTCTATGAGGCGCTTTCGGAAGATCTGGCCTGGACGGTGCAGTTCGAAAAGGAAAAGAAGCGCCGCAGGCAAAAGCAGCCGGTGGTGGCCTGGCTCGACCAGAAAACCCGCTGGCGCCTGCACATGTTCCGCGACGATGAGTGGTCTTATATCTGCGACCGGATTGATGGCGGCAATGTTCTCGATATTGGCTGTGGGAAGGCCAACCGCATTCCGGATCAGTTCACACCATTCGGCGTCGAGATCGAGAAAGCGGCCGCTGAAAGCGCCGACATCGAAATGCGCGCGCGCGGCGGCAGGGTTGTGCACGCCCCGGCGCTGGAAGGGCTGGCACAGTTCGAGGCGGGCATGTTCTCCGGCATCATCATGCGCTCATATCTGGAGCACGAAGCCCAGCCGCGCGAAGTGCTGGAGGCGAGTTACCGGATTCTGCGACCCGGCGGGGTCATCTATGTGAAAGTGCCAAATTTCGGCACCGTCAACCGCGTTGTGCGCGGGCGCGATTGGTGCGGCTTCCGGTTTCCCGACCATGTCAATTATTTCACCATTGGCAGCATGCGCCGGCTGGCACGCGAAACCGGTTATGCATTCCAGTTGCGCAACAACGCCAGCCGGCTGACCAATGACAATCTGCACGCCTTCCTGACCCGTCCTGCGAGCTGAAAATGGCCGCTGGGGCAATGGCGTAATCAGCTGTCAGCCGGGCCGGTGCTGACCGCGACCATCGCCGCGCGCAGGGTGCGATCACCGATTTTCCAGCCAGACTGGAAGGTTTGCGCGATGCTGCCCGCGGGCTGCTGGGATGGCACCTGTGTAACCGCCTGATGCAGGTTCGGGTCAAAATCAGCACCAGGCGCGGCTTCGACCTCTTTCACCCCATGACGCGCCAGCACGGTGTGCAACTCCTTATGGGTCATCTCGATCCCGCCAAGCAGGCCCTGACCGGCTTGGGAAAGCGCCGCGCGGTCGTCTTCGGGCAGGGCATCGAGTGCGCGCGATAGATTGTCTGCAACCGACAGCAGGTCGCCGGCGAATTTCTCGATCGCATAGACCCGCGCATCAGCGGCTTCGCGGACTGCGCGCTTGCGGACATTGTCGACCTCGGCCAGTGAGCGCAGCAACTTGTCTTTCAGATCCGCGGTTTCGGCCTGCAGCGCTTCGATGTGCTGCTGCGGGCTTGTCTCGCCCTCGGCCCCGGCGGGAGCATCGCCCCCTTGCCCGGTCTGGGGCTCGATCTGTGGATCAGCTTCGGGCTGAGGCTGGATGTCTTCTTCGATATCGCCAGGACGGGGTGTCTCGTCGCTCATCAAACACTTTCCTTTCCGCGCCCACCTTCAAGGATCCGTCCGACAATTTTTGCAGTATAATCAACCATCGGGATCACGCGGGCATAGTTGAGACGTGTGGGTGCGATCACGCCGAGCGCGCCGACCACCTGCCTTTGCGAGTTCATATAGGGAGCCACGATGACGCTTGAACCCGACAATGGAAACAGACGGTTCTCAGAACCGATAAAAAGACGCACGCCTTCGGCCTCACGGGTGGAATCGAGTATGTCGAGCACCGCCTGGCGGCGTTCGAGAATTTCAAACAGCTGGCGCACCTTGTCGAGATCTTCTGCGGCGTCGGCATTTTCCAGCAGATTGGCCCGCCCGTGCACGATCAGCGCGCGGGTTTCGCGCCGGGCCTCGCCGCCGGCCCATTCGGCCAACCCCTGCTCAACAAGGCTTGTGGAGGCTTCATCCAGTTGTGCGCGGCGCTCGGCCAGTTCACGGCGAATTTCCCCGGCCGCTTCGGCCAGTGTGTGGCCCTTCATCCGGGTGGAGAGATAGTTTCCGGCCTCGATGATCGCAGAGGCGGGCAGGCCGGCCGGCAGGCGCATCAGCCGGTTCTCGACATCGCCGTCATCGGTCACCAGCACACAAAGCACATCGCTGTCACCAAGCGGAACGAATTCGACATGGCGCACCGGTGCGTCGCGTGTCGGCGAGGAGACCAGCCCGGCGCCGCCGGCAATTCCCGACAGCAGCGAGGAGGCTTCGGAAAGCACCGAATTGAGGTCGCGCCCGGCCCCGCGCAGCCGGGCCTCGATTGCGCCGCGGTCGGCCTCGCTCGGGTCACCAGCTTCCAGAAAGCCATCCACGAACAGGCGCAGGCCGGTATGGGTCGGCAGGCGCCCGGCCGAGACGTGCGGCGCATCGATCAGGCCAAGCTCGGCAAGATCGGACATCACATTGCGGATCGAGGCGGGCGACAGCGAAATGCCCGAGCGCGACAGCCGGCGCGAGCCGACAGGTTCACCGGTTTCGAGATAGCTCTCGACAATATTCCTGAAAATGTCTCGCGAGCGCGCATCAAGCGCCTGCATCATCGAGCGCGTATCGGGCACTTCTGTCATGGTCAATCTGGTTGTTAAGCGCCCTGACACGGCATTTCAAGCGCCAATAAAAAAGGGCGGCACCAAAGCACCGCCCTTTTCTTGTTTTCAGCCGCCTGACTGGTGGGAGCGCCAGGTATCAGGAATCCGGTCCGCCAAAACGCTTTGTTACGCCAATCTTGAACGTCCGGCCAATCGGATCGCCCGTGAACGGATCAAAGTTCAGCTCAAGCCGGGCAAAGGAAGGGTCTTCATCGAAGATGTTTTCCACCGTGAACGATGCTGTTGTATCCCAAGGCAGTTGCACAACCAGCGTTGCATCATGGGTTGTGATGGATTCGATGGTCTGACCCTGCGTAATCAGGACAGGTGATCCCGTCCTTGTGTCCGGAACAGTGAACAGTGAGTCGCGCTGGTCGTCGTATTCTCCGATGAAACGCGTCGTCCAGCGGAAATTGTAACGGTCAAAATTGGCATTTGCGTAGGCTTCGAACTTCGTTTCGGGCAATGGCGTGGCGATGGTCTGGAAGTTGAGGAAACCGGCAGCGGAGAAAGGCTCCGCCACGGTGATGCCCTCCACCTGAACGGCTTTGATATCATATTCCAGAACATGGCTGCCACTGAAGCCGATCTGCACGTCCATTCCTGGCCGGAACACATCTTCGAACGTATAATCGGCAAGAATGTCGATACCCGATGTCTGGATGTTCGGACCGTTCGTAAATTCCGTGGTCAGACGCGAAACATTGTTGATCGAGCAGTCGCCGGAGAAAGTGAACCGTTCGACAAGCGCCGCAAATTCAGGATTGTTACAGTTGTCAGCCTGCCCGGTTGGGAAGACGGCCGCAACGATATCTGCGACCGGCTCGGTCACGATAGAGTCGTCGAAATCAAAGCCCCAATAATCGACCGTTGCATTGAAATTGCCAATGTCGAAAATCACGCCGGCATTGTAAGTCAAGGCACTTTCAGGTTCGAGTTCCTCGTTTCCCGCAATATCGACAGCACGGAAGGTGCCGCCGATATTCTGGAGGGACGTAACCGCGCCGCTGGCGATCTGGGTCAGTGCCGGTCCGCGGAAGGTCGTTCCGACCGAGCCGCGCAACGCGATCTGTTCAGTTGCCTGATAGCGAACGGCGAGTTTCGGATCGAAAGTCGAGCCAACGGCACCGCCATAATCTTCGAACCGCGCAGCAACCTGAGCGTTCAGCTTGTCTGTGATCGGCAGATTCACTTCGCCGAAAACAGCGTAGATGTCCTGGGTCGCTTCCAGCGGACGAGAGCCTGACAGGAAACCAAATGGACCGGTTTCAACAGCGCAGTCTGTTGCCCCGGTTGTGATGGTCGCAATACAGGGATTTATGTCCAGATTCGAGAGATCATTAAATGTCCGCGAAAAGTCTTCTTCGCGATACTGGCCTCCAAACGCCCAGCCGACGGCTCCGCCGCCCAACTCGAAGTTGAGCTGACCGTCCAACACCGCATCAATAACGAGAAGCTCATATTCCTGTTCAGTGCCGGTGTCTGCAAGGAAGAAGTCCACAACTTCGAGCGAATTGGCAGTTGCCGGGTCAAAATTGGGGTTCGTTTCGCCCGTGACCGGGTGGGACTGGACCGCATTCGAGAACGGGTTGAAGAAAAGACAGCCATTCTGGCCCGGTGTGTTCGCGCCGATGTCACAAGTCTCACCGCCAAATCCGCGCAACGCGAGCGCATAACGATTAACGAGAGTATCTTCGTTGCTTCTGCGTGCCTGTTCCGAGCCGTATGTAAAGCCGACCGTATAATTGACGGATTCGGCGAGTTTTCCTTTCAGATCGCTGGATATCCGGAAGGCCTCATATTCGCGGAAGCTGCGTTCCGCCCCGCGGCCGCCAGCTAGCGGATTGCCTGCGCTGCCAAGTGGCCGGGTCAGAATTGTGAAGGCACCTGCGGCAGTCGCAGGGATGACGCCACTTTGCTGGAATGCGGCAAAGCCCGGATTGTTCGCAGGAACAAAGAAACGCCCGAACGCTGCGGGAGCGGCATCAGGGATACCCGACGCGTCACTTGTTGGTGCGCTTGCGCCGCCAACCGGCGGGAAAGAAGGCGAAAACGCGATATTGGGAACTTCTGTTTCTGAATAGAACCCTTCGACGTGAAACGTGTGATCTGCCGAAATGTCATAATCCATCTGGCCAAAGAGCTGAAAACGCTCTTCATCTTCCACCACATTGTCGAAACGTGTGAATTGGAATCCGCAGCCCGGAACTGTCGGCGTGATCTGGAGCGGTGTGCCGCCAAGATCCGCACAGCCCGGATCCCGCGTAATGCCGGCAACGGGGGCAAGGCCAGCCGATACCGGAAGGAAGGCACCCGGATTGCCGATCAGCGAAATGCCGCCTTGTGGGTTGGAGAGATAGTCCTGAACGGCAAAGTCGCGATCAATGGCGGCCAGTTCAGATCGTTCCTGGTAGCCTCCAGCCAGCATGAAACTGGCCGGCCCGACTTTCCACCCCCCAATCGCATTCAGCGTGTAGTCGCCATCGGAATCGTCAACGAAGCGGAAGTCCCCGCTGACCTCAAAACCCTCATAATCCGTCCGGGTGATGAAGTTGACCACGCCCGCAACGGCATCTGAGCCATAAATGGCGGCAGCGCCGTCCTTGAGAATTTCGATCCGTCCGACTGCGGACAGAGGAAGAATATTCGTATCGACGGCACCGGAGCCACCGAATGCAAACGGGTTCGGGGCGAGCCGCCGGCCATTCAGAAGAACCAGCGTTCGCGATGCACCCAGACCGCGCAGATTGACCGTACCAGAACCTTCCGAGCCCTGAGCGCGACCATCGAACTGGTTGGTATCGCCAAGCACGCCACTCGAAACTGGAAGTGATTTGAGCAATTCGAGCATCGACGGCGTGCCTTGCAGCTGCATGTCGCCTGCTGTAATGACGTCCACCGGGAGTGCGGCGTCTTCTGCCGAGCCGGCGATATAGGAGCCGGTGACGACGACCTTTTCCTGGCGCAGTTCACCTTCGCCCTGTTGGGCATGCGCGCCGGCTGCGGCAAGCGCCGCCGCCGAAATCGAATAAACAAGCAGGTGTTTGCTGGTCATGAATATACTCCTCCCGTTTGTCGGTCGCGAAGTGTGCCGACTTTGAACTGACGTGTTTGTCACATATCTGTGTAACTGATAGCCGGCTCTTGCAAAGCCCATATTTTTGCTGCGGTGCAATAGTTTAAGCCCTGGCAGCAGCGTCGATCGGATCATCCGCCGATCATGGAAAGGGTTTGCGGGTTCCCTTGTGACCGGCGGGCAAAATATGCCGCGCATGGCTTTTTATGGCGTTGATTGAGGTAAAGCCTTGCAATTGAACGCTGCCGGGGGTTGGGCTGGGGAGCCTGCACTCCATATCTGCTAGCAAGCCAGCATGGACCCATGATGATCGCGCCGCATTCTGCCCCCATTCTCGACATCGCCGACGCCTTCGCGGTTGCGGTAGAGCCTGCGAATTTTCCTCGCGCCGTGTTGCGATATCGCAACAAGTCCTGGTCGGCTGCCGTTGGGACAGGTGATCTGACGGAGCCGCAATGGCTGCAACATTTCGCGCGATTCGAGCCCCTGCCGGGCAATCTGCAGTCCCCGCTCGCGATGCGGTATCACGGCCACCAGTTCGGGGTTTACAATCCGCAGCTCGGCGATGGGCGGGGCTTCCTGTTTGCACAGCTGCGCGGACCGGATGGCCGCCTGCTCGATCTCGGCACCAAGGGCTCGGGCCAGACGCCGTTTTCGCGGCAGGGTGACGGCCGGCTGACGCTCAAGGGCGGGGTGCGCGAAGTGCTGGCGGCGAGCTATCTCGAAGCGCTCGGGGTCAATTGCTCGAAAGTGTTTTCGCTGGTGGAGACCGGCGAGCCCTTGTGGCGCGGCGATGAGCCAAGCCCGACCCGCTCGGCCGTCATGGTGCGGCTGTCGCACAGCCATCTTCGCTTTGGCACGTTCCAGTATGCCGCTTATCATGACCGCACCGAAGACATGGCGCGGCTGGTCGAGCATCTGGTGCGCCATTATCATCCGCAAGCGCAAGACCCTGACATGGCGCGCCAGACTGCGGCGCTGTTCGAGCGCGTCTGCGAGGCCACCGCCGACATGGTGGCAAGCTGGATGGCTGCGGGCTTCGTCCATGGCGTAATGAACACCGACAATTTCAATCTTACCGGCGAGACCTTCGACTTCGGACCGTATCGTTTCCTTGAGCGCTCCGATCCCAATTTCGTCGCTGCCTATTTTGACGAAAGCGGGCTCTACCGTTTCGGGCGTCAGCCGACGCAAGGCCTGTGGGCGCTGCAACAGCTCGGCGGCGCGATGACGCTGCTGGCCGAGGACGAGGCGCTGTCAAAGGCGTTGGCAGTTTATGAACCGGCCTATCAGCGCGGATTCGCGGCGCATACTCTGCGACGTCTCGGGCTGAAGCCGGGGGCAGACCTTAAGGCGGACCTGGAATTCCTGCAGGCCTTCTATGGATGGATGACACAGAGCGGAGCGGGCTGGGCACAGACTTTTTTCGACTGGTTCGGCGGGCCGGCCAGCGAGACGCGGGCACGGAGCAGCCCGCAGGCGGCGCTTTATGCCGGGCCGGAATTCGCTGGAGTTCGTGATGGTCTTATGGTGCACGATCCAGTTGCTGGGCACGCGCTTAACGATGCGTATTTCCAGCGCGAACGACCGGTCAGCCTGCTGATCGACGAAATTGAAGCCCTCTGGGCACCGATTGCCGAGCACGACGACTGGAGTGTTTTTGCGCGCAAGCTCAGCGATATCGAGGCGCTGAAAACCGCGCTTGATGCGGAGTGACCGGATCAGGCGCCCCGCGAAGGTGACGCGAGCCATTCCGCTTTCAGGGTGCGATAAGCTGCGGCCCCGGCTTCAGGCTTATCGCTGCATCCTGGCAGGCTGAGCGTTTGCAGCTCGCGCCATGCAGCCTGCTTCAGGATCGGAATGGCGAGAGTGCGCAGCGGGGCACCGGTCCACCAGATCAGCTGCGTCAGGTCGGTGCAGGTCGCGGTCTGCGGGGTCAGGCATGTCAGCGACAGGACGCGGGCGCGACCGTTTTGTGCCGCCTGCCAGCGATATCCCGGCAGATGGAACCGCGTCGGTGCCGATGCGCCCGTCATCAAGCGCGCTGCGGCGACATCCATCGGCAAGTCCAATGTCTGCCGCAGGACTATTTTCGGCCGGCCGGGAAGGGCCCCGAACGCCGGTGGAGGCGTGTCCGGCGAGCCTGTCGCGCGTGGATCATCAGCGATGTAGACAAAGACCGCGCCGTTCGCTTCATGGGCGGGATAGCGACGCACGCGCACGCGCGCAGCCTCAAAGGGGTCATCTTCGGTCAGGCTCGGTAGCAGCCGGCACACCCCGTCAGTGCCAAAGCGCCAGCCATGATAGGGGCACTCAATTGTCGGCTCACCGTCTGTCTCACGCTGCCTGCCGGCTGACAGCGGCACCAGACGGTGCGGGCAGACATCGCGCAGGGCGAAAACCTCACCGGCAGCTGTGCGCCCAAGCATCACCGGCTCGCCAAGGATCAAGCGCCGCAATTGCCGGCCACGCCTGAGTTCGGCGGATGTCGCAGCGAGATACCAGCTGTCGGTCAGCCAACCTTCGCCCGTGAGGCCGCGAGATTGCAGGTCGCGCATCGCAGCCTACTGCCCTGAATGACGGGCTCGCACCTTGAGCGCGGTGTCGGGAAAATCGGTGAAAATGCCATCCACACCGACATCGAAAAAGGCCGCCAGTTCCGCTTCGATACTGTCGAAACCCACGCCGACATCATCATTACGAAACGTGTAGGGATGCACAACCAGCCCGTTGGCGTGCGCCAGCGCGACATAGGCGGCCGGCCCGCCTTCGAAACCCGCAACGGCCTGCTTCCAGGGCCCGATGCCGTCGGCATAGACGGAAATTGACTGCGGTGTGAGTTTATCGCCCGTGGTGACCGGAAGCAGCTGGACCAGTGGCCAGTCGGTTTCTGCATCCAGTTCGCGCAACACCCATGGCTCGAAACTCTGGATGAAAACCGGCACGCCGAGCGATCTCAAATCCGCCTGTTCGAGCGCATCGACAAGCGCCGCCTTGATGTCGAGCCCGACCACCTTGAAATAGGCAGGCGATTTCAGTTCCGGGTAAATTCCGACTGTCTGACCGGTCTGATTGCTGATGGCGACAAGGCCGAGAATTTCGGCAAAGGTCGCGACGGGATAGGCCCCGTCATGCGCATCGGGCCGGTCGTTGCGGGTCTGGCGGGCGCGCAGGGACTTCAGCTCAGACAGCGTGAAATCCTCCACGAACCAGTCCTCACGCTCACCGTCGCCAAAAGGTTTTACCGTCTTGAGTCCGGCATATTCCGGGCGGCTGGCGACATCGGTCGAGTCTGACAGATACCGCTCATGCCGCGCGACCAGAACGCCGTCCTTCGTCATCACGAGATCCGGCTCGATGAAGTCGGCACCCATATCGATCGCGGCCTCATAGGCGGCCAGCGTGTGTTCGGGATAAAGCCCGGACGCGCCGCGATGCGCGATGATCAGCGGCGGGTCGCCGCTGAGTGTGCCGACGCTTGTATCGACCGTCACATTGCCGGGTCTGTCGGATGGCTGGCAGGCGACCAGCATGAACAGGGTCGCCGCAAGGGTGGGGATTGCTCGCATGTCTTTTGTGACCTCGTTGTGGGCGAATGCGCACCAAGACGCTTTGCGCCGCCCCTGAGCCCGTCTATATGCCGGTGATGACACCACGCGAGCGCATACGCAACTTTTCCATCATCGCCCATATCGATCATGGCAAATCGACCCTTGCCGACCGGCTGATCCAGCTCACGGGAGGACTGACCGAGCGCGAAATGCGTGAACAGGTTCTCGATTCCATGGATATCGAGAAAGAGCGCGGCATCACCATCAAGGCACAGACGGTGCGGCTGAACTACACCGCTGCCGATGGCGAGGCCTATGTCCTCAACCTGATGGACACGCCCGGCCATGTCGATTTTTCCTACGAAGTCAGCCGCTGCCTTGCGGCCTGTGAAGGCTCGCTGCTGGTCGTCGATGCCAGTCAGGGTGTGGAGGCGCAGACACTCGCCAATGTCTATCAGGCGATCGACCAGGACCATGAAATCGTGCCGGTGCTCAACAAGATCGATCTGCCGGCTGCCGATCTTGATCGCGTCAGGGCGCAGATCGAGGATATTATCGGGCTCGATGCCTCCGATGCGCTGGAGATCAGCGCCAAGACGGGCCTTGGGATCGAGACCGTTCTGGAAGCGATTGTCCAGCGCCTGCCGGCTCCGCCTGAGGGCGACAGGGATGCGCCGCTGAAAGCCTCGCTGGTCGATGCCTATTACGACCCTTATCTTGGCGTGGTCGTGATCGTCCGGGTGATCGACGGGGTTCTGCGCCGCAAGCAGAAAGTGCGGATGATGCGCGCGGCCGCGACCTATGAGATCGACAAGGTCGGCGTTTTCAGCCCGAAACCGACAGATTGCGATGAGCTTGGCCCCGGCGAGGTCGGTTTCATCACCGCCTCGATCAAGGAGGTCGGCGAGACGGCGGTGGGTGACACGATTACCGACGAGAAACGCCCGGCTGATGCGCCGCTGCCGGGCTACAAGCAGGTTGTTCCGGTGGTCTTCTGCGGCCTTTTTCCGGTCGATGCCGGCGATTTCGATGACCTGCGCGCGGCGATGGGCAAGCTGCGGCTGAATGATGCGAGCTTCACCTGGGAGATGGAAACCTCCGCCGCGCTCGGCATGGGCTTTCGCTGTGGCTTTCTCGGCCTGTTGCACCTGGAGATCATCCAGGAACGTCTCAGCCGTGAATTCGACCTCGACCTGATCGCGACCGCGCCTTCGGTGGTCTACAAGCTGACCATGACCGATGGCAGCGAGACCGAATTGCACAATCCCGCCGACATGCCGGATGTGACGAAAATATCCGAAATTCGAGAGCCATGGATCAGCGCAACGATCTACACGCCGGACGAATATCTCGGTGCGATCCTCAAACTCTGTCAGGACCGGCGCGGCATCCAGACCGAGCTGTCTTATGTCGGCGGGCGGGCAATGGTGAAATACGAGCTACCGCTCAACGAGGTGGTGTTCGATTTTTATGACCGGCTGAAATCGATCTCGCGCGGCTATGCCAGCTTCGACTATGAGCTGATCGGCCACCGCGCGGAAAATCTCGTCAAGATGTCGATCCTCGTCAATGACGAGCCGGTCGATGCGCTGGCCATGCTGGTGCATCGCGATCGGGCAGACGGGCGCGGGCGTCTGATGTGCGAGCGGCTGAAGGTTCTCATACCCCGCCAGATGTTCAAGA
>CAYUEM010000078.1:0-11545 GCA_964442925.1 uncultured Hyphomonadaceae bacterium
ACACGCTGGTCGGCTTCTGGGCGATCGATGAGAAACCCACCGGCAGCAAGGACCCGTTCGCGCTGCGAAGGGCGGCGTTGGGAGTGGTGCGGATTATTCTCAAAGGAAATATACGACTATCATTGAATTCGATCATCTATGTAAGTTTGAAGGAAAACATTTGGGTGTGGGCACAGAATGGCCGATTATTTCAACATGCTGGCTATGACTTTTTTGTCGCCCTCCCGAGCGTTTCGCGGGATGGCCTAAGCGTGGAGGAGTCTGAGGTAACGAGAGATGAGCTTTTTCAATTTTGGGAGAAGGGTCTCTTGCGCTGGACTCAAGATTTCCCAGAGTCAGAGACATACCTCAGCGAATTTGTCGAAGAGCAAAGAGACCTCCTCGCCTTCTTTGCCGACCGCCTCAAACAAGTCATGCGTGATCAGGGCAAGCGCCATGACCTGATTGACGCCGTCTTCGCGCTTGGCGCCCCGCCGCAGAGCGGCGAAACGGGCAAGCGCCCGTCGGCCGGTCAGGCCGCCCCCGCGGAGGCGTCGGCGCAGCCGACAACAGCCGTGAGCGCAAATGACGACCTCGTCCTGATCACCCGCCGCGTCGAGGCCCTCTCCGATTTCCTCGCCACGGATGACGGTGCGAACCTGCTGGCCGGTTACAAGCGTGCGGCGAATATCCTCAGGGCCGAGGAGAAGAAGGATGGCGCGCACTATTCCGGCGCGCCCGATCCGGCGCTCCTTGCTGCAGATACGGAACGCGGCTTGCATGACGCGGTGATCGGCGCGCGCAAGACGCTTGATGCTGCGCTGGAAAAGGAGGATTTTGCCTCCGCCATGTCTGCGCTTGCAAAACTGCGCGGGCCGGTGGATGCATTTTTTGAAGATGTGATGGTGAATGTGGATGATGCGGCAGTGCGCCAAAACAGGCTCTTGATCCTGGCGTCAATCCGGGATGCTCTCCACACTGTTGCGGATTTTTCGAAGATTGAGACCTGAAGCGGGAGTGTTTCAAAATGGGTGAACCGGCCGTGCAAAGCGCTGAAGCGATCTGGGTGTATTCCTTTGGCGCGGGCAGCGCCGATGGCGATGCCTCACTGAAGAACCTTCTGGGTGGAAAGGGTGCCAATCTCGCCGAGATGGCGAAGCTTGGCCTGCCGGTGCCGCCGGGCTTCACGCTCTCAACCGAGGTCTGCACCAGCTTCTACGATCTTGGCCGGCAATATCCCGGCGGACTGGAAGCGCAGACCGAAGCGGCGCTGAAGCTGCTGGAGGAACGCTCAGGCAAAGGCTTTGGCGATGCCGAAAATCCGCTGCTGGTCTCGGTGCGTTCGGGCGCGCGCGCCTCGATGCCCGGCATGATGGACACGGTGCTCAATCTCGGCCTGAACGAGGCAACCACGCAAGGGCTGGCGAAACGTGCCGGCGCACGCTTTGCCTATGACAGCTATCGCCGATTCATCCAGATGTATTCCAATGTCGTGCTGGGCGTGCGCCATGATGTGTTCGAGGAAATTCTCGAAGATTACAAGGAACGCGAGGACTACCAGCTCGACACGGAAATGTCGGCTGAAGACTGGCAGGCGATCATCGTCGAATACAAGGCTGCGGTGCAAAAAAAGCTCAACAAGCCCTTCCCCGATGACCCGAAAGACCAGCTCTGGGGCGCGATTGGTGCTGTGTTCGGCTCATGGATGAATGACCGCGCCATCACCTATCGCAAGCTCAATGACATTCCGCATGAATGGGGCACGGCGGTGAATGTGCAGGCCATGGTGTTCGGCAATATGGGCGAGACCTCGGCCACCGGGGTGGCCTTCACGCGCGATCCCTCGACCGGAGATTCCACCTTTTATGGCGAATACCTGATCAATGCGCAGGGTGAGGATGTTGTCGCAGGTATTCGCACGCCGGCACCGATTTCCAGCGCCCGCGCCGCCTCGCTGGATTCCGACGAACAGCCGCTCGAACTGGCCATGCCGCAGGTCTATCGCGAGCTTGTCGATGTCGCCAACCAGCTGGAGCGCCATTATCGCGACATGCAGGATCTCGAATTCACCGTCGAGGATGGCAAGCTTTACATGTTGCAGACGCGCTCGGGCAAGCGCACGGCCGCTGCGGCGCTGAAAATTGCCGTCGATATGGCCAGTGAGGGCCTGATCAGCGAGAAAGAAGCGATCCTGCGGCTTGAGCCGGGCCAGCTCGACCAGTTGCTGCATCCGATGATTGCCGAAGATGCCGTGCGCGATGTCCTGGTTCAGGCGCTGCCGGCCAGCCCCGGCGCGGCGGTCGGCGAAGTTGTGTTTGACAGTGACGAGGCCGCTTCGCTGGCAGAAAAGGGCGTGGATGTCATTCTGGTGCGGGTCGAGACCAGCCCGGAAGACATTCATGGCATGCATGCGGCGCGAGCGATCGTCACGGCACGCGGCGGCATGACCTCGCACGCCGCGGTGGTGGCGCGCGGCATGGGCCGGCCCTGTGTCTGCGGCGCGGGCGCGATGCAGATTGATGCCAAGGCCGGCCTGTTCCGCGTTGGCGGGCGTGAAGTGCGCAAGGGCGATATCATCACGGTGGATGGTGCTGCCGGGGAAGTGCTGTTCGGTGCAGTCAAGATGCGCCAGCCCGAGCTTTCCGGCGATTTTGGAAAGCTGATGGCGTGGGCTGATGCGGCCCGCCGCCTGAAGGTCCGCACGAATGCTGAAACGCCCGCCGATGTGCGCGCTGCGGTGAATTTTGGTGCTGAAGGCATTGGCCTGTGCCGCACCGAACACATGTTCTTTGATGCGGCGCGCATTCCTGTCGTGCGCGCGATGATCCTTGCTGAAAACGAGGCCGGCCGGCGCGCCGCCCTGGCAAAGCTGTTGCCGTTCCAGCGGGATGATTTTGCAGAAATCTTCACAATCATGGGCGCGCTGCCTTGCACGATCCGCCTGCTCGACCCGCCGCTGCACGAATTCTTGCCGCACAATGACGAGGATATGGAGGCGGTGGCGCAATCGTCTGGCGTTGATATCGCTGTGTTGAAGCGCCGCGCCAGCGAACTGCATGAAAGCAATCCGATGCTGGGTCATCGCGGTTGCCGGCTGGGCATTACCTATCCGGAAATCTACGAGATGCAGGCGCGTGCCATTTTCGAGGCCGCCGTGCAGGTGGCCAGATCAACCGGGCGCAAGCCGGTCCCGGAAGTGATGATCCCGCTGGTGGCAACTCATGCCGAGCTTTCGATCCTCAAGGAAGTTGTTGATCGCACTGCGCGCGCTGTGTTTGCGCAAACCGGTGAGACATTGGAATATCTTGTCGGCACGATGATCGAACTGCCGCGTGCAGCGCTGCGAGCCGGCGAAATTGCGCAGTCGGCGGCATTCTTTTCCTTTGGAACCAATGACCTGACACAGACGACGCTTGGCATTTCTCGTGATGACGCCGGTCGGTTCCTAAAAACCTATGAGGATATGGGCATTTACGAGAAAGACCCGTTCGTCACGATTGACCGCGACGGTGTCGGCGAGCTCGTGCGAATCGCTGTGGAGCGGGGCCGCAAGACCCGTCCGGGCATCAAGCTGGGCATTTGTGGTGAGCATGGTGGCGATCCCGCGTCGGTTGCATTCTGTCATGAAGCGGGACTGGAATATGTCTCATGCTCGCCCTACCGAGTGCCAATTGCCCGACTCGCAGCCGCGCATGCCGCATTGAAATCCTGATCTTTCCGCGATTTTTGCAAAGCGGGAATGAAAGTTGCTTGTGACAAATTGACCACAGTTGCGGTTTGGAAATTTCACCATGCCTTTGTCTTTCTGTGATAAAAAATCATTGTTTTGCAAGGACTAGCCGCAGAAGTCTTGATGTAACGCGCGAGAAGGCTGAAACGGGCAAATCATTGGTTGCATAAATTCAATAGGGCCAAACTGGCCGGAAACTTGCTTCAGTCCGGGGCAGGGTCATATGGGGAGAACGCAAGAGTAAAGTAGGGACGTTGGGTCGAGAGCGCGCGGGAGTTGAAATCCCGGACAGAATAATGAGCGCTCTCGGATGATTGATGGGCTAAGTATGTTAATGATTGGGAAAGCGTGGCAGAAGACACTCTGGAGCCTGTCCGCACAGAAGCGTGCGGTCGCCAGATGGTGGTCAGTCATGAATGACAGTGAACGTCGCCTCCTCGCCTTGCGGGGCGCGAGCATTTCGGTGTGCGCAGTTGCGGTGGTGGCCGCAATGCCAGCCATTTCTTCCAGTCATCAGTCCCGCCTCGAAGCGGCCGATGCCCGCGATGCGGCGGCGATGTTCGCCAGCCTGCGCGATGGCGGCGAAGCGGCCCGGCAGCTCAGCGATGCCTCGGCGCTGTTACAACATCCTTGGATCGTGCGACTGGAGAGCAGTTTCGGACGTGAAGGCCAGCCGGCACTTGGCCGGTATGCTGCGCATGATCGTGACGCTGCGGCGCTCAAATCTGTTATCAGCTTTCAGCCCCAGCATCTCGATGCGGCCGATCGGATGCGCAGCGAACATCATTGCATGGCGCAGGCCGTGTATTATGAGGCGCGCAGCGAAAGCCTTTCCGGCCAGCTCGCCGTGGCCGAAGTGATCGCCAACCGGGTGCGTGACCATCGCTACCCCAATTCGGTCTGCGAGGTTGTCTATCAGGGGGCGACGCGCACCACGGGTTGCCAGTTCACCTTTACCTGTGATGGTGCAACGGCGATCCGCCCGCGCGGCAAACGCTGGGAGCAGGCAAGCGCTGTTGCAGCACAAGTGATAATGGGAATAAATGAGACCCGCACCGGCGAGGCGACGCATTATCATGCGAGTTATGTCGATCCGGTCTGGAATTCGGGCCTTGTCCGCACCGAGAAGATCGGCACGCACATTTTCTACCGCTTTCCGCAAGGGGCAGAATGGGCCCTGGCGCGCGCGTCACTGGCTGAGCGTCGGGCGCGCGAGCAACGTGCGCGGATACAGACTGTATCGGCCGGCCATGAACGAACCGGAAAGCGCGATCTCGATGTCCTGAAAACCGCCGCCTACTCCGACACAGCCGCACCCTGAAACCCATGCCGGCGGAGTTTCAGCGATGACATCTGCAGTCAGTTTCGAAGCGGTCGACAATTATATCAACAGTCTTTTCGTCGAAGAGGATGCGATCCTCGAAGGCGTTCGATCGCGGGCAAGGGATGCAGGACTTCCCGGCATTGAAGTCTCGCCCGGACAAGGCAAGTTGCTGTATCTTATGGCGCAGATTGTCGGCGCGCGCAAAATCCTCGAAATTGGCACACTTGCTGGCTATTCGACCGTCTGGCTTGGCCGTGCCCTGCCCGATGATGGCCACCTGATCACGCTGGAAATCGATACAAAACATGCCGGGTTTGCGCGCCAGTCGCTTCGTGATGCGGGGCTGGATGGGCGATGCGAGGTGCGCGAGGGTGCAGCGCTGGACCTGTTGCCGGCAATCACGCCCGATTTTGATCTGGTGTTTCTCGACGCCAACAAGGAATCCTACCCGGCCTATCTCGGCCATGCGGTCCGGCTGACGCGTCCGGGTGGACTGATCATTGCCGATAATGTTGTGCGCAAGGGCGAGGTGCTCAATCCCTCGCGCGTTGACCCGCAGGCCATCGGCGCAGCCGCCTTCAATCAGGCGCTTGCCGAACATCCGCGTCTGGAGGCGATCGTGTTGCAGCAGGTGGGTGTGAAGGGACATGACGGGCTGGCGATAGCGCGCGTCCGCCACACAGCCGCTTCCTGAAGGTGATGGATTTGGCCCGGCAAAAGACACACGAAAGCAAACCAGCGCGTGGCCGGGTTTTCGTTATTGCCGGCTCCGACAGTGGCGGCGG
Source organism: uncultured Hyphomonadaceae bacterium (assembly GCA_964442925.1). Classification (GTDB taxonomy): domain Bacteria; phylum Pseudomonadota; class Alphaproteobacteria; order Caulobacterales; family Hyphomonadaceae; genus UBA5336. The sequence continues at coordinate 5,819 of CAYUEM010000078.1, forward strand.
GGCAGGGCTGCAGGCCGACATCAAGGCGGTGATGGCGAATGGCGGTTTCGCAATGACGGCAGTGACGGCGGTCACCGCGCAGAATACGCTGGGCGTGCATGGCGTCTGGCCGGTCCCGGTTGAGGCAGTGGTCCGGCAGATAGAGGTGACGCTGTCAGATATTGGTGCCGATACGATCAAGACCGGAATGCTCGGTTCGAAAGCGCTCGTCGAAGCGGTGGCTGAAACACTCGATGAAATTGCGCGCGCCATTCCCCGCGTGATCGATCCGGTCATGGTCGCATCCAGCGGCGACAGGCTTCTCAGCGAGGATGCGATATCGGCAATCCGCGCGCTGCTGGTACCCGATGCCGATCTGGTGACGCCAAACTCGCATGAGGCGGAAATTCTCACCGGCAAGGCGGTCGAAACGCTTGATGGACAGCGCCGCGCGGCGGAAAGCCTGCTGAAGGCCGGGGCACGCGGCGCGCTGGTCAAGGGCGGACATGTGCCTGGCGATGTCATCCATGACGTGCTGCAGACTCACACCGGCGAATGGATCTTCGAAAGCCCGCGCATCGAGACCCGCTCGACCCATGGCACCGGCTGCACACTGGCCTCCTCGACGGCCACGCGGCTGGCCCTCGGCGCGACGCTGCCCGATGCAGTAGACGGCGCGCGCGATTATCTCCATCGCGCGATCGCTGAGGCCCGAGGCTTTGGTGCCGGTCATGGCCCGGTGCATCATGGCTGGGTTGTCGGACAGCACGAGCCGAATTGACGCAAGGGCGGCCAATCCGGACATCCGTCGAACCATGGCGATCAGGGACACCTCTCGGTCACGATCCAGCGACGGTGCTCGCGTTGAGGCCAGTTCCACATGGCGAGCGACCCCGCGCGACAAAGCTCCTGGACTGCTCTCAATCCAACGTGCGCGGATGATGACTCATCCGCGCATCCGGCGCGTAAGCGCCGACGCGCAGTCGCGCTTGCCTGCGCTGCAAGGATCGGTTCCGATCCATGCAGCGTGGTATTAGTCGCCTTTGCGGAACGGTGTGCGTCCGCGCAGGTAATCCTGCTCGGCCTCCACAGCGGCGCGTTCACGTTCGAGATAGTCTGACACCGCACCGCGCAGGCCGGGATGTGCGATCCAGTGGGCCGAATGCGTGGTCACAGGCTGGTAGCCGCGCGCAAGCTTGTGGCCGCCCTGCGCGCCGGCCTCAACCGATTTCAGCCCGTTGGCCAGCGCGAAATCCATCGCCTGATAATAGCAAAGCTCGAAATGCAGCATCGGCTTGTGTGCCGTGCAGCCCCAATAGCGTCCGTAAAGCGTGTCCGATCCGATCATGTTCATTGCACCGGCGATCGGTTCGCCATCTTCATAGGCCATGATCAAAAGCACCTTGTCGGCCATCCGCTCACCGATCAGGGCGAAGCTTTCGCGGTTGAGATATGGGCTGCCCCATTTGCGCGCGCCGGTATCGAGATAGAAGACATAGAAAGCGTCCCAGTCGGCCTGGCTGATATCACTGCCGGTCAGATGGCGAATTTCCAGCCCCTCGCAGGCGCGTGCGCGCTCCTTGCGCAGATTCTTGCGTTTGGCCGATGACAGCGCGGCGAGGAAATCTTCGAAATCGCGGTAGCCCTCATTGATGAAATGGAATTGCTGGTCGGTGCGCGCCATCATTCCGGCGGCCTGCATCGCGCTGGCTTCCTGCTGCGACAGGAAGTTCAGATGCAGCGATGACAGCGCGTTTTCCTCAGCCAGCTGCAGCGCGCCATTGAGCAGAGCATCCTGCAAGCGGGCCTGATCGGGACCGCAGGGCGACAGCAGCCGGCGACCGGTCACCGGCGTGAACGGCACCGCGCAGAGCAGCTTGGGATAATAGCTTCCGCCGGCACGCTCGAACGCATCGGCCCAGGAATGATCGAACACGAACTCGCCATAGGAATGCGACTTGGCATAAAGCGGCATCGCGGCGCGCAGCTGCCCGCCGGGTCCTTCCAGCCCAAGATGCAATGGCGACCAGCCGGTTTGCGGCGTCGCCGCCCCGGAGCTTTCCATCGTGTCGAGGAAGTCCCAACTGAGAAACGGGTCAAAGCGCTCACCTCGCGGATTGGCAACACGGTCCCACGCGTCGCGATCAATCTCGGCCATTGAGCGATGAATCGTCAGGCGCAGGGCAGTGTCATCCATGATCGGTAAACTAGGTCATCGGGTCTGCGTCGGCCAGCACCTGTTGCGGGTCCAGCCGTTCGAAAATGATCGCCGCAGCTGCGCGCCGGGCACGCTCCAGCGCATCGATGCTGTCCACCGTCCAGGCGGCAAGACGTGCCTGAGTGCCAAGATGTGCGCGCGCGGCCTCTGCCTCCTCGTGGCGCAGCGCAGTGTAAGTCATGCGATCATGGCTGGCTGCGTTCATCCGCTCGGCAAGCGCGGGACCACCATTTCCCACGGCCGGCGCGATCAGGACGCCGAGTTCGCGCCCGGTCAGGTGTGCGGCGGCGGCAAGATTGAGCGCGCGGACAAAGGACATCACCGCCGCTTGCGCCGGCGCGGCAAACAATGCCAGATCGAGCGCGCGGATATAGTCGTCCGGCGCGCCAGGGCTGGCCTTGAGTTCGACCAGCACCGGGGTGCCCGCCGGCAGGGCCTTGAGCGCCGCACTCAGCAGCGGGATGGCCTCGTCGCTGTCGGTCAGTTTCAGACCGGTCAGCTCTTCCGCCGTTCGCTCCCAGACCGGGCCACTGGACCGCGTCATCCGGTCAAGAACCGGATCATGGAAGACCACCGGCACGCCATCTTTCGACAATTGCACATCAAGCTCTATGCCGCATCCGGCATCGGCGGCCGCGCGAAAGGCTGCGATGGAATTTTCCGGCGGCCCGGCCGGCGACCACAGTCCGCGATGGGCGAAAGCGGTGCAGCCGAGGATCATGGTTCAATCTCGAAAAGACCATCGATTTCCACCGCCACACCCAGCGGCAGGACGGGGCAGGCCACAGCCGAACGGGCATGACGCCCGGCCTCGCCGAACACCTCTACCATCAGGTCGGAACAGCCATTGATGACCTGCGGGATCTCGACAAAGTCAGGATGTGCATTGACAAAACCGCCCAGCCTGACGACCCGCGACACTTTCGACAGATCGCCGAGAGCCGCTTTCGCCTGAGCGATCAGGTTTATCGCGCAGGCGCGCGCGGCGGCCTGCCCGGCGGCAAGGTCCATGTTCTCCCCGATCCGCCCGCAGATCAGCGCACCATCGGCGACCGAGACTTGCCCGGACACAAACAGCTGCCGACCGCTGATCACGAACGGCACATAATTGGCGACAGCCCGCATCGGCTGGGGCAGGGAGATGCCAAGCCCGGCGAGGCGGTGTTCAGGTGAGGACATTTGGCGCTTCCTTCGGGTTGATCGGCTTGCCCTGACCTTTTCGCCCGCCGGGCGCATGCTTTCAATCCTTGTCTTCGCTCTCAGGCTCGGTTTCGGGAAACGGGCGGACCGTCCAGGCCCAGTCGCCATAACGCCAGGGCAGCAGAGGGTGGGCATTTTCCGGGCTGGCGGGCACCGGGTCATGGCCCGATGAGCCGAATGGGTGACAGCGGCAAAGCCGGGCCAGAGCCATCCATCCGCCCGGCCATACGCCATGCTGTGTCACTGCGCCGGCCGCGTACTCGCTGCAGCTTGGCAGATGCCGGCAGCGTGCGCCAAAGGCGGCAAAGACCGGGCTGAGGCTGATCTTGTAGGCTTTCAGCAGAATGCCGGCGACCGGCCCGGTGCTTATCGTCGCGGTGTGCGTCTCTGTTTCCATATTTGAGCGTGCCAATCGGTCGATTTGTCCTTATATCATGACGCGTGACACAGATTTCGCAAGATTCGACCAGCATAGACGAAAAGAGCCTGCGGCGTGCGCTCTCGCACCTGATGTTCTGGCACCGGGCAGGCGCGGCCCTCGGTTTCCTTCTCGCCGGTGTTGTCGCTTTCCTGATCGTGCATGTCCTTGGCCGCATTGATGTGGTTCAGGAGTTTGTATTTGGCCTGATCGACCGTCTGCCCTTTGTCACCACCGAACGGCGGATCGAAGTTGTGATCTTTGTTCTCGGTGCCATCCTGCTTCTGATCCTGACATCGACGGCGATGGCGATTGCCAGTGACATTGTGCGCTGGCGGGTTCTGGCGCGCACCAACGGGGATGATCAACCCGTGGCGCTGGCCGAAGCGATGAAAAACCGGCTGCGCGCCCGCTCCGGACGGCTGGAACAGCAATACCGCTTCTTTCCGAAATTTTCCGAGAATGACCAGTTGCAGCCCAATGCGCTCTATGTCGGCATCGGTGCGATGGCACCTTTCTGGGTGCTGATGGTCGCTTTTTTCTTTTATTTCAGGTGGTAAGCGCGCGCTCAGCGCAGATTTGCCCGATCGCTTCTGCTGCTGCCTCGAAGGCCAGCAGGGTCGAGGCGTGGCGCGGGGGATAGTCGGCAACCCCGGCAAGATGACGCAATTCGTAGAACCGGCCGCCTGGCGGTGGCCCACCGTCTTTCAGCATCGCACGCAGGCCATCGCGCGCGGCAATGATCTCGTCGACATGCGCGCCGACGGCATGAGCGGAGAGAATTGCGGTGGCCGCCTGTCCGAGTGCGCAGGCTTTCGGATCGACGGCAATGGCGGTGACATGCTGGCAGTCGGCATCGAGCGACAGGTCCACACGCACTTTCGAGCCGCAAATGCGTGAAACCTTCTCAACGCTTGCGCCGGCGTTTTCCAGCCGACCGACATTGGCGGTCTCGGCGGCCAGTTCCAGAACACGGTTGTGGTAAAGCTCTGCACTCATGACCCTTGAAATCGTGCCAAGGGCCGGGAAAATCAACCAAAAATGCCCGATAGCTGATTAATGACACGCGGCAGGACGCGGATTGTGATCATCCCGGCAGCGAAAAGTGCGCCAGCCGCCAGCATCAGCAGCACGCCATCGCGCGCCGTCAGGCCAAGACCGAACAGCAGAACGGCCAGCCCCGGCAGCACCGGACCGAACGGAAACAGGCCGAGCGGGAAGGTCAGAAGCGCCGCACCGATACAGACCAGCGCAATCAGCTGCGCAAATGGCGGTTCGGTCAGGAAAATGAAGCGCGGCTTGAGGAAACTGTCGACCGGACGAACATATTTTTCCGCTGCCGCAATGCCATCGACGAGAAATTTACGCTCAAACTCGAATTCCAGGGCACGGCGCGGCACCCATGGAAAGGTCCGCCCGATCAGGATCTGCAGCGAGATGATCAGGATCACCAGCGCGACCAGCCAGTTGGCGCCCGGAATGATGGTCAGCGGGCTGATCGAGATGAAACCGAGCAGGAGCAGGATCGGCCCATAGGAGCGCCGCCCCACCGCGCTGAGCAGGTCACGCACACTGACCGTCTCGCCCTGCGTCTTGTCGGCGAGCGAGCGCAGCAGCGATTGCAGATTATGGACCTTGGTCATCAGCGTTGGGATAAGCCAGTTTGCCGCTTAATGCCAGAATGAAGCCGGGCCTTTCCAGCACAAAAGCGTCATTCACCCCCGCCGCCAGGTGCTGCCTTCGGGGCCGTCCATGATGTCGATACCCTCGGCGGCGAGCTGGTCGCGGATGCGGTCGGCCTCGGCGAAATTGCGGGCGCGGCGCGCTTCCACCCGCGCAGCCACCAGCGCATCGATGCGGGCATTGTCGCCGGCATCGCCGCGCTGTTCCCAGTCTGCCGGCGCGCTCTGTA
>CAYUEM010000079.1:0-11400 GCA_964442925.1 uncultured Hyphomonadaceae bacterium
AACCGGCTATTGTCGTGATCATGAAACGCTTCGCTCTTGTCGCCCTTGCCCTGTCTGTCATCCCGCCTGCCGCACAGGGCGAGGCACCACAGGTGCTTGCGGCAAAAGCGGAGAAATCGGGCAAGGCATGGCGCATCCTTGTCACGCTGACGCACCCCGATACCGGCTGGGACCACTATGCCGATGGCTGGGAAGTCACAGACGCGAAAGGCAACCGGCTCGGCTATCGCACGCTGCACCACCCACATGAGACCGAACAGCCTTTCACCCGCTCACTGACCGGCCTGGTCCTGCCGGGCGGAACGCGCGAGATTTTCATCCGGGCGCGCTGCACGCACGATGACTGGTCAGGTGATCTGGTGCGGGTACAACTGCAGCCCTGATCGCGCGCGCTTGCGCGGTATAGAGCGACTTTCCTCCAAGGCAGCTTGGACAGACCCCCGGCAATGCGCCATGTCATTGCGAAAATGGGAGGTCGATTGCAATGGCGAACACAATGAGGGCTTTGGTCTGCGAGGCGATCAGCGATGATCTTTCCGGCGTCCATGTGCGCGATGTCGCCGTGCCAGAGCCGGGACCGGGCGAGGTGCGCCTGAAGGTCGAGGCCGCGAGCGTCAACTTTCCCGATATCCTCATCTGCCAGGGCAAATACCAGCTGAAACTGGAGCCGCCATTCACCCCCGGCATGGACATGGCCGGCACAGTCGATGCGGTTGGCGAGGGTGTCGAAACGCTTCGGCCTGGTGATCGCGTGGCCGGCGGCGCGCGCTTCGGGGGCTTTGCGCAATATGCCATCGCGTCGGCTGCGGGATTGCAGCCAAAGCCGGAAAATATGAGCTTTGCCGAGGCGGCAGCCTATCCGGCGGCCTATCTGACAGCCTATGTTTCGCTCGTCCGGCGTGGCCGGTTGCAGGCCGGAGAGACGCTTCTGGTGCATGGCGCAGCCGGCGGTGTCGGCCTTGCCGCTGTCGATGTCGGCAAGCTTCTCGGTGCCACGGTGATTGCCACCAGCGCGTCGGATGCAAAACTTGAGAGCGTGACAGCCTGCGGGGCCGATCATGTCATCAATGTCGCGGGCGGCTTTCGCGAAGCGGTCAAGGCGCTGACCGGCGGGCGCGGCGCGGATGTGATATTCGATCCGGTCGGCGGAGACATCTTCGACGAGTCGACCCGCTGCATCGCCTTTGATGGCCGGTTGCTGGTGATCGGCTTCACCAGCGGGCGGATCGCTTCGGTCAGCACCAATATCCCGCTGATCAAGGGCTTTTCGGTGGTCGGCGTGCGTGCTGGCGAATATGGCCGGCACTTCCCCGACAAGGGGGCGGAGAATGTCGCTGCGATCTGGCAATGGGCCCGCGAGGGCCGCACCCACCCGCATGTGCATGGCGAATGGCCACTCTCGCGCGCGCTGGAAGCATTTGATATGCTGCAAAGCCGCAAGGTTGTTGGCAAGGTGATCGTAAGGCCATGGGGCGACTGATCGCGCAGGTGTGCCGCTGGATTTGCGGGTACCGGCGCAGGTCATCGGCAAGCACCATCTTGCCCCGCGCGCTGAACACGCTAAACCTGCGCAGATGATAAAGGTGCAACTCCCCGACGGATCAGTTCGCGAATATGACAGCGGCGCAAGCCCGCTTGATGTCGCCGAATCGATTTCAAGATCACTGGCCAAAAAGGCCATCGCCGCACGCGTCAATGGTGAGCTGCGAGACCTCACCCGCCCGCTGGACGGCGATGCGGGCGTCGAGATCGTCACCGACAAGGATCCCGAGGCGCTCGAACTTTTCCGCCATGATGCCGCGCATGTGCTGGCCCAGGCCGTGCAGGCGCTGTTTCCCGGCACGCAGGTGACCATCGGGCCGACAATCGATGACGGTTTCTATTACGACTTCGCGCGCGAGGAGCCTTTCTCAACCGAGGATTTCGAGGCCATCGAGAAAAAGATGGCCGAGATTATCGACGCCGATCATCCGATCATCCGCGAGGTCTGGGAGAAGGACGAGGCCATTGCGACCTTTCGCAGGATCGGCGAGGACTACAAGGCGCAGATCATCGACGACATCATCCCGCCGGGCGAGCCGATCACCGTCTATCGCCAGGGCGAATGGTTTGACCTGTGCCGCGGGCCGCACCTGCCTTCGACCGGCAAGCTGCCCAAGGCGTTCAAGCTGATGAAGCTGGCGGGCGCCTATTGGCGCGGCGACCAGAACAATGAGCAGCTACAGCGTATCTATGGCACCGCCTGGGCGAATGAGAAGCAGTTGGCTGAGCATCTCACGCGCTTGGAGGAAGCGGAAAAGCGCGATCACCGCAAACTGGCGCGGGTGATGGACCTCTTCCACATGCAAGAAGAAGGTCCGGGGTCGATCTTTTGGCACCCCAATGGCTGGACACTGTTTCAAACCCTGATCGCCTACATGCGACGCCGTCAAGCCAATGCGGGCTATGTCGAAATCAACACGCCAGACCTTCTGGACTATTCTTTGTGGGAAACCTCAGGCCACGCTGAAAAGTTCGGCGAGAACATGTATTCCACAGTCATGCCGGACGAGCGCAAATATGCGCTGAAACCGATGAATTGCCCTGGCGGGGTGCAGGTCTACAATTTCGGACAACGCTCGTACCGTGATCTGCCTTTGCGGATGGCAGAGTTCGGCAAAGTGCACCGCTATGAGCCCTCTGGCGCACTGCATGGCATGATGCGGGTGCGCCACTTCACCCAGGATGACGCTCACATCTTTTGCACGCCCGAGCAGTTGCAAGACGAATGTTTGACCGTCGTGGACCTGATCCTGGACATCTATCGTGATTTTGGTTTCGAGGATGTTGCGATCAAATTCTCCGATCGCCCCGACCAACGCATTGGCGAGGATGCCGTTTGGGACAGATCGGAAGCAGCGCTGAAAGAGGCGCTTGTCGCGACGGGGCAGCCCTTCGGCTACAATCCCGGCGAAGGGGCGTTTTATGGGCCGAAGCTCGAGTTCGTGCTGCGCGACGCGATTGGGCGCGATTGGCAATGCGGAACCCTGCAAGTCGACTTTACCCTGCCAGAGCGCTTTGAGGCGACCTTTGTTGGCGAGGACGGGCAAAAGCATCGCCCCGTGATGTTGCACCGCGCGCTGTTTGGCTCGCTTGAGCGCTTCACCGGCATCCTCATCGAGCACTATGCCGGAGCCTTCCCGATGTGGCTCGCACCGGTGCAGGTCGTGGTGGCGACCATCACCGAGGCGGCTGACGACTATGCGCGCGAAGCGGCCGAGGCCCTGCGCGCGGCCGGCCTGCGCGTTGAGCTTGACCTGCGCAATGAGACGATCAACCGAAAGGTGCGCGAACATTCGGTCCAGAAAGTGCCGGTGATCGCCGTGGTCGGTGAGCGCGAAGCCGCCGAGCGGAAACTGGCACTGCGCCGGTTCGGCTCGAAAGGACAGGAAATACTCGCCCTTGATGAGGTATGCGCAAGCCTGTCACACGAAGCCCTCGCCCCGGACCTGAAACGCGAGGAGCCCTAGAGGCGATGGGTGGGGACTCTGAAACGGGCAAGCTGAATTATGCCAGTGTGTTTGCCGGCCTGCTGTTGCTCTGGCCGGTTCTGGCCCTGCTGGGCGGACAGGGCTTTACGCCGCTGATCAGCCTTGCCGCGATCTTCTCGGTGCCTTTCCTGCGGCCATCTGCGCCGGTGCGCGCTTATGTGGTCATCGGTTTCGCCCTACTGGTCTGGGTGTCGCTCAGTTCATTCTGGTCCGGGGTCAGTGCGCCGCTGGTCACAGGATCGCTGAGCCAGCAGGATCTGTCGGTGAATGCCGCACCCTTCCGGCTGATCGGGGTCGGTCTGGCTGTCATGGCGGTCATGATGGCCCTGCTGAATGCGCCCGACCCGCCTGCCACCCGCGCGCGCAAGCTGGTCATGGCCACCGTGATTGCTGCGGGCTTGATGCTTGCGCTGACGAGCCTGTTCCTGCAACCGATCCTTGCTTTTGCCTATGAAGACCCGATCGACCGGATGCGCGACGGCCTGCAGAATGTGCTGCGTCAGGCCAACGCATTTGCGCTTTTGCTGCCCGTGCTGCTGGCGAGTTTGTGGGTGCGACCGGGCCTTACCGGCAAGGCCGGCGGCGCGCTGGCCGTGTTGCTGGCCGGCGCAGCGATGGTCTATCTCGGCACATCTGCCGGGCTTCTGGCGATCTTTACGGCGATCTGCGCAATGATTTTCGTCTGGGTGCTGCCGCGCTCGGGCTATTTCGGGCTGGCGGCACTGATCGGTGGCTGGATCGCGATTGCGCCTGTCCTGTTTCCGCGTGTCGCCGCGATCATCGAGCAGGCCGGCCTGCCTGTTCCCTTCTCCTTTCGCTCACGTGCTTTTGCCTGGGAACTGATTGGCGAGCGGATCGGCGAGCGGCCATGGCTGGGGCATGGGCTGGAAAGCACCGGCACCTGGAGCGAGACATTCGCCGCCCATCCGCAATGGCTGGAAACGCTGGTGCGCCATGGTGGGATCGAGAGCGCCTGGCAGAATTATCATGTCATCCCGGGGCATCCGCACAATATGCCGCTGGAAATCTGGGTCGAGACCGGTCTGGTCGGCGCGTTGCTCGCCATCGCCGCAATTGTTGCCATCGGGCTGCGCCTGCCCGCACCGTCGCGGCTCGCACCGGCTGCGCGTTATGCCGCTGCCGGACTGTTCGGGGCGGCCCTGCCGATTTTCAGCTTCGGCTACAGCGCCTGGAATGAGGCCTTCTGGGCAGCGATTGCGCTTGTCGCCGGCGCGGTGATCATTCTCGCGCGCCCTGTGTCGACGCGCGCATGACCGGACGGAGCGTTGCCGCGATCACGGTCAGTTACCGGACCGGCTGGCGGCTGCGCGACTGCCTGCATGTGCTGGCCGGCGATCCGGAAATCGATGCCATCATCATCGTCAACAATGGCAATAACCGGCAGGATTCCGACTGGATCCACCGGTTCGCAGGGGCCCGGCCAGGCGTCACCGTGATCCAGCCGGGAGGCAATATCGGTTTCGCCGCCGGGTGCAATCTCGGTGCCGGCGCGGCAAATGCTGACTGGCTGGTGTTCATCAATCCCGACGCAATGATGAAGCGCGGTTCGGCAGGCGCGCTGATTTCGGCGGCAACCGGCAAAAGCCGCCCGGTCATGGTCGGCGGGCGCATTTTCGGCATAGACGGGCGCGAGCAGCGCGGTGCGCGCCGCCGCGAACTGAACTGGGCCACGGCAACCGGTCTGTCGCGCTGGACGCTGGAAGCCACGCCCGCGCCGGACGGCCCGGTTTCCATGCCGGTGGTTTCGGGTGCCTTCTTCGCGATGCCGCATGAGGACTTCGATGCGCTGGGCGGGTTCGATGAAGGCTATTTCCTGCATGTCGAGGATGTCGATCTGTGCCGGCGGGTGCGCGAGGCCGGCGGAGACGTGATCTACCAGCCCGCTGCCGGGGCGATGCATGCCGGTGCCACCTCGGATGCGCCTTCAGCCGAGGTTGCCGCCCACAAGGCCGCCAGCCTGAAGCATTATTTCCGCAAGTTCGCCCGCTCGCGGGCCGATCGTCTGGCCAATGCCTTGTTGCTGGCACCGCTGGGCTGGTATGTGCGCGCCAGACGCCGCTGATTTCGTTCTTGCCAGTCCGCTATGCTGACGGCTCCGCGGGGGCGGCCCGTCCGGGCCGGGCTCGCCTCGCTCGCCTCTCGCGGCGTTCGCGCCGATGTCGGAAACGCTACAGGCTTATCTCCTGTAGGCATAAACGAGGCGTTCTGCATTGCCATCGCCGCCGGCAATCGGGCTGTCGGTCCAGCCGGCGACCTGCCAGCCCTGCGCGTCGAGCCAGTCGGCAAAGCGCTCGGCTGCGCGATCTGTCGCCGTTTCGTCGCGCACGATCCCGCCCTTGCCGACATGCTGGCGGCCGACCTCGAATTGCGGCTTGAACAGCGCGGCGAGCCCGGCGCCCGGCGCGCTGAGTGCCAGTGGATTGGCGAGCAGCTTGGCCAGCGAGATGAAGCTTGCATCAACCACGATCAGGTCTGGCGGCGCGATGAGATCACTGGTAGCAAGCGCGCGCGCATCCATCCGCTCAAGACAGCGCACCCGCGGGTCCGCCCGCAGCCGGGGATGCAGCTGGCCATGGCCGACATCAACAGCAACCACACTGGCCGCACCGCGCCTCAGCAGGACGTCCGTGAAGCCTCCAGTCGATGCACCAATATCAAGCGCGTGGCGCGCGGCCACTTCAATGTCGAATGTATCAAGGCCATGCGCCAGTTTGAGCCCGCCGCGCGAGACATAAGGGTGCGCCGCAACCGCCTCGATTCGGGCAGTCGCTTCGACACGTTGCGAGGGTCTGGTGACAACCGATCCGTCGGCGCGCACACCGCCCGCTTCGATCGCTGCGCGCGCGGCTGCGCGGCTCGCGAAAATTTGTGCCTCAACAAGCAGGCGGTCTGCCCTGATCCGGCTCATGCCACGTCTTTCTTTCCGGCCCGTAGCAGTGATACACTTCATTTCGAGTGAAATGAAATGAGTGCCACAATGCTGCGCATCCTTCTTGCCGCCACGTCCCTCATCGCTGTCACCGCCTGCGGGCCAGGTGTACAAACCGAACCCGCCAGGCCGGATGCCACACCGCAACAGGTGTCCGTCGAAGACATGCCGCGTCTTTCCGCCAGTCTTGTCGGTGATGCCGGCGGTCCGATCGGCGAAGTGACCCTGGTCGAGGGCCCCCATGGCGTGATGCTGACTGTGCAGGTCGCCGACGCGACGCTGCTCGCCGGCTGGCACGGGCTGCATGTCCATCAGGTCGGCGACTGTTCCGACACCGGTGAATTCAAGCGCTCTGGCGGACATCTCGGCATGATCGCTGACGGCCACGGGCTGCTGAACGCTGCCGGTCCTGAAAAGGGCGACCTGCCGAACATCCATATTGACGCGAGCGGTGCCGGTTTTGCCCAGATGTTCAGCCCACGCTTCAGCTTCGCCGACATTCGCGATGAGGATGGTGCCGCACTGATCATGCATGAAGGCCCAGACGACCATATCAGTCAGCCAATTGGTGGAGCGGGCGCACGGGTCGCTTGCGCGGTGCTGAGAGACGGCTGAGGACGTGTTCGTTTTGGCCCACCAGAAAGGGTCGTTGGTGCTGTGGCTCCGCGAGTAGGACTCGAACCTACGACCGGGCGATTAACAGTCGCCAGCTCTACCAACTGAGCTATCGCGGAATACCGACGTCAGGCTGCTTGTTTAGCAAACACAGCGCACCTGTCAAAGCCTGACATGCGAAAGACAGACAAAAAATTGGCGGGAGCTGTAGGCTCCCGCCGAGGCGTTGGGTGATGGTGGGTGTCTCCAAAAGAAGACACACCATCAATGCCAGTTAACTGGTTAATGCGGAGTAAACGATTAACCGAAAATTCGCGATTATTTATGAAGCCTTTCGGCGTGCGGACGCGTCGCATGTCTGCCCCGCCCGGGCTGGAGGCCCCGCCCGGAATCGAACCGGGGTACACGGATTTGCAATCCGCTGCGTCACCACTCCGCCACAGGGCCAGCCTTCCGAAACTACGGAAGGAAGCTGAATTAACAGTTCACGTGAGCACGGGCAACCGCGATTATCATTTGCCGGGGGCGCTGCAATCCGCAACGGCAGGCGCGGTTACAGGGCCGCGCGCATCGCCTCCAGCAGCCGGATCAGCAGATCACGGTTTGGCCCGCCGGAGACGGTGATCTGCTGGCTGCCAATCCCGATCTTCCACCAGCCCGTCTTGAAGATCGGCAAGTCACCGATCTCCTCGTAAGAAACAAACCGCACAGCCGGTTCCTCACTGGTCGAATGGTGGATGCGCAGGCCGAGCGACGTGATCAGCATCGCATCATTGCCATTGTTCAGGACCGTAAAGTCGATCAGGGCCAGAACCACCTCGCTGTCGCCTGTTGCCGTTCTGGGACGTGCACTTGCTTCGCGATCCTGTGGCACGTTCGGCGCAACGAAGATTTTGACATTGTCCTGAAAAGGCCGCAGGGCATCGCAGATTCGGGCAGCGAACGGGTCGCCATCAAGGCTCGGACCAGCTGGTCCGGGCCCGGATTGGACCGCGACCGGCTCTGGTCTTGCCGGGACCACGATCTTCTCGATCACATCCGCAAGCCGGTCGACATCGGCGATGAAGCGCGTATGGGAGATCTCGGCCGCGTTCCGGCGGGCCAGTGACCTGAGCGATGGGGGCAGCTCCTCAGCGCTCGGCATAGTTGCGCCTTCAACAAGTAAAGGTATCACCCGGACATTGCGTTCAAGTGCCGCCGCGATCTCGATCCGGACGAAATCATCCATATTGGCGATACGCGGGTTGCCGGAATCATCACAGGCTGAGAGCCAGTTGCGCCCGATCACCGCAATCAGAACGTCGCAGGCTCCGACCTGATTGTTCAGAACCTCATAAAAATCGACTCCCGGCTCGATTGCATCGACGTCCATGAAGACCGTCTCACGACCGAACCTGGCTGCAAGATGATCATGCAGCCGCCCGGACGCACCCGCTGAGTCCTCGCGGCGATAGGAAATGAATATACCCCCAGACATCGCTCCCACCCTTTTCACGCATTCGTGTATCCGTTTACCTTAACAAGACGCGCGGGGAAAGCAGCCCGCAATCGTCAGGCCGAGGCCGGAAAGACCGGCCATGTGTCGACAATCGCACCCTCTGCAAAGACGGCAATTGCGCCGAACTGCAGGAACACAGCCTCGCTCTGATGCGGGCGCAGGAACACGAAATCATCGACAGTCAAGGCGAGGTCTTCAGGGCCGATCCACAGTTCCTGATTGGATGAGCGCCCGACAATCGCGCTGATCTCAAGCCCCGCAGGATCGACCGGATCGGCCATCCACTTGCCGCCATAAAGATAGACCATGGTGCCGGGCTGGCTCGGCGGCGCGGAAGACGGATCGATATATTCCGAGCCGGGCAGGATCACCGGTCGGGACACCTTCAGCGCGGGGGCCGCGATGAAACAGGCGGGCTGATGGGCGGCCAGCAGTTCGGTATCAAACTGTGTCGGCTTGACCAGCGCCGATCCGACAGAGACTTCATTGGCAATAAGCGTGTCGCGATAGAGCCTGTAGGTCGGGCTGCCCCCGGCATTGCGGGTCGCCGCCTCGATCATGCCCGGCCCAAACAGGTCTGCCGCCAGCGTGTTTGCCTCGCGATAGGTCCGCCAGGCCCCATCGAGAGCTCGCGCGCGCCAGCCGCCCTTTTCGGGCAGCACCGGTATATGCGGCTCATAGCCCATGAAGCCGGCAAAGGAGAGCCGGTTGCAGTCGCGAACCTCGCAAAGGGCCTTTGCCAGCGTCTCGCCCGGGACAAAGCCGCCCCGGTGCAGCCCGACATCAAGCTCGAAATTTACGCCAAGGCTGACATCTGCGGCTTCGGCGAGCGCGCGGTATTGTGCCAGCCGCTCCGGCGTGTCGATCAGCCACTGCACGCGGTCGGCGGCTGCGCGCTGCCCTGCTGGCAACTGCTCGAAAAAGGCACGCGCAGCTGCGACGGGAAGCGGCTTGCCAAGCAATAGCGATGCGTCCGGTATTGCGGTCGACAGCTCCAGCAGCATCGGCATGTTGAACACCATCAGGCGGCTTGTGCCCGCACGCTGGCAGACATGCTCCAGCAGCGCGCGCGAAGGCAGCGATTTCGCAACAATGCGCAAGCCCATGCCGGCAGGCAGTGCATCTTTCACCGTGTCGATATTGGCATTCAGCCGCTCACGGTCGATGACGAGTGTCGGACTGGCAATTCCCGCCGCATTCAGTGCATCCTGCAGGCCGGAAAAATAGGGATCACGCGGTCGCATCACAGCTGCACACCGAACAGTTCGGCGAGATAAGGCGACAGCATGACACCAATGGGGTCAAGTTCATTGCGGATCGCGCAGAAGCGATCCCATTCGGGATACAGCGCGCGCAGCTCATCTGCCTTCAGCGAATGCAGCTTGCCCCAGTGCGGTCGCCCGCCCGCAGCGCGAAAAAGCGGCTCGGCCAGTGAGAAGAACCAGTCATGATCATCTTCGAAATAGGCATGCACAGCCAGCGAAATGCGCGCCCCTCCGCCGAACGGGCTGAGCATGGCCTCATCGCCCGCGGTCATGCGCACTTCGACCGGGAAGAAGATGTCCGGCCGCTCAGCCTCCATCCGCTTTACCAGCTGATCAAACACATCAAGAGCGCCGGCAACCGGCAGGTGATACTCCATCTCGCGGAACCGGATATTGCGTGGACTGGCCAGCAACTGCCAGCCGGGGCCGACAACATCCTCGCCCTCATTTTCCGCCAGCGCCTTGTGCAGGATGGCGCGGCGGGTCGCGAGATCATTCATCGTGCCATCGCGGATGGCTTTCAGGCCCATTGTCTCTTCATCATCGTGCTGCGGCGCGCGCGCGGTCGATGGCGCGTCGGTCTCGTCATGGGCGATGCAGATGCCGTGGCCGGAAAACGGGATGTAGAAGAACTCGAAATTGCGGTGCTTCGCCCAGTTGTCTTCGGCACTGGCGAGAATGTCGGCAATCGGCTGCGTCCAGACGCGCCGGTGCAGCTTGTAGGCCGGCATCAGCTGCATCCCTATTTCGGTCAGGACACCAATCGCGCCGAGAGAAACCTGCACAGCGCGCAGCAATTCCCGGTCCTGCTGCAATGACGCTGTAATGATATCCCCGCCGGCGAGCATCAGGCTGACCGCCCGGATTTCGGCTGACAGGCAGGAAAAGCCCGCGCCTGTGCCATGTGTGGCGGTCGAAACCGCGCCGGCAAGCGTCTGCACATTGATGTCGCCGAGATTGCGCAGGGCCAGTGACTTGTGGTCGAGTGCAACCGACAGCGTTTTCAGGTCGGTTCCCGCCTTCACACGGGCGGTGTGGCGCGCGTCATCGAGACTGACCACGCCGCTGAGAGCATCGAGACGGACCAGCGTGCCTTGCGAAACAGACAAAGGAGTGAAGGAATGGCCGGTGCCAACCGGCCGTATCGGCAACGCGCCGCTGCGCATGACATGACGCAGGTCTGCAAGGTCTGAAGGACAGGCCATCTGCGCAGGCTTCGCGCTCTGATTGCCGGCCCAGTTGGCCCATTCGCCTTCAGCCGGGGGCGCAGGCCGGGGAAAATCCTCATTCATCATGCATTCGACCAGGCACGTCGCGTCGGGTCGCGCGCGCCTGACCGCTCCCTTGCGGATGGTATTGCGAGGAAGGGTTGGCCGGCGCGCGCGCGATGTCAATCAATCTTGAAGTCTGCGGGTCTGTATCCCGGATCGGGCCAGTCCAGCGCCATGTCCTCAAGCGCACCGCGCACAAGCCGCGCGACCATCGCCTTGCGACGGGTGCGGCTGTCGGACGGGACGATGTACCATGGCGCATGCACTGTCG
>CAYUEM010000080.1:0-11250 GCA_964442925.1 uncultured Hyphomonadaceae bacterium
ACGCATCGACATATTCGTCGAGCGGAACGCCATATTGCAGGCCGAGCGAGACCGAGATCGCGAAATTGTTCATCATCGAGCGGAACGCGGCACCTTCCTTGTGCATGTCGATGAAAATCTCGCCGAGTGAGCCGTCATCGAACTCCCCTGTATGCAGATAGACCTTGTGGCCGCCGACGGTGGATTTCTGGATATAACCCTTGCGCCGGTCGGGCAGGCGGGTGCGTTGTGCCTCGCCCGGCTCGGCCACGAAGGCCGGTTGCGTGATTGCGGGGGCCGGCGCTGGTGCCTCTGCCAGCCCGAGAATGTGCGACAGCCGTGCATGTAGCGCATCATCCTGCCGGCGTGCGCCACGGATCATGAAAGTCAGACCCTGCGCCGCGTCGCGCACGATGATTTGCGCGCCATCCTGCGGGGCGAGCAGCAACATCGCCGGCAGGTCAAGCATCGGGCCGACGGCCTGAGCCAGAGTGATCTGACCCGCGATGCCGGCGCTGCCAGCCAGCCCCGAAGCCTCGAACTGTGCCGCAACAAGGCGTTCCGGCCAGTCTTCGAAGGCGCTTTCTGCCGCTTCGATCTCGGCTCGCGAAAAACCGATCGCTGAGAGCAGCGCCTGCCCGTCTGCATCGAACATGTCGGGGTTGAGTTTCAGCTCGCGCGAGAGGATTTCATCGCCCAGCACCCAGCGTGAAAAGGCGGCACTGACCGTCAGGCCTTCGCCAAGTGCGCGGCGGACCCTGGCGATGGCCGCATCGGAAAAGCCACGTGCGCGCAGGCGGGCCAGCGAGATCGTGCTGCCGGCATCGAGATCGGCACCCGCTGCCAGCGCAGCCTCCAATGGGGCAAGGCGCTCAGGCGCGCGCGCGCGCAGCGCCGCTCGGGCGGGAGGCGTCAGTTGCAAACCTTCCGGTCCGTCGATTGTCAGGCGAACAGGCGGCGCAAAAGCCTGACTGGAGGCGGGCAGGGCTTCATTGTCCAGATCGGCAACTGGCAGGATGGCCAGTTTCGGGCCGGCATGACGACCAGCGCGGCGAACGGAAGTGCCGAGACACTCCGCATCTGCCTTGCGCAGGCCGTGGCCGCGGGAGATATGTGCACAGAGTGCAATCACGGCGCGCGAAATATCAAGCGCTTCGGGCTCACCCGGCGCATGGCCGAGTGCCAGGCTGGCTGCGACCAGACCGCTGAGGACAAGAATGCCCTCCTCGCCCAGCTGTGTGCTCGCCCGCGCGATGTCGCGTTCCAGCGTTTCGATATCAAATCCGTCCGCGCTGGCAAATTCGGCCAGGTCAACACTGAGGCTGGGTGCCTGCCATGCAAACGCGCCGGCATCAGCGATAATCAGCTGACCACCCTGGGAAAGGAACCGGGCCGTCTCGGGTGCGGCCAGCAGACCGGGTTCGATCCTGTGACACACCGTCACCGCGCGAGATGTTGCTGCAAGTCGCAGGCGGCGCGCGGCCGATGCAAATCCGCCCGGCTGGCGCAGGCCCTCTTCGATCAGGTCGAGCGGCACACCGCGCGACAGCGCTTCGGCCAGTTCAGGGTCGCGCGGTGCCTCGCCCAGCGTCTCGATCATTTCCGCCAGCGAAAGCTGCCCTGCGGTTTCCAGATGTGCAAGTGACAGCGCGTCGACCGTTCCGCCGATCTGCCCGGCATCGCAGGCCTCAGAAGGTGCAGCGGCGAGTCCGAGGCGCCGGTAAAGCGGTGCTATGCCCGCTTCAAGCGGTGTGCTGGCGTTCACTTTTCTGTTCATCAACGGTTTTCTCCGGCACGCTTGCGACGTTTCAACTTCGTCAGTTGGGAGTGTTTGCGGATTCTCTGCCAGGTGAAAGCGCCGCGATGACGATCATGTGTTGCCCGGTTGCGCATCCGTGCCGGCTGGATTTACAAGCGGTGACAGGTCATATTCAGGCCACAACTGCGGTTCAGGACGTTTTGCATGTTCATGAAGATGTTTACCTGGTGGAATTCAGCCACCATCGGCGCAATTTTCGATATCCGCCGCCGCTCCGACTTTGTCGGACAGGATGATTATGGCAATCGCTATTTCGAAGATCGCAAAAGCTCGCTTGGCGACAAGAAATATCACCGGCGCTATGTGATTTATCGCGGCCTTGCCGAGCCCTCCAAGGTTCCGCCAGAATGGCATGGCTGGCTGCACCATACCCATGATGCGCCGCCGAATGAGACCCCCTTGCCGCGCAAGGCCTGGGAAAAGGATCACAAGCCAAACATGACCGGCACATTGTGGGCAACGCGGCCGAAAGGCTCACTCGCCAGCCAGACATCACGGCAGGCTTCCGACAGCGATTATGAGGCCTGGACACCAGATGCGTGAATCACTTGTCGAGACCCTGATTGGTGCTGTTGTCGTCGCTGTGGCGGGCGTGTTCCTGTGGTTTGCACTTGCGCGCGGCGGGGATGCACCCCAGAGCGGTGACCGGCGCGAGATGGGCGCGCGTTTCAGCTCTGTTTCCGGGATATCGCCCGGTGCCGATGTGCGCGTCGCCGGCGTCAAGGTCGGTCTGGTCAAGTCGATTGAACTGGATATGGAAACCAATGAGGCGCAGCTCGTGCTCGCGGTTGATCGCGAGCTTAGCCTTTTTGAGGATGCCGTAGCGCGGATCCAGACGGACGGCCTGTTAGGCGGGGCCTATATCAGCCTTGACCCGGGTTATGATGCGTTTGAGCTCGGCCCGGTGCCGGGCTGCGATAATGGCCAGTCGCTGTTTGATCAGTCCGGCTGTTCGATGATCGCCAACACGCAGGGCAGTGTCGACCTGCTGACGCTGTTTGCATCATTTGCCAGCGGCAGCGGTGCAACGGACGGCAGTTCTGGCGCAACCGCGCCCGCAGATGACGGTCTCGGGGGCTATCCGGAATGAAACTGCGCAGCTGGTTTGCGATCTTCGCCGTTTTCGCGTCTGGTTTCGCCGGATGGGCAATCGCGCAGTCGGCCACCGATCCCGCCATCAGTGACGTGCCGCCTGCACAAAAGCAGTTTGGTGAAAGCGACCCGACTGACGAAGCCCTGCCAGACGCGGAGATCGAAGAGGAAGCCCGTGCGCCCCGCAACTGGCAGGAAAAACGCGTTGCAGAGCTGCGTGGTCTCGACAAGATCACCGGGCGCTCGACCGATTTCAAATTGAAGGCCGACGAGCCAGTTGTGTTTGGCTCGCTTGAAGTTACCCTCAGCAGCTGTTTCCAGACGCCGCCGGAGGAGCCGCCGGAAAGCGCGGCGTTCCTGAAAGTGCGCTCGCTCAGGCCGATGACCGGCGTTGACGATGATGCAGAAGACCTGATGCCGGAAATATTTTCCGGCTGGATGTTTTCTTCCTCGCCCGGCCTGAACGCGCTGGAGCATCCCGTATATGATGTCTGGGTGATCGAGTGCGAGCCGGTCAAAACTGTCGCTGCGCCGGTGCAGACGCTGGTCGAACCGGTGACGGATGATGACGACATTATCGAAGATTTTCCACCACCGGCAGGACCTGACGATCTGCAATGATTGCTCAAGAACGGGAAACCATCGAGCACAGTCTCGAACTGGCCGCACAGGCTTTCGATGACCCGACGCCGGACGTGTTTGCCCGGATGTTCGAAGTCAATCCTGAATATGAGAGCCTGTTTGTGATGGACACCGACGGCGGCGTGCGCGGCTCGATGTTGCAACAGGCGATCGAGTGCATTCTCGATCATGTTGCCGGGGGGCATGCGGCAGGCTCGATCCTGTCAACGCAATGCATGGACCATGAGGGCTATGGCGTGCCAACCGATCAGTTCATGGTGTTCTTCGTCGCCATGCGCGATGTGTTTCGCGAGGCGCTTGGCGTGCGCTGGACCGGCGCGACAGAACAGGCCTGGAGCGGTTTGCTGGCCGAACTTGAAACAAAAGCGACCGGCTGAACGTCCGGCCTTTTGATCAGCGCGCCTGCGCAGCCTCAATCACCGCGAGTGCCTCTGCGCCATTTGCGACGGACAGACTGTCACCGAAACCTGTATTGATATGCAGCGCGGCATCGAGTTCTGACTTGAAATGCGCACGGTGGATTTCGACCAGTCCGAATTGTTCCAGATGCGGATTGTGGAACTGCGCATCTAGCAGGGCGTAACCGCATGCAATCAGATGCGCCACAAGATGAACCAGCGCGACTTTCGAAGCGTCACTGGCGCGGGAAAACATGCTTTCGCCGAAAAATGCACCGCCAATCGCAACACCATATAGCCCGCCAACAAGCCGGCCATCCTGCCAGGTCTCCAGCGAATGGGCGTGACCTTCTCGGTGCAGACGGGAAAACAGATTGTGGATCAGCGGATTGATCCAGGTGTTGTCGCGCCCCTCTCCGGGGGCCGCGCAGCCATCGACAACCCGCGAAAACGACGTGTTCACCGTGATTTCGAACGGATCTGCGCGCACGGTCCGCTTCAGGCGACGCGGGACATGAAACGCGCGCAGCGGCAGAACCCCGCGCATGTCGGGGTCGACAAGAAACAGGCGTGGATCGTCATGGCTTTCCGCCATCGGAAAGACGCCGCGCCGATAACATCGAAGCAGGGTTGCAGTGTCGAGCCGTTGCGTCATGGCGGATCTACTGTTCGCTCAGGAACCGTTCCAGCCAGTGTATATCATAATTGCCATCGATGATATCTTTCTGCTCAACCAACAGGCGATGCAGCTCCAGCGTGGTGTGAACACCGCCGATCACCATCTCGTCGAGCGCGCGCCGCAGACGCATCACGCATTCATTGCGGCTGCGCCCGTGAACGATCAGCTTTCCGATCAGGCTGTCATAATATGGCGGAATCCGGTAGCCGGCATAGGCCGCACTGTCGAGCCGGACATCCGGCCCGCCCGGCGGGTGGAATTCGGTAATCGTGCCCGGGCTGGGAATGAAGGTTTCCGAATGCTCGGCATTGATCCGGCATTCGATGGCATGGCCGACCAGCAGAACCTCGTCCTGGTTGAAGGAGAGTTTCGCGCCGTCGGCGATACGGATCTGCTCGCGGACAATATCAATGCCGGTGATCATCTCTGTCACCGGATGTTCGACCTGCAGCCGCGTGTTCATCTCGATGAAGTAGAAATGGCCGTCCTCATAGAGGAACTCCATGGTTCCGGCACCGCGATAACCGAGTTTCTCCACTGCACGCGCGACGGTCATGCCGATATCGTCGCGCTGGGCCTGGTTGAGCGCGGGTGAGGGCGCTTCTTCGAACAGCTTCTGGTGACGCCGCTGGATCGAGCAGTCGCGCTCCCACAAATGGCAGACATTGCCATGCGCGTCGGCGATCACCTGTATCTCGATATGGCGTGGGCGTTCGAGATATTTCTCCAGATACACAGCATCATCGCCAAACGCTGCCATTGCCTCGGTCTTGGCGGTGCGCACGGCATTTTCGAGGTCTTTTTCGGTGCGCGCGATCTTCATGCCCCGCCCGCCGCCGCCGCTGGCGGCCTTGACCAGCAGCGGAAAGCCGATCTTCTTTGCCGCTTTCTTCGCCGCCGCAATGGATTCAACGCCGCCATCGGAGCCAGGAACCACCGGAACGCCGGCCTCGATCATTGCCCGTTTGGCGGCGATCTTGTCGCCCATTATGCGGATATGTTCCGGCTTCGGGCCGATGAAGATCAGGTCGTGCGCCTCGACCATTTCCGCGAACTGGGCGTTTTCCGACAGGAAGCCATAGCCGGGATGGATGGCGTCTGCGCCGGTGATCTCTGCTGCCGCAATGATCTGCGATTTCTTCAGATAGGACTGCGCCGACGGCGCAGGGCCAATGCACACGCTTTCATCTGCCAGCCGGACCGCCATGGCGTTGCGGTCCGCTTCGGAATGCACGGCGACCGTGGCGATCCCCATTTCCTTGCAGGCGCGATGAATGCGCAGCGCAATCTCACCGCGATTGGCAATCAGGACCTTCTCGATCATGACAGGAAGCTCCTTTAACTGACGATGATCAGCGGTTCGCCATATTCCACCGGCTGGGCGCTGCTGACGAGTATCTTGCGAACGGTGCCATCGCGCGGGGATTCGACCGGATTGAAGGTCTTCATCGCTTCGACCAGCATCAGCGTGTCACCCTTCTTCACCTTGTCGCCTTCCTTGACGAAGTCGGCGCTGTCTGGATCGGGTGACAGATAGACCGTGCCGACCATGGGCGAACGCACGGTGTCGGCATCATTGCCGGCGGACGCAGCAGCTTGTGTGCTCGCAGTGCCGGCTTGCGGGGCCGGCGCAGGCACAGCGACCGCGGGCGGTGGAGCACTGTAAGCCTGCACCGGCGCGGCGACAGGTGCGGCCGGCTTGCTGACGCGGATTCTGAGACCTTCATGTTCGATCTCGATCTCGCCAAGACTGGCCTCGCTGAGGATTTCCGCGAGCTCCCGGACGAGACTGGTATCGAGTCTGGTTCTTGCCGTGCTCATGACCGTTCGGTCTCCTGTTTCGCGATGAGTTTACGGGCGGCTGCAAGTGCCAATTCGTAACCGAAGGTGCCCAGACCTGCAATCGTGCCGGCGGCGAGCGGGGCCACATGATTGACATGGCGAAAGGTCTCGCGCGCGGCCGGGTTGGACAGGTGCACCTCGATCACCGGCACACGGCAGGCTTTCAGCGCGTCATGCAGCGCAATCGACGTGTGCGTGTAAGCCGCCGCGTTGAGGATCAGAGCGGCACCTTCGGCGCTGGCCTCCTGAACCCAGCCGACCAGTTCACCTTCGTGATTGGTCTGACGGAAAATGACCTTGTCGGGCGGCGCAAGTTCAACAAGCCGGGCCTCGATATCAGCCAGCGTCGCGTGACCGTAAATTTCCGGTTCGCGTGTGCCCAGAAGGTTGAGATTGGGGCCACCAAGGACATATATTCTGCTGTTCATGCCGAGGGGTCTTGCGCCGGAACGCCCGCCAAGGCAAGCCCACAGCAAAGGAGTTGGCGAGTTGAACATATTCGTGAACGGAGAGCCGCGTGAACTTGCGCCCGGCACAACGCTGGACAGTTTGGTCGCGCAGATCGCCGATGACCCGCGCGGTGTCGCGATCGAGCGGAACCTGCAGATCGTCCCGAAGGCGCGTCATGCCGAAACGGTTCTGCAGGAGGGCGACCGGCTGGAAGTGGTGCAGTTTGTCGGTGGCGGCTGACCGGCCTTGCCAAGGTGCAGGGCTGATCTGACCGCCGAGCCGGACCGTGCGCAATTGACCTTGCTGCAAAGGCCGGCCAGATAGCGGCCATGACAGATGACACACTCACAATTGCTGGCCGCGAATTTACCTCGCGCCTGATCATCGGCACCGGCAAATATGCGTCTTACGAACAAAATGCCCGCGCAGCAGAGGCGGCCGGCGCTGAGATCGTGACCGTTGCGCTGCGCCGGGTGAACCTTTCCGACCCGGACGCGCCGCGCCTTGGCGATCATGTCAGCCCGGATGATTATACTTATCTGCCCAATACGGCGGGTTGTTTTACCGCTCAGGAGGCGGTGCGCACCCTGCGTCTGGCGCGCGAGGCGGGCGGCTGGAACCTGGTCAAGCTCGAAGTGCTTGCCGACCAGAAGACGCTTTACCCGGATATGGAAGAAACCCTGCACGCGGCAAAGGATCTGATCGCCGACGGGTTCGAAGTGATGGTGTATTGTTGCGACGATCCGGTTTATGCCCGCAAGCTCGAAGACGCCGGGTGCTGCGCGATCATGCCGCTCGGATCGCTGATCGGCTCCGGGCTCGGGATCCAGAACCCGGTCAATATCCGGCTGATCGTGGAACAGGCGCGCGTGCCGGTGATTGTCGATGCCGGTGTCGGCACCGCTTCGGATGCCACGATTGCGATGGAACTGGGCTGTGATGGTGTGCTGATGAACACAGCGATCGCGCAAGCCAAGGATCCGGTTGGTATGGCGCAGGCGATGAAACATGCCGTGATTGCTGGCCGGCTGGCCTATCTTTCGGGGCGGATGGCCAGGAAACGCTATGCCGATCCGTCCTCGCCTCTGGCCGGCCTGATCTGATCGCGTCTTGCCGCAGCGTCATTGTCATGACAATTAAGCTGAAAAAGCCAAAAGCAGCTGGTGACGGGCTGAAGGGAAATCTTTCGTGTTCTCGATTGAATTGACGCAAACCGTCGAATTGTCGCAAGCCAAACTCCTAACAACGAAGCGGAACCCCTGATGGCGGAATTCATTCCCGTTGATCCGTTCAACCTCGTGATATTCGGGGGCACGGGCGATCTGGCCCAGCGGAAATTGCTGCCCGCGCTTTATCATCGCTGGCTGGACGGACAGATCCCGGCATCGAGCCGGATTATCGGCTCGGCGCGCACGCAGATGGATATTCGCGAATACCGCGCCTTTGCAAAAAAGGCCTGCCGTGCAGCGACGAAGACGGATGCCTGGGACGCTTCGGTCTGGCAGGGTTTTGAGGCACTTCTCGATTATCAGACGCTTGATGTGAAGGCGAGTGAGGCCGACTGGTCAGGCCTTGCCGGCAAGCTCAACAGCGCGATTGATCTGAATGTCTATTATCTCGCCACGGCGCCGGGACTTTATGTCGATATTGCCACTGCGATTGATCAGGCCGGCCTTGCCGGCGCGGGCGCAAGACTTGTGCTGGAAAAGCCGATCGGCACTGATCTGGCCTCTGCTCACGAGATCAATGAGGGTGTGTGCGCGCATTTCAAAGAGCACCAGATTTACCGGATCGACCATTATCTCGGCAAGGAAACTGTCCAGAACCTGATGGTGCTTCGCTTTGCCAACCGCCTGATGGAGCCGGTCTGGAACCGTTCGGCGATTGATCATGTCCAGATCACGGTGGCCGAAGATCTCGGGCTTGAGGGGCGCGCGGGCTATTATGACAAGTCCGGCGCGCTGCGCGACATGGTGCAGAACCATCTGTTGCAGTTGCTCTGCCTGACGGCGATGGAACCGCCAGCCACGCTTGATGGCGATGATGTGCGCACCGAAAAGATCAAGGTGCTGAAAAGCCTTGCGCGGTTTACGCCGGAACTGGCGCGAAGCCGGAGCGTGCGCGGGCAATATACGGCCGGTCTCGTCGGCGGGGCGGCGGTCAAGAGCTATCTAGAGGAACTGGACGACGGAGAGAAGAGCGACACCGAAACCTTTGTCGCCCTGAAGGCCTCGGTGGAGAACTGGCGCTGGGCCGGCGTGCCGTTCTATCTGCGCACGGGCAAACGGATGAGCGCGCGCTGGTCGGAAATCGTGATCGCGTTCAAGCCCGTCCCGCACTCGATTTTCGGCAGCACGCAGACACAGGCCAACAAGATGGTCATCCGGTTGCAGCCCGACGAGGGTGTGCGCCTGTTCCTGCAGATCAAGGAGCCGGGCCCGGGCGGTTTGCGCATTCGCTCCCTGCCGCTGAACCTGACTTATGCAGAGAATTTCGAAGTCCGCTATCCCGATGCCTATGAGCGGCTGCTGATGGATGTCGTGCGCGGAAACCTGGCACTGTTCATGCGCCGCGACGAGGTGGAGGCGGCCTGGCAATGGGTCGATGGCATCATCGCGGCATGGGTGGAAAGTGACATGGCACCCGAGCCTTATGCGGCAGGCAGTGATGGTCCGGTCTCGGCCGCCTTGCTGATGGATCGCGATGGGCGCAGTTGGTAGGGAAGATGGTCAATGGCGGCTTTTGAGGCTTTTGAAACGCGCGAGGCAGCGGCGGCGCACGTCGCGGCATTGCTGGAAGGTGCCTTGCGGTTCGAGCTGGAACTTGCCGGATATGTCAGTTTGCTCGTGTCTGGCGGGTCAACGCCGGGGCCGGTGTTTGAGCGCCTCTCCATGGCCGATCTGGACTGGCAGTGGGTCAGTGTCGGACTGGTTGATGAGCGCTGGGTGGATGAAGATGATCCGCGCTCGAATGCGGCGCTGGTGAAACGCACATTGCTGCGCGGACCGGCAGCGGCGGCGAAATTTACGGGGATGAAAACCGCCCATTCCGATCCGTTCGCGGCGGCCGCAAGCGCCAATGAAGCCTATCTCAGTTTCTTCACGACCCGGCCTGTCATGCTGCTCGGCATGGGCGGTGATGGACACACGGCCTCATGGTTTCCCGGTGCTGAGGGACTGGAGACGGCCATGGCAGATGTTGATGACGGCCCTTTCGTGGCGGCGATTGATGCGACGGGCGCCCCAGTTGCCGGCGACATGCCACACCGCATGACCCTGACTGGCAGCGCGTTTGCGTCCGCCGCTCTTACCGTTCTCTACATTACCGGCGACGACAAGCGCGCGGTGCTGCAAGACACGACCGGCGATTTGCCGATACACCATGCCGAGCGCCTGCTTGGCACATCCCTGAAGGAGGTCTGGGCACCATGACCGATACCACAAGACTGCACCCGAAAGTCGCGCAGGTTCTGGAGCGTATCGAGGACCGCTCACGGGGGACCCGCGCGGCCTATCTCGAACTGATCAGATCGCGCCGCCCCGAAGGCTTTGCCCGCAAGCGGTTGTCGGAGGGCAACCAGGCGCACGCCTATGCCGGCTGCGCGGTGATGGACAAGGCGCAGCTGCTGGGTGCGGAATGGCCCAATATCGGCATTGTGACGGCCTATAATGACATGTTGTCTGCGCATGCGCCGTTCGAGCACTATCCCGAAATCATCCGCTCCGCGGCACGAGAGGTTGGCGCGACGGCGCAGGTCGCTGGTGGCGTGCCGGCCATGTGCGATGGCGTCACGCAGGGGCAGCCGGGCATGGAATTGTCGCTGTTCTCACGCGATGTCATCGCGCTGGCTTCGGCGGTCTCGCTCAGCCATGACGCGTTCGATGCGGTGATCCATCTCGGCGTTTGCGACAAGATCATTCCCGGCCTTGTCATCGCCGCGCTGCGCTTTGGCTGGCTGCCACATGTGTTTGCGCCAGCCGGACCGATGCCGTCGGGCCTGCCAAACCCGGAAAAGGCACGCGTGCGCCAGGAATTTGCGAAAGGGCTGGTCGGGCGCGAGGAATTGCTCAAGGCAGAATCGGAAAGTTATCACAGCCCCGGCACCTGCACATTCTACGGCACCGCCAATTCCAACCAGATGATGATGGAAGTGATGGGCCTGCACATGCCGGGGGCGGCCTTTGTCAATCCCGGCACGCCCCTGCGCGATGCGCTCACCTGCGCAGCCACGCAGCGCGCCGCGGCCCTGACCGTCAAGGGCGACTATACGCCTATGGGCGAGATCATTGATGCACGCTCGATCGTCAATGCGATTGTCGGGCTGATGGCGACCGGCGGGTCGACCAATC
>CAYUEM010000081.1:0-9533 GCA_964442925.1 uncultured Hyphomonadaceae bacterium
TGCGCCCGATGGCCGATGCGCTGGCAGCGCTGGGCAGCACGCGTGCCTGGGTCGTGCATGGCCTTGACGGTATCGATGAAATTTCGATTGCCGGGCCGACACGGGTCGCTGAAGTGACAGGTGGCACGGTAACGGAGTTTGAGATCTCGCCCGCCGATGCCGGACTTGGCACCCATCCGCTGTCCAGTC
Source organism: uncultured Hyphomonadaceae bacterium (assembly GCA_964442925.1). Classification (GTDB taxonomy): domain Bacteria; phylum Pseudomonadota; class Alphaproteobacteria; order Caulobacterales; family Hyphomonadaceae; genus UBA5336. The sequence continues at coordinate 190 of CAYUEM010000081.1, forward strand.
TGGAAGGCGCGGGCGTCGAGGACAATGCGCGCGCGATCCTGGAACTGCTCGACGGTCATCCAGGCCCGTTTCGAGACGTCGTCACGCTGAATGCGGGTGCTGGCCTGCTGATCACCGGACGTGCGCAGTCTCTGGGTGAGGGCGTGCAGCAGGCGGGGCGGGCGATCGACAATGGCGCAGCTCAGCGCACGCTTGCCTTGCTCGCAGACACATCGAACGGGCGGGGCATGTGATGGCAACCGCGCTTGACACGATCATCGCCTACAAGCGCGTTGAGGTCGAACAACGCCGCGAAGCGATCGCCCCGTCGGTTCTCAGGGCGCGCGCGCAGGGCGCACCTTATCCGCGTGGCTTTGCCGCTGCACTGAACACGATTGCTGCGACGGGCGAGAACGCATTGATCTGTGAGCTCAAACGCAAGAGCCCGTCGGCCGGTGAGATCCTGCCCGGCGCTGATCCGGTTGAGATTGCGCGGCAATATGAGGCTGGCGGTGCGGCCTGCCTGTCGGTCCTGACAGATGGGCCAAGCTTCGGCGGCAGTCTCGATGATCTTGTCGCGATCCGTCATGGCGTGGCGCTGCCGGTCCTGCGCAAGGATTTCATGGTCGATCCCTGGCAGGTGCTCGAAGCGCGTGCCCATGGCGCCGATGCGGTGCTGGTGATCATGGCCGCCGTCGATGACCGTCTGGCGCGTGCGCTTTGCGAAGCGGCTGGCGAATGGGGCATGGATGTGCTTGTCGAGGTGCATGATGCGCGCGAGCTTGACCGCGCGCTTGCGCTGCCGTCTGCGCTGGTGGGCATCAACAACCGCAACCTGGCCACTATGACGACCGATCTTGGCGTAACCGAAACGCTTGCACGTGCGGTTCCGGGCGATGTGGCGCTGGTTTCCGAAAGCGGCGTGCGCGACGCCCCGGACATCATCAGACTGCGCGAAACCGGTGCCCGCCGGTTCCTGATTGGCGAAAGCCTGATGAAACAGACCAACCGGGAACACGCCGTGTCGCAATTAAGGCTGGCAGGAACACGTTGACCTGAAACGAGAACGCATTTAGAACAATAATGAAACTTGCGACTCAGTCAGCGGGAGAAAAGTGTGCTAACTTCAAAACAGAAACAGCTTCTCATCTATATTCATGAGAGGATCAGGGAATCCGGCGTTTCGCCATCTTTCGACGAAATGAAAGACGCGCTCAATCTGGCGTCAAAGTCGGGCATTCATCGCCTGATAACCGCACTGGAAGAGCGCGGTTTCATCCGCCGCCTGCCGCACAGGGCGCGGGCTCTGGAAGTTCTGAAACTGCCGGAATCGGCTGCAACCGCGGCCCCTCCGCGCGGGCGCCAGTCGTTCCGTCCGAGCCTCGTCAATGCGGGCCGGGAGATTGCCGAAGGGGCAGGGCGCAGCCTTCCGGTTCTCGGCAAGATTGCGGCCGGCGTTCCGATCGAGGCCATCCAGCAGGAAGTGTCACGCATATCACCGCCAGACGAATTTGCCGACGAGAATGAACATTTCGCGTTGCAGGTGGAAGGCGAATCCATGATCGGGGCCGGCATCCAGGATGGCGACCTTATCATTCTCAGGCGCACGGAGACGGCGCGCTCGGGCGAGATTGTGGTCGCATTGATCGATGAGCAGGAAGCAACCCTGAAGCGGATGCGCTCACGCGGCGATTCGATTGCGCTGGAGGCGGCCAATCCGGCCTTCGAGACGCGGATTTTCGGACCCGATCGCGTGCGCATCCAGGGCCGTCTTGTCGCCCTGATCCGGCGATATGACTGAGCAGAACGGCTGAGCGCGCATTCGCTTCTGACCTCGGCAAAAGCACCGTCACGTCCGGGCTGGGCCAGAGAGCTGTTTCAATCAGCCGGGTCGCTCGGCGCGTGCGCGGCCAGTTCGCGTCGCCGGTCAGAATATTTGCGGCGCAGTGAGAGCGGGGCACCCTGCCGCTTGTGTGGTTTGCAGAGCAGGCAGCCGGCGCGTGATGATTTCGGTCTTCTTTTCTTGTGATGCGCCATCGTGCGCCCTGCCTCGATTATTGCTCCGTCAAACCGCAATATAATCCAGACCCCGGCGAACCGGAACCACAGAATCATTCTAGACGAGCCGGCTCTGTTTGATCGCCGCGCCGATAAAGCTGGAAAATAGTGGGTGCGGCTCGAACGGGCGTGATTTCAGTTCCGGGTGAAACTGAACCCCGATAAACCAGGGATGGCCGGGAAGCTCGAAAATTTCCGGCAGTTTTCCGTCCGGGGACAGTCCGGAAAAGTGAATGCCGGCCTTTTCGAGGGCCTGCAGATATTCGACATTCACTTCGTAGCGGTGGCGGTGGCGTTCGGAAATCTCCCGCATGCCATAAATCCCGGCCACCTTGCTGGCAGCGCCGAGCCGCGCAGGGTATGCGCCCAGTCGCATCGTGCCGCCCTTGTCGGTCGTTGCCGTGCGCATTTCCGTTTCATTGCCGCGTGTCCATTCTTCCATCAGCGCGACGACGGGTTCATCAGTATCGCCAAATTCGGTGGTCGAGGCAAGATCGATACCGGCGAGTGAGCGCGCCGCTTCGATCACCGAAAGCTGCATTCCGTAGCAGATGCCGAAGCAAGGCACCTTGCGCTCGCGAGCGAACCGTGCCGCGCGCATCTTGCCTCTGGCCCCGCGCTCACCGAAACCACCGGGAAGGATGATGCCATGGACACCTTCGAGGATGTCGAGCGGGCGAGTCTCATCATCAAACTGTTCGGAATCGATGAGGCGGATATCGACACCGACCTTGTTGGCGATGCCACCATGATCGAGCGCTTCCATCACCGATTTATAGGCGTCGGGAACATCTGTATATTTGCCGACCAGCCCGATGCAGACCTCACCATCGGGCGCATGAATGGTGCCGGCAATATCGTGCCATCGCGTCAGGTCAGGGCGCGGTGCGCCCTGCAGGCGGAAATGATAAAGCACCTCATCATCAAGACCTTCATTGTGATAGGCTTCGGGCACATCATAGATGTGGCCGACATCACGCGCTTCAATCACGCTGGTCGGGCGGACATTGCAGAAGCTGGCGATCTTGCGCTTCTCGGTCTCCGGGATCGGCCGGTCACAGCGGCAAAGCAGGATATCGGGCTGGATGCCGATCGAGCGCAATTCCTTGACCGAATGCTGGGTTGGTTTGGTCTTCATCTCGCCGGCTGCCGGGATATAGGGCAGCAATGTCAGGTGCACGAACACCGCCCGTTCGTGGCCGAGTTCCTGACCAAGCTGGCGAATGGCCTCGAAAAACGGCAGGCCCTCAATATCCCCAACCGTGCCGCCGATCTCGCAGAGCACGAAATCCACATCCTCTCCGGGATCATTGAGGACAAACGCCTTGATGGCGTCGGTGACATGCGGGATCACCTGGATCGTGGCTCCGAGATAGTCGCCGCGACGCTCCCTGTCGAGAATTTCGCGATAGATCTGCCCGGTGGTGATATTGTCGTCCTTGCGGGCATTCACGCCGGTAAAGCGCTCATAATGGCCGAGATCGAGATCGGTTTCCGCGCCGTCTTCGGTCACGAACACTTCGCCATGCTGGCGCGGGCTCATCGTTCCGGGATCGACATTCAGATAGGGATCGAGCTTGCGCAAGCGCACGCCATAGCCGCGCGCCTGAAGCAGCGCCCCGATCGCCGCCGACGCAATGCCCTTGCCGAGTGAAGACACCACCCCGCCCGTGATAAAGATATAGCGGATCATGGGATTAGACTGTGTCATGATTCGGTAGGTCCGGGCGCGCGCTTATGTGCCTGACAGAAACGAGAGAATTCGCGGCATGTTGCCCCGCTCATGTCGTCCCGGTCATTGTGGTGCGGCAGGCTCTGCGGTGTCTTCAGCCAATGGATCGCCTTCGGGCGGTGCCGGCAAGTCTGCTTCGCCCTCGCTCAGCGGGTCTTCAATCAGCGGCGTGCCAAGATCCAGAACCTCCTGCGCGGGTGAGCCGGTTTCGCTGTCATCTCCGAGCGCGCGCTCGACGTCGGAACGCTGATCGCCCGCTTGCCGATTGGCCATATTGGTCAACACAAGGCTGGTGACGAAAAAGATCCCTGCGATGATCATTGTGGTGCGCACGATTGTTCCGGTTGCGCCGCGTCCCGACATCAGGCCAGCGCCGCCGCCGCCGCCGCCAATGCCGAGCGCGCCACCCTCGGAGCGTTGCAGGAGAACCGCAGCGGTCAGGGCGATGCTGGCAAGAATGTGTATGACGAGAATGACAGTCTGCATGGGCGGAGAGGCTCGCATTGCAAAAGGGAAAGCGCGGGACTAGCCGAAACAGCCGCCCACGCCAAGCCCGGAAAGCCTGCAGGTTACTGGTCCGATGCCGCGTAGATGGCAAGGAAATCCTCTGCCTTCAAGCTGGCACCGCCAATAAGGCCGCCATCAACCTCGCGAAGGCTGAGGATTTCAGCGGCATTCGAGGGTTTCATCGAGCCGCCATAAAGGATCGGCGCGCCTGTTCCCACCTCGCCAAATCTTTCAGCAAGCGCAGCGCGCATGGTGCCATGGACCTCGACAATCTGTTCATGATCCGGTGTCAGGCCGGTTCCGATCGCCCAGACCGGTTCATATGCGAGCGCGAAGCTTTTGGCAGCAAGCGCGTCCGGCAGGGATGCGGCGAGCTGGCCGCGAATGATATCGAGTGTTTGCCCGGCATCGCGCTGCTGAAGGGTTTCGCCAACGCACACAATGGGTGTCAGTCCGGCGCGAAGGGCGCACTCCACCTGCAGCGCAACGCGGGCGTCGCTTTCGCCATGATCGGTACGGCGTTCGGAATGGCCAAGAATGACATGGCTGGCCCCGGCATCGGCGAGCATCTGCGCGGAAATGTCGCCGGTGTGCGCGCCACTGTCACGGTGATGACAGGTCTGGCCACCGACACGAAGACGGCTGGCCTTCGCAAGACCCGCCATGGCTGCAATCAGCGTTGCGGGCGGGCAGATCAGGCAATCGGCCTTACGGTGTGCGCTCTCCAGCCCCTCGGCAACGGCCTCGGCCTGCGCAAGTGCGTCGTGCAGACCGTTCATCTTCCAGTTGCCTGCAATCAGCGTGCGTGCCTGTTGCCCCATGATCGCCTCTCTTGTCAGACCTATCCTGCTCGCCTAGCAGTGAGCGTTCAGGCTTTCAAGTTGCGCCATGGAGACGTTCGACAATGCTGACAGGTTTGCGCCAACTGCTCCGCTCAAAGGCGTCAGCGCTGCTCTTTGCCCTGATTATTGTGTCGATGGGTGTCTGGGGGATCACGGACATCTTCTCCGGCAGTCTCGGCCAGAACATGGCACAAGGCGGGGGCAGGGGTTTTACTGTCCAGGATTTTGACTACCGGGTCGAACAATATATTCGCAACCAGCGCAATGAGGGCAAGATTGTCACCCGCGAGCAGGTGGTCAATGATGGTGTGGTCGATCAGTTGTTCGCCGTCGAGAGCGGGCGCACAATCAATCTCGGTTATGCCAGCCAGATCGGCGCGCTGGCCAGCACCAAAGCGGTCAGTGAAGATGTGCGCGAAATCGAAGCCTTCCGCGATCCGCTGACCGGCAGGTTTGGTCTTGAGACCTATCGCGATGTTCTGGGCAATAACGGGCTGACCCCGCAGCGCTTCGAGGCCGATTTGCGGGACGGACGGACGCTGGATTACATCTTTGATGCGAGTGGTGCGGCCCTGCAGGCCCCGCTGGCCTATCGCCGACTCCAGGCCGGTTATCTCGCCGAGGGGCGTGAGGTCGAATGGATCACGCTGTCGCTGGCCGATATTGGCGAGGCACGGCCACCCACCGGCGAAGAGGTGGCGGCTTTCTACGCGGCAAATCAGCAACGGTTCACGGTGCCCGAGCGTCGCCGTATTGGTCTCCTGAGGCTGAGCCCGCGCGATTTCAGTCACCGTATCGAAGTGTCTGAGGAAGACCTGCGCGCGATTTATGAAACCCAGAAAACGGAGCTGTTCTCTGCACCCGGGACACGGCGATTTGTAGAAATGGTCGTACGCAATGAAGCGTCTGCGCGCGATGTGCTCGGTCGGCTCGCAGCCGGTATCCGCCCTTCGGAAATTTCCAGCCCGGATGTGCTCGGCACGAGCGAGCGAGTCGCGCTGCGCTCGCAGTTGTCGGATGAGGCCATGGCCGCTGAGCTGTTCTCGCCCTATGCCCAGCCGGGCACTGTCGCTGGTCCGTTCAGGCAGGAGGAAGGCTGGCGGGTTGTGCGGCTCGAAGAGATCCGCCCCGGCGATGTCTATCCCTTCGATCAGGTGCGCGCAGATATTGTCGAGGAATACGTCGGCAATGAAGCGGATGCGCGGTTCATGAATGCGGAAATGCAGCTGTTTGACTTCATCGGTTCGGGTCTGACGCTCAGCGACATTTCCGATCAGCTTGAGACCCCGGTGATGCGCTATCTGCCGCTGACGCAGGCGGGTATCAGCGAGGATGGCAAACGGATCGGGCAGTTGTCGCAGGAGCGCGAGCTTATGCAGGTGGCTTTCAGTCTTGAAACCGGTGAGGTCAGTGACCCGATAGAGACAGAAACCGAGCTTGTCATGGTCGAGGTTGACGAGATCCTGCCGCCGCTGACGCGGCCGCTTGAGGAGATCGAGGCAACGGTGCGCGCGGTGCTTGTTGCAGAGCGCGAAACTGAGCGGCTGATGGACTATGCCCGTTCAGTTGAAACCCGCATCAGGGCTGGCGAACTGACGCTTGCCGATGCTGCGGGCGAGGCCGGTGTCGAGCTGCAGACAGTGCTGCAGCCCCTCAGCCGGGCGCGAAATAATGACCAGTTGCCTGCGGCCCTGCAGGCGCAGGTGTTCGAGCTTGATGAAGGCGATCTGCTGGTGGCACCGGCAGGTGGTCCCGGTCAGGTCACAGTGTTGAAACTGACAAAGGTGCAGGCGGCTGACGAGGTGGAAATCGGCGTGCTGTCCGGAGTGGTCGCCAGTCAGCTTGAAGCTTCGATTGAAAACGACCTACTGGCTGCCCTGGAAATGGAATTTCGTGAGGCGACAGGTTTCCAGGCCGATGCCGGCGCGTTGGCGGCCTACAAGGCTTCGATCACAGAACAGCCATGACCCGCGCAGACCGACTTTATGTTCGTCGCAGGATCGGCGACACCGAAACCCCCGTCGCGGCGCTGCTCAAGCTCGGCGCGAACCGGCCGGGCGCGTTTCTGTTTGAGTCAATCATTGGCGGCGAGCGGCTCGGGCGTTATTCCTTTATCGGGTACGATCCGATTGAGTGGTTTCGTATCCGTGACGGGCAGGCGGAAACCTCCACCGATGCCGACTTTGAAAAACCAGCGCCGTTCGCAGGCACGCCGGTCGAGGCCCTGCGGGGCTTTGCGCAGAATGCGCGCGCGCGACCGGCTGACGCGCGCGATGGTGACCTGCCGCCGATGGCGTCCGGGGCCTTCGGATATGTCGGATATGACATGATCGCCCATGTCGAGCCGGTGCGTATCCTTGCGCCCGACACGCTTGACGTGCCGGAAGTCCTGCTTGTCATCCCGCGCCTTGTCGTCATTTTCGATCACCTCTATCAGGAGATCGCGCTGGTCGCGCGGTTTGGCGCGGACGAAGCCGATGCCGCGACCGCCTATCTTGACCTGATCGAGCAACGCCTTGACCTGCCCTGTCCGATTCCACCGCGTTTCTCCCACCACTCGCCTGAAGAGATCGAACTGGTCTCGAACACATCGAAAGCGCGCTATTTCGAGATGGTCGAGACCGCGCGTGACTATATTCGCGCCGGCGATATCTTCCAGGTCGTGCCAAGCCAGCGCCTCAGTGCGCCCTGGAAGCGGGATTCGGTGGCGTTCTACCGCGCGCTCCGACGGCTCAATCCGTCAGCCTTCATGTTCCATATGGTGCTCGGCGATCTCCGGCTCGTCGGCTCCAGCCCGGAAATCCTTGTCCGGGTGCGTGAGGGCCGTGTCGCGATCCGGCCGATTGCCGGGACTCGCCCGCGATCGGGCGACCCGGTGGAGGATGCGCGCCGGGCCGAAGACCTGCTTTCCGACGCAAAGGAGATGTCGGAGCATCTGATGCTGCTCGATCTTGGCCGCAATGATGTCGGACGTGTGGCCGCCTGGGGCAGTGTGAAAGTCACCGAGAGCTTCATTGTCGAACGCTACAGCCATGTCATGCATATTGTCAGCCATGTCGAAGGCGATCTGCGCGAGGGGCTGGACGCGGTGGATGCCTTGCTGGCGGGCTTTCCGGCCGGGACCGTGTCTGGCGCGCCGAAGATCCGGGCGATGCAGATCATCGATGAGCTTGAGACGGCCCGGCGCGGTATTTACGGTGGCGCCATCGGTTATTTCGGCTGGCGCGGCGATCTCGACACCTGCATTGCCCTGCGCACGGCGGTGATCAAGGATGGAATGCTGCACATTCAGGCCGGCGGCGGCGTCGTGCTCGACAGCGATCCGCAATATGAATTTGACGAAACGCTGCACAAGGCCGGTGCCCTGAAACGCGCCGCCGGGCTGGCCGGCACCTTCGAACACGACCAGTGACGCGGCCTGCCCGGGTGTGCCACACAAGAAAGACACCTGCCGCATCTTGAGTGGCGTTCGGCAACAGGTATAGCCAGAACAATGATCCTGATCGTTGACAATTATGACAGCTTCACCTGGAACCTTGTGCATTATCTGCGCGAGATCGGCGCGCAGACGCATGTCATCCGCAATGATGAGCTGACCGCGAAAGCCGCGCTCGCCCTCAAGCCGGATGGGATCGTCCTGTCACCGGGGCCCTGCACGCCGAACGAGGCCGGCATCTGCATGGATCTGGTGCGCGAGGCACCCGGCGACATGCCGATCCTTGGCGTGTGTCTTGGCCATCAGTCGATCGGGCAGGCGCTCGGCGGGACCGTGATCACCGCGCGCGAAATTCGCCATGGCAAGCGTTCGGTGATCCATCATCAGGGCGGGCCGCTGTTTGCCGGCCTGCCGGAACATTTCGACGTGGTGCGGTATCACTCGCTGGGCTTGCGCGCAGAGGACCTGCCGGAGACACTGATTGCCGATGCCTTCACCGATGATGGAGAGATCATGGCCGTGCGGCATGTCTCCCGCCCGGTCTTTGGCGTGCAGTTCCACCCCGAAAGCATCCTCACCGAACACGGCCATGCGCTGCTGCGCAACTGGCTCGAGGCCTGAGGCGAGCGAGCGACGCAAATCACATATGAATCACACGTCCGTAGGCGTCGAGCACGCTCTCATGCATCATTTCTGACAGGGTCGGGTGGGGGAAGATGGTTTCCATCAGGTCGGCTTCGACCAGTTCGCCCTGGCGTGCGATGACATAGCCCTGGATCAGTTCGGTCAC
>CAYUEM010000081.1:9633-11059 GCA_964442925.1 uncultured Hyphomonadaceae bacterium
GTGATGCCCTCGACACAGACCACGCCTTCATGGCTGGCCTTGTGCGCGAGCCAGGGCGGGCCGGTCAGGTCGCCAATGGCATAGAGGCCGGGCACGCCGGTGCGCCCGAAGCCGTCGACTTTCACATGCGTCTTCTCGACCTCGACGCCGAGCTTTTCCAGGCCAAGCCCCTCCACATTGCCGACAATGCCGATGGCGAGGATCACGCGGTCAGCCTCGATCGTCTCGGATTTGCCGCCGGTCTCGACGCTCGCCTTGACCTTGTCCTTGCCTTTTTCGAGCGATTTCACCTGCGCCTCGGTGAGGATGCGGATGCCCTGCTTTTCGAACTCTTTGTGCGCCATGGCCGAGATGTCGGGGTCTTCGACCGGCAGGATGCGGTCCATCACCTCGACCACGGTGACCTCACTGCCAAGCTCATTATAGAAACTGGCAAATTCGATCCCGATGGCACCCGAGCCGATGACCAGCAGCTTTTTCGGCAGCGATTTGGGCACCATGGCCTTGCGATAGGTCCAGATCAGCTCGCCGTCCGGCTCCAGCCCAGCCTGCGGAATGGCGCGCGCGCGGGCCCCGGTGGCGAGCATCACATGGGCGGCGGTGTAGGTCGTGTCCTTGTCATCCTCGCCCTTCACGATCACGCTCGGCGCGGGTTTGCCAGCCTCAAGCCGCGCGGTGCCCTCGATCACGGTGATCTTGTTCTTCTTCATCAGGTGTTTGACGCCCGCCGAAAGCTGCGCCGCCACGCCGCGCGAGCGCTTGACGATGGCTTCCATGTCAAACTCGGGCTTGACCGGTTTCAGGCCAAACTGGTCGGCGGTCTTCATCAGGTGGAAGACTTCCGCGGAACGCAAGAGCGCCTTGGTCGGGATACAGCCCCAATTGAGGCAGACGCCGCCCAGCGCCTCGCGCTCGACAATCGCGGTCTTCAGCCCAAGCTGGCTGGCCCGGATCGCGGCGACATAGCCGCCCGGCCCGGAACCGATGATGATGAGGTCGAAATCACTGGCCATTGTGTATCCTTGGTAGGGTGGGTAGAGCGCAGCGAAACCCACCGTTGGGACCTAAAGCGAGGATTGAGTGGTGGGTTTCGCTGCGCTCTACCCACCCTACGACAGATCTAAAGCAACATCGCTTCGGGTGTTTCGACATAGCGCTTGAAGGCGGCGAGCCAGCGCGCGCCTTCTGCGCCGCCGATGACGCGGTGGTCGCAGGTCAGTGTCACGCTCATCACTGTGGCCGCTACAAGCTCGCCATCCTCGCCCACCACGGGGCGCTTCTCGCCTGCGCCGACCGACAGGATCATGCCTTCTGGCGGATTGATGATCGAGGCGAAGGACTTGATGCCAAACATGCCGAGATTGGAGATCGAGAAGGTGCCGCCGCTGTATTCCTGCGGTTTGAGCTTTCGGTCACGCGCGCGCGC
>CAYUEM010000082.1:0-10977 GCA_964442925.1 uncultured Hyphomonadaceae bacterium
GCGAATGCTCATCGATTAGTTCTCCTCGTCGCGCGATGAATGTCCCCCGCAGCGGGGAAGCTGCGTTACATGTCCTAAGACCAATGCAAGACAGGGTCCAGATTCGCGCGCGAGGTGTTATTCGAAGCTGAACTGGCAGACCTCTCCCTCGCACGTGACGCAGATGGGCGCACCGCAGAGATTCTCATCCGCGCGCAGGCGCTCCAGCGCGTTTTTCTCCGCCGTGGCAATAAAGCGCGCACCCGCGCCCGTGCGTCCGAAACAGATGCCTGCTTGCGGCACGCCGCGCGCATGAACGACCGTGTAGGTCTCCAGCGTTCCATGGCCCGGTTCCTGCGCCAGCGAAACCGTCCTGTCGGGTTTCGCCGCCGGTTCGACCGGTGAGAAATCTGCAGGCCGCGTGGCCGAATAGACGCCGACCGCTTCCTTGCTCATCCAGCCGCCATTGGCCAGAACGAGGCCGAAATCATCCGGGTGGGCCCGTAAGCGCTCAATCATCGCTGCGATTCCATGCAGCGAGTAATTGTTCCCCGGCCCGCCGAAAAATGGCAGGCCCCCCGTCAGCGTCAGCGGTCTTTTCTCGCTTTCCCAGTCGACACCCAGCGCGGCGCAGGCGGAGAAAACCGCACACGGAAAGCAGGAATAAAGGTCAAACGCCGACATTTGCGCCGCCGTCCTGCCGGCCTGCTCCAGTGCGCGCGCGACCGCCTTGTCCATTGCGAAGGAGCCGTCGAGCACCGGGCGCTGCGAGATGAAATCATCGCCCGCCTCGCCGGCCCCATGCAGATAGATGCGCTGATGCTGCGCGATACCGAGCGCGTCCGCCTTGTCATCAGACATGATGATGACCGCTGCGCCGAGATTTACGGCGTCCTGCGCGACATGCCATTTCAGGAACGGGTCGGCCAGTTCGTAATTGTCCTTTGACGGGCTTGCCAGCCATTGGGCATCGCGTGCCTGCGGAAACTGCGCATAAGGATTGGCGGCAGCGACCTGCGAAAACGGCGCGAAAAGCTGCGACATGGCGGTGCGTTGCTGGCTGCGTGTTCGGCCCTCGCGCGCGGCAATTGCGGTTTCGAAAAGCGCGTAGAAATAGGGCGGTGAAACCAGACCATGCTTGATCTCGGTTCGCGAGAGCAGCATGTCACCCATGCCGCGATCCTCGATTTCCAGCGCTGCGCCGTCGGTCCAGTCCAGCTCCAGCCCGGCCCTGCGCGCCGCCTTGGACGCACCGATCGCTTCGGAACCTGCAATCAGGCCGCATTCCATTTCGCCGGCATGAATGGCGCTGGCAAATTCATTGACCAGCTGCTGCGGGCCTTGGCCGCCAACCGATGAATAAATCGCGCGGCGGGGCGCAGCGCCGATATCGCGCGCCAGCGTGCCCGGCAGATTGGTGTTGTGGCCGTGCGGATGATTGTCGCCGGGCACCGAGTCCTCGAAAATCCGGACAAAGGCCAACGTGTCGATCTCTGCGGCAAGGCGCGGCGCGTTGCTGTCGTGCAGCGCTGCCTTTGCCGCGTCGCGCGCAAGCGACAGCGGCGAGGGGGCTGCAGCGCTTCCATCAGCCACTTGCCAATGGCTGACCGCCTGACCCGCGCCGACCAGCACCGGCATTGAACCTTTTGCCATGAGATGCGTCTCCTGCTTGCCCGTTATTCTTTTCCTGATCCATAACCAAAGGTCGCGAAAAGGGCGAGGCGGGACGCAAGGGAAGGCGGCTTCAGCCCCGCGCGCTGGCGGCGCTGAAGCCGCGCATCATGAACAGGGGGACAGAGCCATCTGGCGTCACCGCCCAGTCAAGCGGCTGGTCGTGTGGCTCGCTTGGAACCGCCTCGATCTGCTGCGCGCTGAAAGCGAGAGCGCAGGCGAACACCCGCCCGGCTTCGCGCAAGGCCGCAATCGCGCGGTCATAATGGCCCTTGCCATAGCCCAAACGGTTTCCGGCAGCGTCAAAAGCCAGAAGCGGGGTCAGGATCAGTGTCGGTGCGACGCGGGGTGCATCGTCTGGCGGCTCGCGCAGGCCGAAACTGCCAGTGACCAGCGGCTCGCCAAAGCCCCAGCGGCGATAACTCATCGTGCCATCCGGCTCGACGCGCGGCAGTGACAGTTCGCCGCCCGCTTTTGCCAGTTTTTCCATCAGGGGCAGCGGATCGATCTCACTGCCCAGAGGCATGTAACCGGCAATCTCCGGGCCGAAGCGCTGCAACAGCTTCATTGGGAACAGGCCCGCCAGCGTTTCGCCGGCATCGGGGTCGCGCGCATGTGCCTCTTCGCGGATCGTCCGCATGTGCGTGCGCAGCGCTTTCTTGTCAGACAGTATGGTCAATTCATTTCCGGTGCCGCTCGCCAGAGAAATCGCAAGGACCACCTGCGCCGGTGGGTCTGGTCACTCCCGTCGACCTAGCAAGCTAGGTGGGCACCAGGTGAGCCGGGACCACGATCCCCGCCAGATTGCCAGCTCCCGAACGGTAAGTAAGGTCGGCGGAGTTGTATCGCCCTGTCGCACGCGGCAGCCCTTGCTGACACATTATATAATGCGAAACGGGCTCGTTGGTAAGAGCCGGAACGATCAGTCCTGTTCAATCTCGAAGGCAAGCAGCAAGGTGCGCTGCAACGGGTTGAAATTATTGTCCGACAGGATGTAGACGCGCCGCGACCCGCCCTCTCGCGGATCGACGGCGACAGCCTCGAAATTATCGACCAGGGTTTCGTGGTCCAGCCGGACCAGTGTTTCGCTTTCGCCGAGCGCAAAATCATCGCCGACCGGGGTGCGTGTCAGACGGACCGTGTTGCCGACCGCCCGGTCATAGTGGCGATGCACCATCAACAGGTCGTCGCCGAAAAAATCGAGCCCCGTGGCCGCCAGCGGGCCGAACACCTCATGGCGGTGGGGCAGTGTCAGACTTGCACCGTCTGCGCGCACCGCGACCGCGCCCAGCGCGATGCCTTCATCCTGCGTTTCGGCTGAGGCTATGAGATGGCCCTCTGCTGAAAGCGCGAGCCCTTCCAGCCCGCCATTCGGCTCCATCTGCCGCGCCATGCCGCCGGGCTGAGCCTCCACCCTTGTCACCAGCGCGCCGCGCGCATTCGGTCCACAGCCTTCAAGATCATATGCCAGAATGCGGTGATTGCGCTCGAAACTGACCAGTGCCAGCCCGTCGCGCATGGTCAGACCTTCGGCATCCTGAACGGACTTCCGGGACAGAAGCTTGCCATCCGCGTTGCGCATCGGTGCGATATTCCCGACCCCCGACGGCGCGCCATTCTCCATCGCGATCCACACCCAGTTGCCCTGATCGGAAATGGCTAGCAGGCTGCCCGATGGCAAAACTGCGAGCCCCGAAAGGCCACCAAAACCGTCCTCAGCGCTGGTCAGGTGCCAGCCGGCAACAAACCGCACACCAGAAACGCGCTGCGCCAGCAAGTCAGGCGGCCCGAGCTCCACAGGGGCGGCGTTCATCTCTATGCTGCTCGCGCGCGCGAAAGCCAAATCATCAGGGCACGAGGCCTGCCGCAAAGCCGGGGCGCGCTGTTCGAAGGTCCATATGGCTGAAGCGGTATCGTCCGGCATCGGCGCGATCACCGGCGTGTTCTGCTGACAAGCGGCAAGGACAAGAATCGCGGCGGCGATTGGGAAGATACGTAGCATCGGGGCAGGCTCCGGTCTGATCTGGCAGGTACCATAGCGCGCCAATGCGACAAGTCGATTACGCTGAAAGCCTTTCGATCTCGCTGCGCAGTTCGGCGATACCGAAGCCCTTGACCGATGAGGTTGACCGCACCATCGGATGCGCGGCCGGGCGTTTCTTCAGGCCCTGCAGGACCGAAGCCAGCCGGGTTTCAACCTCGGTCGGCTTGAGCTTGTCGATCTTGGTCAGGACGATCTGATAATTGACTGCCGCGCCATCAAGCATGTTCATGATTTCGATATCGGGCGCCATCACGCCGCGGCGCGCATCGATCAGCAGGAAGACCCGGCGCAGATTTGCCCGCCCGCGCAGATAGGCGCGCGTCAGCCGCATCCAGGCTTCGGCCTGCGTGCGCGAGACCTTGGCATATCCAAAGCCGGGTAGATCAACCAGATACAGCCGCCCGCTGCCGAGATCGAAATAATTCAGCTCGCGCGTCTTTCCGGGTTCTGCCGAGATACGCGCCAATGTCTTGCGACCGGTCAGGGCATTGACCAGCGAGGATTTGCCGACATTGGACCGCCCGGCAAAAGCCACTTCCGGTCGGTCATCGGGTGGCAATTGTTCAAGCCCGGCGACACCAAGAATGAAATCGACCGGCCCGGCAAACAGTTTGCGCCCGGCTTCCAGTTCATCCTCGGTAAATTCAGGCTCGCTCATTCGGCTGGCGTGTCGCCGCGCCGGCCCATCACCCGGGCAATCAGCTTGTCGAGCTGGGTTTCCACGCCATTGCGTCGCATGATGAAATATTGCTGCAACAGCGACAGGACATTGTTCCAGACCCAGTAAAGCACCAGACCTGCCGCAAAGCCCCCGAACACAAAGGTCAGGATCACCGGCAGCGCCATCATGACCATGCGCTGCGTCGGGTCAGGCGGGGGGGGTGAAAGCGACTGCAAGGCGGCCATGGTCAGGCCGTAAAGGATCGGCAGGAAGCCAATGCCGATGACGATGCCGATCAGCGGTATCGCCTTCACATCCGCCGCCGCCCAGGGCAGCAGGCCGAACAGGTTGCCGATTGCGCTGGGATCCGGTGCCGACAGGTCCTTGAGATACCAGAACGGCTCATGTCGCATTTCGAGCGTGACAAACAGCGTCTTGTAGAGCGCGTAGAAAACCGGGATCGTCGCCAGAATCGGCAGGCAGCCAGCCAGCGGATTGGCCTTTTCGCGCTGATAGAGTTTCATGATTTCCTGCTGGCGGCGCTGCGGGTCTTCCTTGAACCGCTCCTGCAACTCCTTCATCGGCTCGGCCAGAAGCTTCATCTTCGCCATGGATTTGTAGCTCTGATTGTAGAGCGGGATCAGCGGAATCTTGACCAGAAGCGTAAACGCCAGGATCGCCAGGCCGAAGCCGCCGACCATCCCTTCCAGCCAAAGAAGGACAATGAAGAAAGGCTTGGTCAGGAACCAGAACATGCCCCAGTCAATCGCATCGTCAAAACGCGGCAGGCCGAGCCCGCTTTCATATTCGCGCAGCACTTCGAGCCGTTTTGCACCGGCAAACACCCGGTGTTCGATCACGGCTTCACCGCCGGCCGGAACGGCAACCGAAGTGCCCTCTGTCAGCAGTTCGAAAACCGGCTCACCGGCGCGTTCACGCAAGCTGAATTTCGCCTCAAAAGGTTCACCCTGGCGGGGGACAAGCGCGGCCATCCAGTATTTGTCGGTAAACCCGATCCAGCCGCCGGCGTCTGCGACGGACTTGCCCTTGATCCCCTTGTCCTTTGCCAGGCCCTTGTATTTGCGCAAGGTCAGCTCGCGGTCGAGAACACCAATCAGGCCGAGATGCACAATCGCGCTGAGGCCGGATGCACCGGGGTCGGTTGCGTCAAGGAAATCCTTGAATTCGCCATGACGCCGGATCACGCCGAATGGCGTGAGAGCGCGCGCTTCGGGGCCCTGATTGATAATCCGGTCGGTAAAGGTGAACATGTAATTGTCGTCGAGCGTGATCGTGCGTTCGAAGACAAGCTCGCCGCGTTGGGTAAACAGCGTGACCGGATTGGACGGGCTGAGCGTACCATTGCCGCGCTGTTGCCACTCTGTATTGACCCCGACGACAGGCCGGCCTGTCTCCGGCAGCCAGCCATAGGCCGCATAATATCCGTGCGCGGCGATTTCCGGCCGCATCAGGCGCAATTCCTCTTCGCGTTCGACGGTGATGAAATGCCGTTTGAGATTGACATCATCGACGCGCGCGCCGGTCAGATTGATCGAGCCATCCAGGGCCGGGCCGTCAAAACGCAGGCGGGCACTGGAGCCAAGCGCCTCTTCGACAGTCGCGACAATCACAGGCTCGGTTACGGCCTGCGCCTCTGGCGGATTGGCAGCCTGTTCAAGCTCTGCGGCGCGCTGGGCTTCGCGCCGGGCGGCCTCCTGCGGGGCCACGATGAACCATTGATAGGCAAACAGAAAGCCCATCATCAAGGTCATGGCGAGGATCAGGTTTCGCGTCTGGTCAGGTCCGGGCGGGTTCGGCGGCATCACTGTTTATCAGCTCTCAGAATGGAGGGGCTTGGCAATCGGGATCGTCCCCGGCCCGCGCGTTCAGGCGCGGCTGGAGGCTTATCAGGGCGCTTTTCATATCGTCAAGCAAGCGCGCCCACTCAATCGTTGCGGTATCCTTGCGGGCGATGAAAACATAATCGCTGCCGGGCAAGCCAAATAGGGGCAGAATTTCTCTTGATGCGGCGCGCAGGCGGCGTTTTGCGCGGTTGCGAACAACTGCATTGCCGATGCGTTTGGTGGCCGTGAACCCTTCGCCGATATATTCGCCAGAGGGGGCAGGCCGGTTTCGCGCCTGAACCACAAGCGCCTTGCGTCTTTCTGCAGACCCGTCACGCGCCCAGAGAAATTGCGCGCGCTTTTGCAGCCGTCTGATCTCAGCTGTCCCCGTCAGGCGCGCGGGGCCGGTCAGGCGATCAGGCGCTTGCGGCCCTTGGCGCGGCGGCGTGCCAGAACCTTGCGACCGTTTTTCGACGACATCCGGGTGCGAAAGCCGTGGGTGCGGGCCCGCTTCAGTCGGCTGGGCTGAAAAGTGCGTTTCATCGGGCTTGCGCCTTCTTCTCGGATTTGAACTCTAGCGGAAAAGAGGTTCCGTTACATGAAGAGTCCGCTTCAGGTCAAGCGCCGGATCGTGATCACGCGGCTTTGATCGATTGTTCTGGCAATTGCGGGTGTATGCGGGAAGTTATCGCATTAATTGCCACATCATGGACAGTCGCAAATGTGATCGCAGGTGGGGACGGCAAGGATGATGCAATTGAAACACGTACTGGCTGCGGGCGCGATACTGCTGGCCATGGTCAGTCAGGCTATGGCCGATGGGCTGTTGCCGGCGGCTGAGCACGACCTGCACACGGAATGGACGGCCTTGCTGGCCAGCCATGTCGTGCACAGCGCTGATGGTGTCGACCAGTTCGATTATGCCAGGCTGAAGGGCGATCCAGCCTCGCGACGCAAACTCGATGCGTATATCGCGTCGTTTGAAACACTCGATTTCGACGCATTGGCGCGTGACGCGGCGTTCGCCGCCTGGGCCAATCTCTACAATGCAGCAACCGTGCGCCATATTGTCGAGCGCTACCCTGTTGCCTCGATCCGCAGCGGATATCTGATCGGACCGTGGAAGCAGGTGCGCGTCGTCGCCGATGGAGAAGAGATCTCGCTGCACGGTATCGAACATGATGTCCTGCGCGTGCAGTGGAGCGATCCGCGCGTGCACTATGCCGTCAATTGTGCGTCCATCGGTTGTCCGAACCTGCGCGATCAGGCCTGGATCGGCGCAACACTGGACGAAGACCTGACCGCAGCTGCGCGCGACTATATCAATCATCCACGCGGCGTGACTTTGCGCGGCAACGGTGATCTGCGTGTCTCGCGGATCTACAAATGGTTTCGCGAGGATTTTGGCGGCACTGATGCCGGGGTGATTTCACATCTTCGCGAATATGCTGATGATGACTTGCGCGCAGCGCTGTCGGGCGATGTACGAATTCGCGGCCATGTCTATGACTGGTCGCTCAATGATCTGGAGGATTAGGCGATGACGCAGGAAGCTCACAGCCCGCAAGCCACACCTGCAACGCGGCGTTCGGTCTTGATCCGGCTCTGGCCGGTCTATCTGCTGGTTGCGGGCATCGCGGCGGCCTGGTTGTTCGGGCTGTTCGATTTCCTCTCGCTCGATACGCTGCGCGAGCGTCAGGTCGCATGGTCGGCTTTCGTGGCGCAGAACCTGGTCCTCGCGCTGGCAATCTTCATCGTGATCTATGCGCTGGCGACTGTTTTCATGCTACCCGGCGCAATGTGGATCACGATTTCCGGCGGCTTGCTGTTCGGCCTTGTCGGCGGCTCTCTGGCAACGATTGCCGGGGCGACACTCGGCGCGTCGATCCTGTTCTTTGCCGCGCGCACATCGGTCGGCAAGGCGCTGAGCGAGCGCGCCGGCGGCTTTGTGGCGCGGATGGAAGCCGGCTTTCGGGAGAACGCGGTGTCTTATATGTTTGCGCTGCGGCTGTTCCCGGTCGTGCCGTTTCCGGTCGCCAATATTGCACCAGCCCTTCTCGGCGCGAAATATCGCGATTATTTCATCACCACAGCGCTGGGCATCGTCCCGGGCGTGATCGCCTATACATGGATCGGCCACAGCCTGCGCAGCAGCCTCGATCCGGAAAAGACGGAGAACCTGTTCGGCGTCGTCCAGAATTTCATTCCAGCTTTCATTGCACTCGGTGTCGTGGCACTGCTGCCAGTCGCCTACAAGAAGATATTCCGCAAGGAAGCCGCAAAGCTTGAAGGGGCCGTGCAATGACCGACGCCGAAAAGCCCATCTCGCGGCGCAGTGCGTCCGACACCGGCTCCTCGCCGGCAACAATGGCAAGCGCGCCCTCCGTCGCCTCTGAAACACATGCTGGCCGGCGCGAGATCGAGGCTGATCTCGTCGTCATCGGCGGCGGTTCGGGCGGACTGTCAGCAGCTGCCGGAGCGGCGATGCTGGGGCTGAACGTCGTGCTTTACGAAAAGGGCGAAATGGGTGGTGACTGCCTCAATTATGGCTGCGTGCCCTCCAAGGCACTTCTCTATGCCGCGAAGCAGGCGCACGCAGTCCGTGAAGCTGCGGCTTATGGCGTCAGTGCCGGCGCGCCGCAAATCGACTGGGCCCGCGTCAGGGCGCATGTGCGCGGCACGATCGAGGCGATTGCCCCGGTGGACAGCCAGGAACGCTTCGAGGGCCTCGGCGTGACGGTCATCCGCGAACACGCGAAATTCGCCGATCCGAAGACGATTGTTTCGGCCACGACGCAGACACGCGCGCGGCGGATCATCGTCGCCACGGGCAGCAGCGCTTTCATCCCTCCGATCGAGGGGCTGGAGGATGTCGCTTATCTGACCAATGAGACGATTTTTACAATCGATGAGTTGCCGCAGCATCTGCTGGTTCTGGGCGGCGGTCCGATCGGTATGGAAATGGCGCAGGCTTTCAACCGGCTGGGCGCAAAGGTCACGCTGATCGAAATGGACAGGGTGCTGGCAGCGGCCGACCGCGCCCATGCCGCCGTCGCGGCTGATCAGCTGCGCGCAGAAGGCGTCGATATCCGCGAGGGTCACAAGGCGGTGCGGGTCAGTCATGACAAGGGCACCATCACCGTGCATACGACATCGGACGCTGGCAGCGACGCGCTGAGCGGCAGTCACCTGCTGGTGGCGGTCGGTCGCCGGCCGGTTCTCAATGGTCTCGACCTGGAAGCCGGCGGAGTGGAACATGACCGCTCAGGGATCACCGTGCGCGACACATTGCGTTCGGTATCCAACAGTCGCGTCTGGGCGCTGGGCGATGTCGCAGGTCGCGGCCAGTTCACCCATCTTGCTGGCTGGCACGCCTCGGTTTTCGTGCGCCGGGCCTTTTTCAAGTCGCCCTTCTCGAAAGCTTCAAGCCTGCCCGTCCCGGCGGTCACCTATACCAGCCCGGAAGTTGCCCAGATCGGCCTGACCGAGGCTGAGGCACGCGAGAAATACGCGTCCGGCGTGGCCAGTTCGCACTTCGCCTTTGCGGAAAACGATCGCGCAATCGCCGAAAATCACAAAGCCGGTGAAGCCCGACTGGTCATTCGCAAAGGCACGATTATCGGCGCGTCGATTGTCGGCGAAGGCGCTGGCGAGATCATCCAGATGATCGCTCTTGCAATGTCGAACGGGCTGAAGGTCAAGGACCTGACCAACTTCATTTCACCCTATCCGACGCGAACCGAAGTTGTGAAACGCGCAGCGTCGGCGCATTTTGCCGATACGGTGTTTGGCCCCGGGGCCAGGCGCCTTGTCGGTTTCCTGCAGAAGATCCCCTGATCGCGACCACAAGATCATTGAATTTTCTGCCGCGCCGCGTCAGTTTGCGCGGTGATGGCCATCTCTGAAACCTCCGCGACTGTAAGGACGCCGGGCTGGCACCACAGCCTCTCCTTTCGCCTGTTCGGCGTCACCATCGCTGTCATCCTGTTTGTCGAGACGCTGATCTTCCTGCCAAGTGCGGCGAGTTATCGCGCCAGCTGGCTGGAGGAACGCACACAGGCGGCGCGGATTGCGGCCCTGTCGCTGGAAGCGGCACCTTCGCGCGCAGTGTCGCGTGACTTGTCGTCCTCGCTGCTGGCGAATGCTGGCGTGCTGGCCGTGACTGAAATCGAGGATGGCATGCGCTTCCAGATCCTGCCCATGCTGAACCTCGTCGAAACGCCCGTCGTGAGGGTGGATCTGCGCGCAAATGACCAGATTTTCGCCATTGGCGCGACCCTGTCCACGATGATGGCGCGCGATGATCGAATGCTGCTGATCTTCGATACCGGCGGGAAGGCGGACCGCACACTTGAAGTTCTCGTGCCGGAGGCACCGCTCAGGTCGGAATTGCTGGCCTATTGTGGGCGGATCATCAGTCTTTCGCTGCTGATTTCGCTGACGGCGGGCGGGCTGATCTATCTTCTGCTGTTCCTGCTCGTGGTGCGCCCGATCGGCAGGGTGACCTCTTCTGTCGAACAGTTCCGCAAGGATCCGGGCGGCTGGACGGGGCGGCTTTCGCCAACCCGGCGGCGCGACGAGATCGGACGTGTCCAGAATGCGGTCGAGCAGATGGAAACCGCTGTTTCGGAGAGCTTTCGCCAGCGCGAGAGGCTGGCTGAACTTGGCGAGGCGGTGGCGCGGATCAATCATGACCTGCGCGGTTCACTCGCCGCCGCCCAGCTGGTTTCGGATGGTCTCGCCAGCGTAAAGAATGAGCGCGTGCAGCGCGCCGTGCC
>CAYUEM010000083.1:0-10958 GCA_964442925.1 uncultured Hyphomonadaceae bacterium
AGGACTATGCGGTCAGCCCGGAAGACCTGATGCTCGACCGAACGCAGCTGATGGGCCTCACGGCACCGGAAATGACGGTCCTGACCGGCGGCATGCGGATGCTCGGCACCAATCATGGCGGAGCCGGTCATGGCGTGTTCACCGATCGCGAGGGCACATTGACGAACGACTTCTTCACCAACCTCACCGACATGGCCAACACATGGGTGCCGACCGGCAATGGCGTCTATGAAATCCGCGAACGCAAATCGGGTGCCGTGAAATGGACCGCAACCCGCATCGACCTCGTCTTCGGCTCCAATTCGGTGCTGCGCGCTTATTGCGAATATTATGCCCAGGATGACAGCGCAGAGACATTTGTCAGGGACTTTGTCGCTGCCTGGTGCAAGGTCATGAATGCCGACCGGTTCGACATCGCCTGAGCGGTTCAACAGGCCGCATGGCCGGTATCAATGAAGCAGCGGCGCCCCGGCACTTCGCCCGGGTGCCGATTTTTTGGCTGCAAACCGCCTTGTAACAATATGCGCGGATGAAGACTCATCCGCGGTTACGGCGCATGGGGCGCCGACGCGCAGTCGCGCTTGCCTGCGCTGCAAGGATCGGTTCCGATCCATGCAGCTTGATATTATTGTGCCGGGCGGACGGATCGCCTCAGCAGCCGCACCAGCGACAGGGCAAACCGTGTGAACGGCCGCATCGTCGTCAGCCGGAAAACAGCCGGGGTGAAATACAGTGCCAGCAAGGCCGACCCGGCCACACCACCGGCAATCGCCGAGGCAAGCGGCATCCAGAACGCATCGGCAGTCAACAGCAGCGGGACAAATCCGCCAATCGTCGTCAATGTCGTTGCCACGATGTGACGGGTCGCGTTCATCACGGTCTCACGCTGGGCGAGAATATTGTCGGACATGGCCTCGCGATTGGCCCGCAGCATCGACAAAACGACAATCGAGCCGTTGATGGCGATACCCAGCAGGCCAAGCGCACCGATGATCGCGTTGAAACCCAGCGGCAGGTTGAACAGCCAGACCCCGAAAAAAGCGAGGCCCATCGACAGGAAACCCGTTGTCAGGATCAACAGCGCCATGCGGAACGAGTTGAAGACGAGCGCCACCGCCCCGGTCATGATCAGGATCAGCGGCACGCCGGTCGCTGCCAGATCGCCCAGTGCATCGGCGCTGTTCTCGGCCTCTCCGCCAATCCGCAATTCATAGCCCGGCGGCATCGAAAACCCTGACGCGTCGAGACGTGCGCGAAAATCGTCGAACACCGGAGCGGGCAGCGTATAGGGCTCCAGATAGGCGCGTATATCATTGATGCGCTGGCCATCGCGCCGCGTGATGCTCGCCACTTTCGGTTCGAGCGACAGTTCACCCAGCGCAGACAGCGGTGCACCGCCGAAGGTCTTTGACTGCAGCTGAACACTCTCGCTGCGCCGGTCATCGGGCGCAATGACGCGGACCGGCAGCTCTTCGACACCTTCCAGAACGCTGCCGGCAAGCACGCCTTCCAGCTCCGCGCTGATATCGCTGGCCAGTCCGGTCAGGCGCAGGCCGGTCAGGGCAATCGCGGTTTCATCCGCCTCAAGGTTCAGTGTCGGAGTGCCGAGTTCAAGACTTGCCGATGTGTAGGTGACGCCCGGCGTCTGCGCGAGAATGGACCGGACCTCGTCGCCAAGTGCCGACAAGGTCTGCAGATTGTCACCCGCGATCAGGAACTGAATTGGCGCATCGGAGGGCGGACCCTGCTCGAATGGAAGGGCGAGCGCCTGCGCACCGGGGAACTGGTCGCGCAGCGCCGCCTGCAACTTCGCAATGATGGCACGTGTGTCCGGCGAGGCGCGCGTGGTGACCCAGCCGGATGCGACGCCTTCAACCCCGCGCGTGCTGTTGACCAAATTGTAATAGACACGCGGGCCCGGCTCGCCAAGCGTGAAATGAAAATCAGTGATCTCGTCATAATCGCGCAGAATTTCACTCGCCTGTTCAACCGCCTGCTCGGCGGCCCCGATGGGCGCATTGGCCGCCAGCGAAATCTCGATCTGGAACTGGTTGCGCTCGGTCTGGGGAAAGAATTGTGAGGGCAGTTGTCCGGCAAGGTAAAAACCCGTGATCGCGGGTGCCAGTCCGATCACGATGCCGAGCGGGGGAAACCGCAGGACCGCTCCAACGCTCCAGCGATAGCCATCGCTGATCATGTCGACGGCGATGCCATCGCGCCACCATCGCCGCTTCAGCACCCGCCCGCCCTCACCGGCCCGCGCGCGATCAAACCAGCCCGCCATGGCCGGAATAACCGTCATCGAAACCAGCAGCGACGCGACCACGGCGAAAATCACCGAAATACCGATCATGCCGACAAATTCACCGGCCGAGCCCGGAAGAAGGGCAATCGGCGCAAAGGCCAGTGCCGTGGTCAGGGTCGAGGCAAAAAGTGGGCCGAACAGATGTTTCAAAGCGCGGTCAATGGCCTCCAGCCGACCGGCACCGCGCGCGCGCAGCTGATCGAAATCATCAACGACCACAACCGCATTGTCGATCAGCAACCCGAGCGAAATGATCAGTCCGGTCACCGACATCTGGTGCAGCGGCATGCCGAACACATTGAACAGGATCAGCACCAGACAGACCGTCAGCGGCAGCGCGGAACCGACGATGAAGGCCGCCCGCCAGCCCATCACCAGGAACAGCGCGACAAACACGATCAGCGCCGAAAAGGCGAAATTGCGGGTCAGGTCTTTCAGACGCGCTTCCGTATAGAGGTTCTGGTCAAAGACGATGCGCGTTTCGACCCGGTCAGAACGGATCTCTTCTGCGAAATCATCCACCAGTGTTCGTGCGCGTGCCGCCCACTGGTCAACGCGCTGGCCGGTCTGGATGAAGGCACCGACCGTGATCGCGCGGCGGCCATTGTCAAAATCAAGCACGGTGATGGGTTGCGACAGCCCCTTGCGCACATCGGCGACATCACCCACGCGCACCGCGCTGCCATCGCCGCGCTGCAACAGCGGCACGGCGCGCACCCGGGCAATGGAGTCAAACTCCCCATCAATCTCGACACCGAGATTGGAGCCTGTCGTGCGCAACTGGCCTGCAGGCGTCTTGGAGTCCGATGC
This sequence comes from uncultured Hyphomonadaceae bacterium, assembly GCA_964442925.1. Classification (GTDB taxonomy): domain Bacteria; phylum Pseudomonadota; class Alphaproteobacteria; order Caulobacterales; family Hyphomonadaceae; genus UBA5336. Next base: position 3,116 of record CAYUEM010000083.1, read on the forward strand.
CGCGATGATTGCGGCGGCCTCACGCGCCGTCAGGCCCGCTGCGGCCAGCGCATCGGGATCGACAATGACGCGAATTTCCTCATCCGGCAGGCCATAGGTCTCTGTTTCTTCTGTGCCGGGCAGGTTCTGGAACCGGTCTTCGAGCGTTGCGGCGAGACGTGCCATCAAGGCCAGTTCAGGCGGGCCTTCGCCGGTCCAGATGATCGACACGGCCATGGTGGTCGCGCCCACGAACACCCGCTCGATTTCAGGGGCCTGTGTGCCGGCAGGAAATTGCGTCTGTGCCTTGTCCACCTGCGCCTGAACCAACCCCCAGGCATCATCGACCTCGCTCTCGCTCAGATCCTCTCGCAGGCCGATCGTGACCTGACTGATACCGGCGCGAGAGACCGTTTCAAGTTCCTCGATCTCGGCCAGTTCCAGCAGCGCGTCTTCAAGCGGCTCGGTGACCAGGGCCTCGATGCGTTCAGCATCCGCTCCGGGCAGCGCGACAAGGACAAATCCGAACCGTTCGATCAGCGTCGGGTCTTCCTGCCGGCCAAGCGACAGGACCGCACCCAGACCGCCGGCGACCACAACCAGCATGGCAAGCACGGCAAGGCGCGGCAGGCGGAAGAACAGGGTGCGCATGGGAGGTGTTGATCCTGCTTTCAGGGCTGGACGGGCGCAGAAGCGGGCGCCAGGCTCTCGGCCAGATCGACCATTCGCGGGGCCACCGGCTGCCCTGGAGTGATCCGCTCAAGACCATCGACAATGACCCGGTCACCCTCGGCAATCAGGCCGCGCACAAAGGCACGCTCGCCATCATTATGGATGATTTCAACCAGCCGGGCCTGCGCGACCCAGCCATTTTCAACCCGGTCTGCAATCATCACCGCCCACAGGCCCCGCCCGGACTCGGTCAGCGCGGCAACGGGGACCCAGCTTCCGCGTTCTTGCAACTGGCGGTCAATGGCGAGCCTGACAACACTGCCGACCGGCACATTCGCACGCGGGTCAATATCGAATACGGCCGCAACCGTGCGCTGACGGGCATCAATTACGCCTGTTACCGTCCGCAGCTTCGCATTGAATTGTCCTGTATCAGCCGACAGCAAATAGTCGCGGCCCGGCTCAAGCGTGGCAGACACTGCTGCAGGCAGCCCGATCCGTGCCTCCAGTGCCGAGCTTTCGACAAGTTCGAAAATTGGCTGACCGGGAGAGGCAATCGTGCCTTCATCAGCAAAACGCTGGGTGATCACACCGCCATAGGGTGCCACGATCTGCGACAGGTCGATCTGCACCCGCAGCGTGTCGGCCTGCGCACCAGCAGCGATGAGCCGGGCATCGGCCTGCAGGGCGGCGGCCGACGCCTCATCGACAAGCTGTTGGGACACATGCCCGCGATCACGCAGTTCGCGCTGGCGCTGGACCGATTTCATCGCCAGTTCGCGGGCGGCACGGGCCTCTTCCATGCCCGCTTCGGAGGCGGCGAGTTGCGCGCGCAGGTTCCTCGTGTCGAGCACCGCCAGAACCGCGCCCGCTCCCACCCGGTCGCCAGTATCGGCTTGCAGCCGCGCGATCCGCCCGCCGGTTGTGAAACCCAGCTGGCTGGTGCGTTTGGGCGTGGCAAGGCCAGTGAAGCTTTCCTTCATTTCGAAAGCGTCACTGATGCGCGCTTCGACAACGGCCACCGACAGAGCCCTGGGCGTGTCTTGCGCGACATTCGGGCCTTCGCTCGACCTGAGGTTCAGCGCCGCATAAACCAGCCCGCCGGCCACGATCGACAGGACAAGAAAAAACAGCAGGCCCTTGAGGGCGCTGGGGCGTTTTTCGCGCCCGAAATCCATATCACTCATTGTGGTGCCTCCGTGCCCGAAACTCCGGCATTTTCAAGATCGGCTGACAGACCGCCCTGCAGCCCGCGGATCACCTGATCGGCATGAAATTCGATGAATTCACGCGAATTCAGAGCTGCGTTGCCGGACATCATCTCGGGAAATTTCGGCATGTGCGCGAGCAGCATCGCCAGCCCATGGCACGACGCCCACGCACTTTTCGCCGCCAGCACCGGGTCAAGCCGGGGCCGGAAAACCCCCTCCTGCTGGCCCTCGCAGACCATATCCACCAGATACATGAAAGCCTGCCCCTTGTTTGTCTGCGAAAATTCAGACCAGTCGCGCGGCGCGGCCGCCCCCTCCGCCAGGCCTGAGAAAGCGGCAGCATAATGATTGGTCTTTTCCAACGCCGTCAGGACATAGGTAACCAGACAGGCGCGTGCCCGCTCAAGAAACGGGCGATCACCGGCAACGACCTCATCAACCTGTTCGAGGATCCGCGCAAAGAAAGCCTCCTTAAGCTCATCGATCAGCTCTTCCTTGGAGGCGAAATATTTGTAGATCGCAGCCGGGGAATAATCGATCTCATCAGCCAGTCGGCGGATCGACAGCCCTTCAGCGCCCTCCAGCGCGAAGACTTTTTCTGCCGCGTCCAGTATGGTTTCGCGCACACGTAGCCGCCGGCGCTCGGCGGGCGTCAGGCTTGCGCGGTCATCTGTCTCGGCCATTGCTTCTCATCGTCTCGAAATCACGCCATTGAAGTGGCGACTGTCGTGTGTGAAAATAGCATGCGCAGCCCGGAAATCAAATGACGTTCAATTAGTGAACACTGTTTATTTTTGTAAGCCCGCGAGTCGCACCTATTTGCTCAATCATGACAGCTCGATTTCCCCCCGCCCCTCCGACCGGCCATCCAATGCTGGCGGCAAGGCCGAGCGGGGATGCCCGACAGCTTCTCGCCCTGCGCCGCTCTGCTGGCAAACAGGCACTCAGCGCGCCGGGCCCATCGCCCGATGAGGTCGATGAGCTGTTGCAGATAGCAGCCCGCGTGCCTGACCATCGCCGGGTTGAGCCGTGGCGCTTCATCGTCTTCGAGGGCGACGCACGGATCGCTTTCGACCGCAGGGCCAGCGAAATCTTCGCGCGCGCGCCACCGTCTGCGGATGCAGCGGAACGGGCAGCAGCCGGGGGGCTTCTGCAGCGCGCTCCGGTGGTCATCGCGGTGATATCTCGCCCCGACACCGCCCACAAGACGCCGGTCTGGGAACAGCAATTGTCCGCCGGCGCGGTCTGCCAGACGCTGTTACTGGCGACCAGTGCGGCCGGCTGGGCGGGGGTCTGGCTGACCGAATGGATCGCTTATGACCGCGAGGTCGCAGCCATGCTCGGACTGTCGGAAAGTGAACAGGTCGCCGGCTATCTTTATATCGGCACACCGACCGCGCTGCCGCCCGAGCGCCCACGCCCTGAACTGCATCGCAAGATCACACGCTGGAACGATCCGTCAGACTGAAACTGAGAGGCCGCTCACCCCCGTCCGCGATAAGGCGCAACACCGGTCTCGGGCACCCAGAGTCCGTCCGGCACCGGACCGGTCTGCCAGAACACATCGATCGGAATGCCGCCGCGTGGATACCAGTATCCGGCAATGCGCAGCCAGGTCGGCGCAATCAGATCAGCAATCCGCACCGCCACATCCAGCGTGCAGTCCTCGTGGAATGCGCCATGATTGCGATAGCTCGACAGCAGCAGTTTCAGGCTCTTGCTCTCGACCAGCCAGTCGCCCGGCGCGTAGTCTATGACGAGATGCGCGAAATCTGGCTGGCCTGTGACCGGGCAGATCGACGTAAATTCCGGAGCGGTAAAACGCGCCAGATAGAGCTTGCCCGGATGCGGATTGGCCACACGCTCGAGCCGGGCCTGATCCGGGCTGGCCGGAAGTGCACTGGCCTGACCGAGATGTTCAAGGCCGGAATAGATCGTCTCATCACTCATTATGCGCCGCCATATGGCGTCGGAATGAAGTCAAACAACATGCCCATGTAGAGCAGATAAGCGGCAAGAAGGACAATCCCTTCCCAGCGGGCGATGCGCCGTCCACTGAACGCAAACAGCACAAGCAGGAAAACCGACAGGATCAGCGCGCCGATATGTTCCCAACCGATGATCGGAAGCCCGGTCATGCCCTGTGGCTGGTCCTGGGTGCCAAGGATTGATGTGGCCGCCGGCTGTGGGGCAAGCACGGAAAACGGTTTGACGATTGCCGCAACGCCCAGAATGCCAAGCACATTGAAGATGTTGGAGCCGAGTATATTGCCGAGCGCGACATCGGCCTTGCCGCGCAGGGCGGAAATCACCGATGTGGCCAGTTCGGGCAGCGATGTGCCGACCGCAACGATCGTCAGCCCGATCACCGTCTCCGATATGCCCGCTGCCTGCGCCAGCGTAACGCCGCCCTCAACGAGGAACCGCGCCCCGAATATCACACCTGCAATGCCCGCAATGGCGAGTGCAAGCGAGACCAGCACCGATCCGGTTGCACCGACGAGTTCGGCCTCCCCGGCATGCATCTGCGCAGGCGGGGTGTTGCCGCGCAGATCAAGCAGGATCGACAGACCGACATAAGCCAGAAGCGCAAACACCATGGCGATGCCGGCAGGCCGGGTGAAAAGATCAAACCAGATCAGCGCCCCAAGACCGATTGTGACCAGCACCATCACCACGGCGTCGCGCGCCAGAGCGGAAGGGTGCACAATGATCGGTGCGATCAGCGCAGCAAGGCCGAGCACGAGCAACACATTGGCAATGTTGGAGCCGACCACATTGCCGACACCAATGCCGACCGAACCCTGGCCGATTGCCTGAAGCGAGGTCACGAGTTCGGGAAGCGAGGTGCCAAAACCGACCAGTGTCAGGCCGATGATCAGCTCGGATACACCCAGCCGCCGCGCCAGCCCGACGGAGCCGCGCACGAGAATTTCTCCGCCAACAAAAAGCAGAGCCAGTCCACTCAGGATCAGCACCCAAACCATCATCTTCTGCCCTCTCTGGCCACCCGTCTCCTTATGCAATGCTCGGAGCGAAACGCCAATTGCTGATTGCCACGCAAATCCGACACACTGCAGCCGCTTGCCTCGCAATCTTGCCACTTTGCGCACAAGACAACTGCGTGCAATCTTGCCGGCAACGGAGCAAGACATCCACAGGAGGTATCGAAATGAAGGATCTGCAGGGGCGCAAAGCCATTGTCACCGGTTCGTCGGCGGGCCTCGGGCGGGCAATGGCCATCCGGCTCGCCGCGCGGGGCTGCGATGTCATCATCAATTATTCGGCCAGCGAAACGGCCGCAAATGAAGCGGCGCAGACCTGCAGCGAACATGGCGTAGAGGTCCGGCTGGTACAGGCCGATATGAGCCGCGACGAGGGCTGCGAGACACTGGCACAGGCCGCACGCGACTGGGGCCGGCTGGACATTCTGATCAACAATGCCGGAACGACAAAGCGCGTGCCTGACCATTCCGACCTGAATGCGCTATCGCGGCAGGATTTTCTCGACCTCTATTCAGTCAATGTCGCAGCGCCCTTCCTGATGGTGCAAGCCTGCGAGGACCTGCTGCGCGCAGCCCATGCGCAGAGCGGGCGCGCGGCCAGCGTTCTCAACACATCCTCGATTGCTGGCGTCACTGGCATCGGCTCGTCTGTCGCCTATGCCGCCTCGAAAGGGGCGCTCAACACGCTGACCCTGTCGCTGGCGCGCGCACTTGCGCCGGCGATCCGCGTCAACGCGGTTTGCCCGGGTTATATCGATACCCGCTGGTTTTCCGATCATATGGAAGAGGAGAAATATCTCGCGCTGCGCAAGTCCGTCGAGGATGCAACCCCGCTGAAAGCCGCCTCGAGCGCCGATGATGTCGCCGACGCAGCGCTGTTCTTCATCAGCGATGCCGCGCGCCATGTCACCGGCGAAACGCTGCTCGTGGATGCCGGGATGCATCTGGGCTATGCGCCACTTGCCAGACGCTGACACCGAAAATTGATCAATTTTTGATCACCACAACAAATCAGCGCCTGCTTTTCAGGCGAAACTTCGCCTGCAGATTGCCCGCCACCGTTTGTAATTGCTGCAAGCGCACAAACTGCCTGAGGTTCACCTTGTTCACAATCTGAGCAATGGGAAGGAACTTCACGGATGAGTATACGACTGAAAACGGCCGCGCTGGCGGTCGCACTGAGTGCAGGTGCAGGCGGGATGGCGCTGGCCGAGGGGGAATGGTCCGGCAATGTCACGCTGACATCGGACTATGTGTTCCGCGGGGTCACGCAGACCGACGGCGCTCCGATGGTTCAGGGCGGTTTCGACTGGGCCAGCGACAGTTTCTATGTCGGAACATGGGCCTCTGGCGTCGATTTTGGCGACGGAACCAGCACGGAGATTGACATCTATGCTGGCTGGACGCCGAGTGTCGGGCAGTTCGACTTCGATTTTGGTGCCATCTATTATATCTATCCGGACGCGCCCGATGATCCGGAACAGAATTTTGTCGAAGTCTATGCCGGCAGCAGCACGACGCTTGGCGAATTCCTGGAAGTCGGCGGCTCTGTGGCCTATTCACCCGATTTCTATCTGGAAACCGGGGAAGCCTTCTACTTCCAGGCCACCGCCGGTATTCCGCTCGGGGAATATTTCGGACTTGATGCCTCGCTGGGATACTCGGAATTCACCGATGATGATGATTGCCCCGATTGCTCCTATGGCGATTATTCCATCGGTCTGACCACGAGTTACGAAGGTTTTGACTTTGATTTGCGCTATATCGATACGTATGATCTCGATGGAAACGACGAATCCTTCGTCATCTCTGTCAGTCGCTCGCTTTAAGACGGTAACATCAACAGTCGCGCCGGGGAGGCGCGGCGGCCTTGCCATGGGGCCAAACTCCTCCCCGCTCTCCTTGGTCCTTGCGGGATCCTCCCCCCGCGAGGGATAACTTTCAGGCCGCTGGCATCCGCATCGGGGTGCCGCGGCCTTTTTTCTCTGCGCATGGCTGTAGTGCCGGACCGGCATGGCTGGTCGTTGCCGAAGACTTCCTGTAAGCAGGTCAAAAGGACCACGCAGGAGGCGTTCATGCACATTGGTGTTCCAACCGAGATCAAAAAACAGGAATATCGTGTCGGACTGGCACCCGAGAGCGTCGGCGAGCTGACGGCTGCGGGTCACACTGTCATGGTCCAGCAAGGTGCCGGAACCGGATCGGGTTTTGCCGATGAAGATTACACCCGTGTCGGCGCGCAGATCGCACCTGATGCCGATGCCGTGTTCGAGGCCTGCGAACTGATCATCAAGGTCAAGGAGCCGCAACCGGAAGAAACCGCCCGACTGAGAGCGCACCACACACTGTTTACCTATCTGCATCTCGCACCCGATCCCGTGCAGGCCAGGGGACTGATCGCAAGCGGCGCGACGGCGATCGCCTATGAGACGGTCACCGACCGCGATGGCCGGCTGCCCCTGCTGACACCGATGAGCCAGGTGGCCGGGCGGATGTCGATGCAGGTCGCTGCCTGGGCACTTATGAAGACCCGAAGGGGGCGCGGCCTGCTGCTCGGTGGCGTGCCGGGGGTGATGCCGGCAAAGGTCGTGATTATCGGCGGCGGCGTTTCCGGCTCGAATGCTGCGGAAATCGCAGTCGGCATGCGCGCAGATGTGACGGTTTTCGACCGCAATACGGTCCGGCTGGCAGAGCTGGATGCACAGTTCAATGGCGCGGTCAAAACCATGTATTCGACCCGCGCCAGCCTCGCCGAAGCCGTGCGCGAAGCCGATCTGGTGATCGGCGCGGTGCTGATCCCGGGCGCATCGGCACCGAAGCTGATCTCACGCGCGCAGCTGGCGACCATGAAGCCCGGCGCGGTGCTCGTCGATATCGCGATTGACCAGGGCGGCTGTTTCGAGACCTCTCATCCGACCACCCATGCCGACCCGATCTACGAGGTTGACGGCATCCTGCATTATTGCGTCGCCAACA
>CAYUEM010000084.1:0-10918 GCA_964442925.1 uncultured Hyphomonadaceae bacterium
ATGCTGCAGCGCGAGGTGGACACCAACCGGACCCAGTATGATGCGCTTCTGCAGCGCCAGAAAGAAATCTCGATTGCAAGCGGGATCGGGTCCAGCCAGGTGTCCATTGTCGATCGCGCGCTGCCACCGGCCCTCCCTTTCGAGCCGAACATTCCGCGCACGCTGATCTTGGCGCTGATCCTCAGTCTCGCTGCCGGCATCGGCCTGGCTTTCGCGCTTAATTATATCGACGATACGGTCAAAACACCGGAAGATCTGCGCAACAAGCTCGGCCTGGCGGCAATCGGGGTGATCCCGAAGCTTCTCAAACGCTCCGACAGCGTGACAAATGCGCTGGAAGATCCGAAATCGGGCGTGACAGAGGCCTATATGTCGGCGCGCACTGCGCTTGAGTTTTCCACCAGCCACGGCACCCCGAAAAGCCTGTTGCTGACCAGTACCAAGCCGAGTGAGGGCAAGACATCATCGACGATTGCCCTTGCCACAACTTATGCAAGGAACGGCAAACGGGTCCTGATCATTGATGCGGACATGCGCAAACCGTCCTTCGTGATCGACAAAGGCAAATCGGTTGGGCTGTCTGGCCTTTTGACCCAGGAAAGCCGGCTTATCGATGAGGTGGTGGCGTCGAAAACGCCCAACCTCTCGCTGCTGCCCAGTGGTGTCGTGCCGCCAAATCCGGCAGAACTTTTGTCCGGCCCACGTCTGCGGTCAGTCATAAGCGAAGCTGAAAGTGAATTCGATCTGGTGATTGTCGACTCGCCGCCGGTGATGAGCTTTGCTGATGGCCCATTACTCGGGACGGTGTGCGAAGGGGTCCTGATCGTTGTCCAGGCCGGATCGATCCGGCGTCCATCGGTCGAGCGGACGGTGAACCGGCTCCTGGAAAGCCGCTCCAATATCATCGGCGCAATCCTGTTGAAATTCGATGCCAAAAAGGCCGGCTACGAATATGGCTATTATTACTCCTCTTATGGTGGCGGCGCATCGGCCTATGTCGAAGACCAGTCTTCGCGCGCAGCCTCGTCGCGGCGCAAGGTACGGATCGAGGCGGCCGAGGAAGCTGTGCCAGATGATGAGCGATGGGCCTGATCGGGCGGATATTGCAGGTCGTGTCCGTGTTTGTCCTGCTGGCGATCGGCGCGCTGGCCGGCTCTGAGCGGTCCAACCTGAATACACGGCTCGCTTTCCTGCCACGGCTGGCCGACCCGCGCCTGGAATTGAGGATGGCCCTGCGCGATGCGCCGCGCGATGGCGAACGCATCATGGAACTGGCGCGAGCGACCAGCAAAACCGCGCCGCTCGACCCCCTGGCATTCGAAGCGGGCCTGGTGCATGCGCTGGACAGGGGTGACACGGCAAGCCCCGGGCCCATGGCGCGCGCGGCACTTGCCAGGGATCCGCGCAGCCGGCCTGCACGGATCTACCGGTTCGAAGCGGGGCTTCGCGCGGGCGACTGGGAGGCCGCAATCGACGAGCTGGATGGCTTGTATTCACTCCTGCCGCGCCAGCGCGCCGCCATCCTCGATCTCGTGGCCGCGCAGGTCTCCGACAGGAACGCCCGTGAGGCCCTGTTGGCGCGTATGGCCGCAGGCGATCCGGACTGGGGGCGGGGGCTGGTGGCAAGGATTGCGCTCGAACAGCTCGATCTTGCCAGCGCGCTGGATTTCTATCGCCCGTATGATGATCTTCACAGCCGACTTGTCAGTGAGCTTGTGAGTGAGGGACGTCTTAACGAGGCCTATCTTGTCTGGATGCTGCTGCAGGACGATAAAACCCGCCAGAAGGGCGCACCCTTCGATGGCCGATTTATCGGGAGTGATGCACCCCGCCCGTTTAACTGGTCGATTGACAAGCGACATGCCGAATACATGACAGGGGGCGGTCTCTATGTCAGCTATTTCGGCACGAAGCGCCCGCGAATTGTCTCGCAGCTGATGGCGCTTACACCGGGTCGCTACGGGTTCGAGACAGATTTTGATGGCGACATTCCCGATGCCGCCGGCGATCTGGTCTGGAGCGTTGATTGCAAGGATGAACGCCGCAAATTGATGACTGCACCGGTTTCGAAAATATCGACGCTCGACCCACAATCCGATCTGGTGTTCTCTGTTCCGGCTGCAGGATGCGATTTTCAGGAAATCGTTCTCAGCGGCCTGCCAGGTGAATATCCCCAGACCATCCGCGTCTCCGTCCGCTCGATCAAGATCGTGCATATTCTTGAGGCACCTTCAAGATGACGCGGCGGGTCACACGTGCACTGCGCCTGGCAGGCAAGCTGATCCTTCCGGTGTCATTGGCCCTGACCGTGATTTTTGGCGGGGCGAGTGCGGCGGGCTTCGTCGCACATGCCTGGATACTCGCCGGTGCGGGCCTGATCGCAGCCGTGACGGTGGGGGCCTGGGACACATCACGCTCGCAGAGTAGCCTCGTCACACTGCTCGGATTTCTGGCCGCCCTCATGGGGCTGGGTGCCCTGCAGCTGCTGCCGCTTCCCTCGTCATTCGTTCTGGGCCTGCCAGGACGCGAAACCGTCGCAGAGGGCTGGCGTCTTCTGGAAATCGCCCCGCGATCATCGCCGCTCAGCATGGCGCCCGGGCGCACCCTTGGAGCGCTGGGATATCTTCTCATTCCTCTGGCTTCGGTACTTGTTGTCTATCGCCTCGGCTGGCGGCGGGCGACAGTATGGATTGGCTGGACCATTGCAGGCCTTGGCGCAGCAAGCGGTCTTTACGGTATGGCGCAGGTCCTGATCGTTGGCGAGAGCGAGCTTTATCTCTATGAGCACACATCAAGGGGGCTGCCGGTCGGTTTCTTCGCCAATGCCAATCATCAGGCCAGCTTCCTGCTGATGACGCTGCCATTTACCGCCGCGCTGATCGGCGATATTCGTTCCGGTGGCATCGACAGGGACGCTGAGCGTGCGCGTTATATCATTCTCGCCACGCTTGGCGCGGTCCAGCTGGTCGGGGTGCTCGCGGTGGGTTCCGTGGCCGGTTACCTGCTGCTGGCACCGACACTACTGTTCTGCTTTCTGATCACGGGCAGCCGCCGGCGGTCGTTTTCCGGGCGCACCGGCTTCGGACTGGTCGCAATCGTGGTCGCCGGCATCCTGCTGGTTGCAACAAGCCCCTTGCTGGAGGGGCTGGGCAAAACCTCCTTTTCGACAGAAGGCACGTCGCGTCTCGGAATGGCCAGGGTGACGATGGAAGCCATTGAGGATCATATCTGGCTGGGGTCCGGCCTTGGCACATTCGAGCCGGTGTTCAAGCTTTACGAAGACCCTGCATCTGTGTCGCCGACATTCGCCAATCATGCGCACAATGAATATCTGCAATGGACTTTGGAAATGGGCGTGCCGGGTCTTTTGCTGCTCGGCGCATTCATAGCGTGGTGGTTCTGGAAATTTTTCTGGATCTGGAGCGCTGTCAAGGATGACACCGCGCGGATCCGGCGCGCCGCTTCGGTCGCGACACTGATCGTGATGCTGCACAGCGCTGTCGACTATCCGGCACGAACACCGGCGATTCTGGCACTTTCATGCGTCTGCCTGGCCGTGATGACCCTGATGCCCCGCACAAGGATGAAACCCGACAGCGAAGACGATGAGGCCCCCGTCTCCCGACAGGTGACGCTCTAATCGCCATCGACGCGTTCAAGCAGCTTTTGCCAGGCATTGAAGGCGTGGGCGCGGCTGGCATGCTGGTCGATGAAACGGCGCGCGGCCCGGCCCATCGCCCCGATGCGAGGCCGATCGTCTGACAGGCCGGAAATCGCCTGCGCGAGCGCATCGGCGTGCCCGGGCATGATCGTGAGCCCAAATTCATTTGTGTCGAGCATTCGGCCGATTTCTCCGGCGGGACTGCCGATCATGACCACAGGGCGTCCGGCTGCCGCAATCCCGTAAATCTTGCTGGGCACGATCAGGCCTTCAAGAGCGGGCTGAAGAGAGACCCAGTGCAGGTCCGGCAGGCCAAGCGACTGGGAAAGAACCTCGCGCGGCTGGTAGGGCCGCAGGAAGATATTCGACAGGTTCCGGCGCCCGGCCTCCTCGCGAAGACGCGCATGAAGATGGCCCCCGCCGATGAACAAAAACTTGATATCAGACCTGCCGGCGAGGTGTTCGCTGGCCTCCAGCATGGTGTCGATGTCATGGGCGCGGCCGAGATTTCCCGAATATCCGATGATGAAATCCTGATCGGAAAATCCCCACGCCCTGCGCAGTGCGCCTGACCTGTCTTTGACGGGTTGTATCGCTTCGTCATCGACGAAATTGCCGATGATCTCGATGCGGTCGGCTGGAATGGCCTGGGTTTCAAGATGGGCTTTCATCTGCCGACCGATCGCGACATTGACTGTCGCGCCACGCAATGACCGGTTGCGCAGCCCCCTCAGAAAGCGTCCGAGGAGCCCTCCGGCCAGCGACACACCCAGTTCAGCGGCAACCTCGGGATAGAGATCCTGCAGCCAGTTCACCCGGCGGATTTTCTTGTGCCGTGCGATCAGCGCCAGCGGCACCGACAGGAGCGGCGGATCGGTCTTGATGACCAGGATATCGCCGCGTCTTGCCTGCCGCAGAACCTGCCAGCTGGCTGAAAAATAGAAACTCAGATAATCACTTGTCCGGGCGATCAGATTTGCGCGACCGAAACGGGTTGTCGCCACCCTCTGAATTCTGACCCCGGAAACAATCTCTGATTTTGCAAGGCTTTGTGCTGTGTCATAGGTCAGCCGGGCGCATATCACATCGACGCGGCGACCGGTGGACGCCAGATGAAAGGCGACATCAGACAGGATCTGCGAGGTTGCGCTTTTGTCGGGAAAGAAGAACCTGTTGACGAAAATCACCCGGCCGGGCGGTGCGGCCTTGTCTGGCATGATCACGGCTCCCGGCAGGACATGTCAAAGGCGGGCAGGGCGGTTCTCACAGCCAGTCCTTGCGCCCGCCATCCTCACGGATCGTCCTGACATCCTGCTTGCGCTCGCGCGGGGCGACGGGGATAGCGCGATGATGGGCGATGACCAGCGTGTCGCGCGGGCCGACCTCTGCGATGCGGGTCTGGCCATCGCTTCGCAGGTCGCAGCCGTCATTGTCGATCAAGATGACATCCCCGATCGTGTCACTGTCTGCGCGCTCGGCAATCGCCGTCCACGAACCGATATCACTCCAGCCGCAATCGAGCGGGCCATAAACCGCCCCCTTACTGGTTTTTTCCATCACGGCATATTCGATTGAAGCCTCGCGGCAGGTGTCGAAAATCTCCGGATCGAGATGGATGACCGGCCCGTTCCGCAAGCCTTTCTCCAGCGCTGAAAGACTGGCCCGGAGAATGTCGGGCGCATGGGCCTGCATTTGCGCACGCATGAGACCGGCCGGAAACAGGAAGATGCCGGCATTCCAGGTGTAGCGCCCGTCGGCAACATAGTTCTTGGCGGTTTCGAGGTCTGGTTTTTCGACAAAGGCGTCAAAATGATAGACTGAACCTGCCATCGGCTTGCCCTGCCGGATGTAGCCATAGCCGGTCTCCAGCTCGCGCGCGGCAATCTCGAATGTGGTTATAAAGCCCTCAGCAGCGCGGTTGGCGGCTTCGCCGACAGCATCGCGAAAGGCCTGCGGCTCCGATATGAAATGATCAGACGGGAGCAGCAGGACCAGCGCCTCGTCGTCTTCGGGAACAGATGCGGCCATGGCGGCGACCGCAGCGGTGTTACGCCCGAATGGCTCCGGAATGATCCTGGCCAGCAGGGCGGCGATTTCCGCAAGCTGCCCGGTAATCCATTGCGCGAATGGCTTGCCCCCAATGACAGAGGGCGCGGCGAAACGATGGGGTCCGGCAGAGCCCTGCACGCGGCGAACGGTTTCCTGGAACATCGACCGCTCGCCCAGCATGCGCTGGAACTGATTGGGGCGGTCACCGCGCCAGAAAGGCCACGCGCGCGCGGCCGACCCGCCCGCCATGATCACCGGATAGATGACTGCCATACGCCACACCCCACAAGCTTTGCGTCATGTCGAAGCGCAAACACTGCCCCGGTGCAAGAGTTGTTTTCGAAGTTTCCGCGCATATTCAAAGCTGGGCCGGCCGACCACCGGTGAGACGAGAGATGCCTCCTCGCCAGTCCTGCTTGTCTGTTACCGATCTATTTCGCGCCTTGACCTGTCGCGATGACCCGAATGGTGTGAAGGACGATGATCAGGTCCAGCCAGATCGAAAAGTGCTTCACATAATAAAGATCATATTCGAGCTTTTCGCGCACATCACTGACATCGGTGACGTGCCCCTGCTTGACCTGGGCCCAGCCGGATATTCCCGGCCGCACGATATGCCGGTAGCGATAGAAGGGGATTTCCTCTTCGTACCATTTTGAAAGATTGAGTGTCTCCGGGCGCGGTCCAATCCAGCTCATGTCGCCGCGCAGGATATTGATGATCTGAGGCAGCTCATCGATCCGTGTCTTTCGGATCAGCCGGCCCACCGGCGTGATCCGGTTGTCATCGTCGCGGGTCATGTCGGTGCGGGGCGCGTCGCCAAGATCGCGCTCGACGCGCATGGAACGAAATTTCCAGACCGTGAACGTCTTGCCGCGATAGCCCATCCGTGACTGCCTGAAAACGACGGGTCCACGGCTCGTCAGCTTGATCAGTGCGGCCGTCACGAAAAGTAGCGGGAACAAGGCAATCAGCGCGATGACGGCCGTGCCGGCATCAATGTAACGCTTGGCCGGCGCATAGATCGCGTCAGGTGACAGGTGGCCGAATGTGTTTTCCGACAGGTGGGCAACCTGCACCCGGCCTGTCAGGCTCTCGGCAAGCTGATTGGCATTGTAGACCGGGCGTCCGGAAATCGCTGCTTCGGCTATGAACCGCTCCCAGTCCTTGCTCAGGCCGGGATATTTCAGGTCGACTACCAGCGGAGTGGAAGGGGTGTTTTTTGCCTGTGCCGGGGTTTCGACAAGTCGCCAGTCGATACCGCCCAACCCCATGAGGCGTTCGGCCATCCCGCCGGGAACCATAGAGAGAACCGGTTTGCGCAGGCGCGCAGCGATCACCAGAACGATGAGAAACCAAAGCGTGGTGAGCACGAAACTCATCAGGAACTGATAGCGGCTATAGTCGAGGCGCAGGAGGAAGAAGACAAGCGCTATCGCCGAGTAGGAAAACATGAACGTCGGAACAACACGGATCAGGGCGCCGGTGCCCGGAAAGGCGGAGAATTTTCGGAAAATGAAAAAACCGATGAGCAGCGCTGTGAATGTGCCGATCAACGAGTTGTCATAGCTGGTGAGCCGGTCAGAAAACCCTTCGAAATTTCCCCGCACGACGGCCGGTGCGAGGACTGCGGCCAGGGCGCCGCCGAGGAGCTGGAAACGGATACGCAGAAACGCTGATCCGAGACGGGATCGAAGCGGTCTGTCAGGCTGGAGGTGCGTGCCATCAATCATCAGTATGTGCATGAGCATGTCGCGTGTCCCCGTGTCGGCAAATATCAGCCGGCCTTGATCAGCATCGATTTCGGCATCGTCGTTTCAACTTCGCGGCCCAGCATCGACATCAGAACGACAACCCTGTCAGGCCCCTTCATCCGGCAGAGGGTGCCCAGCTGATTGTGCATGGCCCCGCCGACCGTGCGCACACGATCGCCGGGCTGGAATTGCTCATTGAAGGTGACGATGCCGTCGGCGTCTGCATGGTCGAGAAGGGTTTCCACAAAACCGGTCTTCAGCGGTGCAGGTCGCTCTGCGATCGAGACGATATGTGTCACGCCCAACGTCCCGTTGATCGGGCGCCAGCGCTGCTGGCTCACGTCGAGATGCACGAACAGGTAACCGGGAAAAAGCGGAACAAGCTTGTTCACGCGCCGCCTGGCATGGGAAACTGTTCTGGTCATCCGCGGACAAAAGACTTCATAGGCCTGACGCTCCAATTGCTGGATCGCAAGCCCCTCCTTGTTGGCGATAAATCCGACGCAATACCAGTCCGACCGCATGAGCCATCCCATTTACTCAACCTGTCCCGTTCTTCATCGCGGTTAATAAAGGCTCTGTTAGGCATGTAAAGGCTGGTTTCAGCGTCTCTTGCCATCGACGCCCTGCATGGGAAGATTCGCGCCAGACCTGCAGAATGTCGGCGCAGACACCTGTTCGCGTGCGCGCGTCGGCGCTCCGCGACAGGCAATTTTGACCAGATTTTCATGATTTCGTGTCACGAAAATACCCTGATAAAGTTTTTGTGTCTGTCGATGATCGAAGAATTACATGCTGCACCCACGGCAACGGAGCCCGATACCAGAGGCAACCGTCTGTACGTGCATCGAACCATCACTGCGAGATGGCCGCCCGGCCTTTGCATCGGTATTGTCTTGCTGGCGAGCGCAGCCCTGTGGATCAGCGCCGCATCATTTTCCGTGTTTGTTCTGTCATGAGTGACACGGAGCTGGAAGATGCACTGGCCTTGTGCGCTCCACTTCAGTAGACACGGGGGATGTTCGGAAAGAAAAATGACCACAAGCGGGCTGCGCCACGCCGCGGGGCTGCTGGCAAGCGCGCTTATGCGATCGGCGACGTGCATGGCTGCCATGACGCGCTACAGCGTCTGCTGGCATTGATAAAAGAGGATCAGCGCGCGCGCGCCCCCCGGCCAACTTTCCTGGTCTTTCTCGGTGACCTTATTGACCGCGGACCTGCCTCGCGCGCGGTCGTTGATGACCTGCTCAACCGACCTCCCGACTTTGCCAGATGTGTCTTCATCAAGGGCAATCACGAGGACTCGCTGGTGCGTGCACTGGGCGGTGAGCCCGCGCTGCTGAAACCTTGGCTTGAACATGGCGGATATGCCTGCGCAGCAAGTTATGGTGTTCCGGCGCATTACCTGTCGGGGCAATCACAGGACGCGATCGAGCACGCCCTCCTGTCGGCAATTCCGCGCAGCCATACCGAATTCCTTGATGGTTTCGTCGACAGTGTCGTGTTTGGCGATTATCTGCTCGCGCATGCCGGTGTGCGGCCGGGTGTTGCGCTTGAGGCGCAATCACCCGCGGACCTGCGATGGATCAGACACACCTTTCTTGATAGCGACGAGGATTTCGGGAAGATCATCGTCCATGGCCATACGGTTAGCGAGCATGTGGACATCCGGAACAACCGAATCGGTCTGGATACGGGTGCCTATCTTGGCGGCGCCCTCAGTTGCCTGCGGATCGAAGACGAGGAGATCGAGATCCTTCAGGCCAGATGATGACTTGTTCCGGCGCAACCGGGATATTTCTGATGGCAGGCCTATACAATTGCCGCGAAGTCGGTTAATCGGGACACGTTGAAACGAAGAAAGGCGCAACATGCAAAAGTTTATTTTGGCGAGTGCGATCGGGATGGGGTTCTTTGCAGGCTCTGCCTTGGCGCAGAATACTGGTTCGGCGCAGAATGCTGGTAAGGTTACAAACATTACGGGTGAAACCGGTGAAGTGATCGTTCAGCGCGGAACCGCGATATACAGTCTCGGCCCTGACGATGAGATTTTTCCCGGCGACAAAGTGACAACGCAGGCGGGAGGCACGGTTCGCATTTCTGCTTTCGATTGCACGGTCGAACTTGACCCTAAACAATCAATTGTGATCAACGCAGAATTTTGCGACACCCCGCCGGTTACACTCAATGGTGGCGGGGCCAGAACCGCACTGCTGATTGGTGGCGGCGTGGTCGGCGTGGCGGCTATTGCCTCTCTGGCCGGAGACGACGATGATGATGATGGTTCGCCAGCAAGTCCGTAAGGCCTAGGCGGATTTCACCGAACATAACCTGCCGGATTATGGTCCGGCAGGTTTTTTTGTGCGTGTTCCTGATTAGGCCCGGACAGGTATGCGTTGATGGCTTCGTGCGTCAGTGCTGTCATATCCGAACGCCTGCCGACGGTATTGTTCGTGCGCCGGGCCGGCAAAGGCCTGAGACTGGGGCGTATCATGTCGATGCGCTTGCCATTGCGGGCATTGATCCGGCCAACGATCTCGTCGATGAAGCGGCGATAGGCTGCCAGATCCTCGAAGTCGCGCACCCCGCGCATGACCAGCGCGTCTTCGATCGCCCGCTTCAGGTGGCCATTGGGGCTCTCAATGGAGCCATTCTCGTGCGCAACGCCCTTGTTGTTGCGTGTTGGCATCATGCCGTAGTGGCGGCACAGGGCATCGAAGCGGTCTGTCAGGTCGGTCTGGGCGGATTGGTCCAGGTTCTTGAAGGGTGAGGTGGATCAGGAAACGCGCCAGTGGCGCGTTTCCCCACCGAACGAAAGGCTGTCAGTGCGATGATCGCGCGGCACGCCGCCAAGCGTCCAGAGGGCATGTCTCACAATCCTTCAGCCAGCGCCACATAGCTTTCGCCCCCCAGCACGATGTGGATCTTCTCTTCGGCGGCGAACTTCCGGCGGGTACGCCGCTTGATGTCCTTCACATGCTTTTCAGCTGTCTCCTGTGGCCCGGATTTCTTGCTCATCTTCGCTCCCTTGGCGGGCGATGGATGAGCCAGAAATCCTCCTTAGGCAAAACAACCGATATGTCTCACAGTCGCTGACGGGGAACAGGTGCGATTCGCGTCAGGCGAGATTGAACGCAAGATGCAAGCGAGACCGTCGCCAGCCGTGTGCTACAAATTGCGCTCATTTTGTGCTACAAAATGGCTCCAAGAATCTCTTATTACATTGATTCTATTGACGAATTAAGTCGGATTCGAGTCCCTTCATCCGCACCATTTCTGTTTGACCCCGTATCGCTGCGCTCACATGGATCGCGCTCAGGGCTGTTGTGTTGCGGTTCGCCTCTGGTCTTTTTTCAGGCTGCGGTTTTTCAGTTTTTTTTAACAGGCTGCTGAAAAACGCGTCTTCAGGTTTTCCTCGTCCTTTAAAGGCTCGCTTCGCTCGCACCTCGCCGAT
>CAYUEM010000085.1:0-10830 GCA_964442925.1 uncultured Hyphomonadaceae bacterium
TCGGCTCGGACGGCAAGGTCCGTGCGACGATAGACTGGCGCATCCGCTTTGTGGAGGAGGCACCGTTCCTGCTCGATGTCCTCGTCGAGCGGGTCTCCCCATTGGTCGCAAAACGGCAGGAATTTTCCGCCCTCGCCCGCCGGGACGGCGTTGATGCCCTGTTGGACACAATGGAAACGACCATCGGTCCGGCCACGCTCGCATGCGAGGGCTGCTGAAAAACGCAGACTCAGGTTTTCCTCGTCCTTTAAAGGCTCGCTTCGCTCGCACCTCACCGATGAGGAAAACCAATGAGACCCCTCATCGAAGAGGAGCTGCCGCAAGGACGCGTCTCGAAGGATAGGCGGCGTGACCTGGTTTTTCAGCAGCCTGTTAGGTCTCCTGCGGTTGCTGGATGCTCTCGATATAGGCCAGCAACGCGTCGATATCCTTGGGTTCAAACTGCCATTCCGGCATGTCGGGATGGCCAACCATGATCCCTTCCGCGAGCGGCTCGGCCAGGCTCTCGATCGGGTATTTCCACGACAATTGCCGCAGCGGTGGGGCCTGACTGTGACGACTTGCATCATCGCGACCCACAGCATGACAGCGCGAGCAAAGCTGCTCCGCCATCACCTGCCCCTGGCCGCGCAGTTCAAGTTGCAGCGGGCTCGCCACTGCGCTTTCGCCATCCCCCGAAACCCCCTCACCGGTGGGCGCGCAGGCGATACACAAGGCACCGGCAAGGGCCAGCAAAGCCGGCATCGATTTGCGTTTTCCAAGCTGTTTCATCGCACAATGCCTTCGGTTCCATCGTCTCGCGTCGCAATCAAGCACGCAGTCAGCCCGCAGGTTTTGATCAGTGTCAATCCTGCGGCGAGCAAGGTTCGACGGCACGCGGCGGAAAGCACCTGCCTGATGCCGGGCATGACATTTTCTTGTCGTCACCGGGCCTGACGCGATCGCGCTTGAGGGGCGTCGGGTTTTGGCCCGGGGCCAACGCGGAGCGGTGAGATCAAACGTGTCGCTGCGTCTGGTAACCGCACGCTATCGGCTGGGAAAATAGAAAGCAGCCATGCGGTCGGCAATCTCGCGGCCCTCTTTCGCCGCGTCTCGCTCGGCTGCGATGGTGGCGCTGTCGCAGACGCTGTATCGCGCTTGCGCACGCGAAAACGAATTGTTGAAGGCGCGCACAAGACCGTCACGAAAAACGCCGCTGTCAGGAGCTTCCAGCGCCAGAAGGTCGATCATGTGGCGCCGCCAATACTGGTCATCGCGGCCATTGCAGACAAAGCGCGCGCCATGCGCCTCGCCCAGAACACTGGCAAGGCGCTGGGCATCGCTGAAATAGGCAGAGCTGCGCTGCGGGGTGGCCTGCGCAAACGCAGGGCTTGCCGTCATCATGCCAATAAGGCTAGCGATAAGCCATGCGAGGACATGATCATGCGTGAACTTCTTTGTCATGCGGCGACTTTCGCGCGCATCGAAGCTGGCCTCAAGCCATTTCGCACAGCGCTCCGCCCGGTCATTATCGATGATGACAGGACGCTGGCCTGGCCATGGGGCGGGCAGGCGGATGACCGGACGTGCGCGCAGATCGTCTATGCGACACAGGATATCTATTTCTCACCGGCCATCGGGGTCTTCCTTGAGCGCGTGATGACCAGCGCACAGCTGGACTGGTTCCAGTCAAGCGCGGCCGGGATCGAAAACCCAGCCCTGCGCGCGGTTGGCCAGCGCGCCGGCGCTTACACCTCAAGCCATGAACAGTCGCACGCGATTGCGGAATGGGTGCTCTGGGCCGGGCTCGACTTTTTCCAGAACGGCCCGCAACGACGCGCCGCGCAGGCGGCCCACGAATGGAGGCGCATGCCGTTTCGCGAGCTGTCAGACACGCGCTGGCTGGTCTTCGGCTTCGGGCATATCGGCCGTCAGAGCGCCCGGCGGCTGCGCATGCTCGGCGCGGATGTGACCGGGGTGCGCCGCACGCCCGGGCCCGACCCTGAGGCCGACCGGATGCTTGCGCCTGATAGGGCCCACGCAGCACTTGGCGAATCCGATGCGGTGTTGCTCAGCCTGCCGCTGACAGCGCAGACCGAAGGTATGGCGGACGCAGATTTCTTCGCTGCGATGAAGCCCGGCGCGCTGTTTATGAATGTCGGGCGCGGCAAGCTGGTCGATGAAACGGCCTTGCTGGCGGGCCTTGAGAACGGGCACCCGGCCCACGCGGCGCTGGATGTGGTCGCAACCGAGCCGCTGCCGGCCGCAAGCGCAATCTGGTCACACCCGCAGATCACGCTGACCCCGCACATCTCCGCACTGACTGACGCAGCGAAACGGCGCACCGATGCGCTTTTCCTCGACAATCTGGCGCGGTTCATCAATGGAGAGGACTTGCGCAATCGCGTCGCGCCTGAAGCGTTTCGATGAATCAGGCAATTTGCTGCGAGCCCGAACGATGACATTTTTCGTGCCTTTCCACACCGCCATTCAGGACACCCCGCCCGGTGATGGCGAAACGCCGGCCCGCGATGTCACAAAGGCGCTCAGCGACACCGCCGAATCGGCGACGACGGCCGCAAGCGAATTTGCTGTCTGGCTGCGCTCGGGCTCGCGCGATGCACTGGTGGCGGTAGCCATCACCATCGCGCTGATCATAGCGCTTTATGTCGCGAAATGGGGTCTGACAAAACTGGTCGCGAAGCTTCCGCGCAAAGATGATGTCTCGTTGTCGGAGATGTTCGGGCGGATCATCTCGCGCTTCCGCGGCTATTTCATCGTCGCAGTCGCCCTGTCGGTGACCAATTCGCTGCTGGCCCTGCCGCTGAATGTGTCTGCTTTCATCAATGTGCTTCTGGTCCTGACGGGCGTGTTGCAAGTCGCCGAATGGGTGCAGGAAGCGGCGATTTCCACGGTCAAACGCAATGTCCAGCGCTCCGGTTCGGACGCCTCGACGCTGGCCTCGGCGGTCCATGTCATCAAATGGTTTGTATCTGTCGCGATCTGGTCAGTCGCCCTGCTGATGATCCTGTCGAATGTCGGGGCCGACGTGACGACACTGATCGCAGGTCTTGGTATTGGCGGCATTGCAATCGGCCTTGCCGCGCAGGGCATGGTCCGTGACCTGTTCAGTTCGCTGTCGATCATATTCGACAAGCCGTTCCAGGTCGGCGACACGGTTCGCTATGGCGAGACCTGGGGCACGATCGAGGATATTGGCCTGAAAACCACGCGCATCCGCGAGCGCCATGGCGAACAGGTGATCATGAACAATACCCAGCTGCTTGAGCTGGAAATCCGCAATATGAGCCGGATGGCGCGCCGGCGGATCGAAACCGGCTTCAGCGTGATCTACCAGACCTCGCCGGCGCTGGCCGAGCGGATCCCGAAAGTCGTCGAGGAAACGGTCAAGGCGGTTGCGGGGACCGAGTTCGACCGCTGCTCGCTCGGATCGCTTGCCGACAGCTCGCTGGATTATGAGCTGGTCTTCTATTCGCTCAATCCGGACTATAACCGCGCAAAAGCCGTGAAATCGCGCGTCCTGCTTGCCATTTTCAGACAGCTGGCAGAGGAAGGCGTGCAGTTTGCCTATCCGACACAGACCCTTTACCTGAAAGGCGAGACCGGCGCGGAGGCAGCTGCCCTGATACACACACTCAGCAAAACCGCGCCGGAATAAGCGAGAACACCGTTCTGGCCCGGGCTTGACACGGGACCTGCCTGTTTCTGGCCCGCATGCGAGGAACCCCGGGTCAAGCCCAGGGCCGTCGGGCCGCCCACGTATCTGAGGACGGCCCAGAAGCGCGTTTTTCAGCCGCCGGCTACGCGTCCACCCGGATATAGGCGCGCGCCCGGTTGAGTGCGGTTTCCGCCTCTCTGACAATCGCCTCGACGATTTCGCGCACCGGTCGCACATCGCTGACACCACCAGCCGACTGGCCCATGGCAAAGCACGAGGATTCCGCGTCAAGTTTCGCCTCGTCGGTGATGCCACCAATGCCGCCGATCACGCCGGTCTGAACGGAGTGGATCGCCTGTTGCGGGAACGCCATGATGTCCCCCGGACGGCTTTCCCAGTCCCTGACATATTCATTCGTGCGCACGCGCATCGGCTTGCCGGAATAACAGCGTGTGCGCGTGGTGTCTGTGTCGCCAGCATTGACAATGGTCTGCTTGTAAAGCTCAGCGGCATGGGCTTCGGCAGAGGCGATGAAACGTGTGCCCATCCACACGCCGACCGCGCCAAGCGAGAGCGCTGCAGCCAGTCCACGCCCGTCATAGATGCCCCCGGCGGCGATCACGGGAATATTCACGGCCTCGACCGCCTGCGCCACCAGCGGCAGCGTGCCGACAAGCCCGGTATGGCCCCCGCCCTCGGAGCCCTGCAGGATCACCGCGTCACATCCGGCCTGCTCGGCCTTGATTGCGTGCTTGACTGCGCCGCCAACGACCATGACCTTCACGCCTGCGCCTTTCAGCTTCTGCATGATTGGCATCGGCACGCCGAGACCGGCGACGAAGCTGTCGGCACCATTGTCGATGATGACATCGACGGCGGCCTCAAGACTGTCCGGGTCGGCGGCGAGAAGGTCGACACCAAACGGCTTGTCGGTCAGGGCGCGGACCTGTTTCATCTGCTGTTCGATGAAATCAGGCGAGGTGCCGGCCATGCCGAGAACGCCATACCCGCCGGCATTGCTCATTGCCGCGGCAAGTTCGGCATAGGAAACCCCTCCCATGCCCGCGAGCATGATCGGGTGGCGAATGTTCAGGAAGTCGCAGAGCGGTGTGTGCAAAGCCATATCATGGTGCTCCCGATTGTGATGTCGCGCGTCGGATGCGGCGACTGTTGTGTTTATATCCCACTCCTAGAGGGCTTTCCGCTGCGCAAGGCAAGCTTGCCTGTTTTTCGCCTCAATCCGCGGATACATCTGCGGCATCGCAGATCGGCTGCGTGCTGGATGGTGGCCAGAGACGCTGGCCCGGATTGTCGGATGGAACCTGCCGCCCCACGGCGCGGAAAACGAACACGAGCACACCAGACCCTCCCTCTCGAAAACCAAACTCAGCAGGTGTGCGGGTCGATCAAACCGGCCTGCGTGTCTCGCCTGCAACAGATAGGATACGTCCCATGAAGTACTTTATTCTTGCCGCAACCTCGGCGTTTGCCCTTACGCTCGCCGCTTGCGGCGGCGCAGACACAACCGACACGTCGGACGAGGATGCCACCAGCGAAAGCCTGCTGGACCGCACCTCCGACGCAGCCACCGATGCCGGCAATGCGATCGAAGATGCCGCAGGCGACGCTGCTGATGCCGCTGGCGACGCGATGGATAACATGGCGCGCGAAGGCGGCGAAGCCATGGACGCGGCCGGCGATTCCATTGAAGGTGCCGCACAGGATGGTATGGACGCCGCAGGTGACGCCATCGATGCTGGCGGCGATGCGATGAATGATGCGGGCGAGGCAGTTGAAGACGCATTGACGACCGACGAGTCGGAGAACGAGACGCCCCGTCCAGACGGAAACTAGCGTCCTCTCACGATGCGAAGAGCCGGCCCCGCAGAACGCGCGGGCCGGCTTTTTTAACCGAACCTGCCTTCAAAAGATCGCATACCCGCCATCAATCACGAATGTGTCGCCGGAATGATAGCTCGACGCGTCCGAAGCCAGATAGACAGCCACGCCGCCGAAATCCGCCGGCTGACCCCAGCGGCGGGCGGGGACGCGCGAAATCACCTTTTCCTGGAACACCGTCGCGTTTTGCGCCGCCTGCGTCATATCGGTGGCAATCCAGCCCGGCAGGATCGCATTGGCGCGGATGCCATAGCGCGCATGTTCCACCGCGATGGCCTTGAGCATCGATATCAGCCCGCCCTTGGTTGCCGCATAGGCCTGATTGCGCGCGGCGCCTTCAATCGCCGCCAGCGAAGCCACACCGACCAGCGAGCCGCCCGGATCGCCAGCCTGTGCGCGCTTGATGATCGATTTCGTCGCCTCGCGCAGCGTCCAGAATGCGCCGTCGAGATTGACCGCCATGTTCTTGCGCCAGGTCTCGGTGTCCATCTGCGTGAAGGCCGGCGCACCAAAACCGACGCCGGCATTGGCGAAACAGCTGTCGATCCTGCCGAATGCGGCTTCGGTCTCGGCCATCGCCTCGACCACTGCTGCTTCATCGGCAACATCGACCGACCACGCCCGCACCTCGCCGGCACCAAGTTTCGACAGTTTCGCAACCGCCTCGTCATTGGCCGCAGATTTGCGGCCCCAGATCGCAATATCCGCGCCGGACACCGCCATCGCCTCGGCCATGCCATAGCCAATTCCGCGATTGCCGCCCGTCACCAGTGCGACTTTACCGGTCAGGTCAAAAGGTGTGTAGCTCATGTCTCCGGGTCCTCCATCGGTTCTGCGTTAATCTTCGATGATAATCCTGCCATTGAAGCGCAGTCGATAGCTTCCCCTACGCAAGGTTTAACCGTGATCCTCTGCAACCAGGGTTTGCTGCGCATGCGAAGGCAGCTTGCATTTCGCAAGGATGAGGCGCAGGCTTTCACTGGTCGTTTGCTGTCTTCCGACAGATTGAGGTGCTGCAGCACGAATCTTGCTCATCCCGATGCGAGTGAAAATTGAGGGCCTGTCTGCCAGAGATGAAACGCAAACCCATCAGCCTCGCCCTTCAGGGCGGCGGTGCCCATGGTGCTTTTACCTGGGGTGTGCTCGACCGTCTTCTGGAGGATGACCGCCTTGAAATCAAGGCGATGACGGCAACCTCGGCGGGCGCGATGAATGCGGTCGCACTGGCAGCCGGCCTGCAGGAAAACGGGACCGACGGCGCGCGCGCGATGCTGCAGTCGTTCTGGCGCGAGGTTTCCAATCGCGGCGCGCCGCTACAGGCGATCTCGCCACCACCGATGCCAAGCGCATTTGAGGCTTTCAACCCGTTCACAGCCTGGACACCGTTCAGCTTTGCCACCGCGCTGTCGAGCTTTGCCAGCCCCTATGACCTCAATCCATTCGACTATAATCCGCTGCGCGCAGCTCTCAATGCGGTGATCAATTTCGAGGCGGTGCGGGCTTGCCCGATCGATCTGTACATTGCGGCGACCAATGTCGAAACCGGCCGTGTGCGGATCTTCGACGGTGAACATGTGACGCTGGAGGCAGTGCTGGCCTCTGCCTGCCTGCCACAGACCTTCAAGGCCGTCGAAATCGACGACCAGCCATTCTGGGACGGTGGCTATATGGGCAATCCGGCTTTGTTTCCGCTGATCTACTCAAAGGCACCGGGCGATATCCTGCTGGTGCTTCTCAACCCGATGGTCCGGCGCGGCACACCAAAATCAGCCGGCGCGATCCAGGACCGGCTGAACGAGATCAGTTTCAACTCCGCACTGATCGGCGAGCTGCGGGCGATCCGTTTTGTCGGGAAATTGCTGGATGAAAACTGGATCACCGACCGGGTGCGGCGCAAATATCGCCGGCTCAACATTCATGCGATCCATGGCGGGGAAGCGCTGATCGAACTGTCGCTTGAGAGCAAATACGACACCCGCTGGTCATTCCTCAAACAGTTGCGCGATATGGGCCGGCAACACGCCGAAGACTGGTGCGCCAACTGTCTCGACAGGGTCGGCAAGGACTCAACGATCAATATCGAAAACGAATTCCTGCGGGTCGACTAGGGTCTGCTACCGCATCGGAATGCTCGCCAGCACCGGAACGCCCAGTGTGCGCTCCAGAGAACCAGCCGTGGCAAACCCCGCGCGCGTGAAGGCAAAGAGCAGGCCGGCCATCAGCGCGGTAAAGCCTGCAAACAGCAACGAGAGGGCCAGGATCGGCAGGGAAGCACTGGCCCCTTTCATCGGCGCGCGTGCCGGTTCGATCACGCGGATATTGTCAGCATTGCGCTGCGCCATCTGAACCCGCGCGCGCGCATCGCTTTCACGCGTGGCATAATCGACGACCCCGCGCTCAGCCAGATCCCGCTGGCGCAACAATTCCTGCCATTGCGGGGCCAGGTCGCCGAGTTTTTTCTGGCGCACTTCAAGCGTTGCGACCTGACGCTGCAATTCGCGGCGCTGCTCCTGAAGCGAGCGCGCTTCGGCTTCCAGAGCGGCCAGTTGCGTCGAAAGGTCCTGCCAGACCGGGTTGGGTCCGCGCCGCACGGTGCCGCGCGGACCGTCCTGACGGTTGAGAAATTCCTCCGCACGGGCGATGCGGCGGTCAATCGCCTGCACCGGGCGGCTGTCCTGTGTGTATCGCGATAACAGGTCCTGGCGCTCCAGCTGCAAGGCCTGCAAGGTCTGGTCGCCAGTGTCTTCGACATAAATGTCGACTTCCTCATCAGTCTGGCGCAACTGCACCCGCAATTCCTGCAGCCGGGCCTGCGCGGCGGTGGCGCGCCCCTCAACCGCAAGCAATTCCCCCTTCACCGTGTCCAGAAGGCCCTGAATTCCTGCCCTTTCGCCGGAAAAGTCCGAAAGGCCATTGGCGACCAGGAAATCGCGCAGTTGCGCTTCTGCATCCAGCAGGTCTGCCTCGAAGCTCTGGCGCTGGGCGGCGAAACTGTCGGAGCTGGAATCATCGAGCAATTCGGCACGGTAATTGAGATAGGCTCCGATCGTGGCATTGAGGATTTCCGCGGCCATTTCCGGGTCTTCATGCTTGAACCGGGCGAAGATCACCGGGGTCTTTGGCGCTGCGCCGGTCTCCAGAATCTTGAGGAGACGATCAACTCCGGTCTGAAAGGCCAGACGCGACTGCCGCCCGCGCTCTTCTTCGCTTGCGCCTGCAAGTTTGCGGTCGCGCGCTTCGGCGATCTCGGGAAAGACCTGATCAAGCCGGAACCGCGACAGCACCCGCTCGGCAACCACGGGGCTGCGCAACAATTCCAGCTCGGCCTGGATCACCTGGTCCTGATCGAGCGGCACGCTGGCCGGTCCGCCGCCCGACAAGGGGCGATAGACATAGAAGTCATCCAGCGTCGCCAGCAGCCGCGTGCTGGTAGTATAGGTCGTCTTTGACTGGCTGGCGATCACAAGGCCAAGCGCGGCGATGGGCAGGAAGACCGCCAGCATCAGCCATTTCGCCCGCCAAAGACCGAGCAACAGATCGCCTGGGCTGCGGCGCGGTCGCAAGTGGCGTGAAGCCCCTGCCCGGTCAATCTCATCTGCATTTGCCATGTCGAAGCCGTGCAACTCCCGGCGGTAAATCTGTCTCACTGGCTTATCGCAATGCAGCTTGACAATTCCTTAAACATTGAAGTGCAGAGATTTTGCAGGGTTTTCAGAGAGAAAGCTGCAGATTTGCCTGTCCATCGTTCCGCCTGTCTTGTGGTCGCACTCATGGTGTCGGCCTGCGCTATCTCACCGGTGCCGTCAGAGGAGTTTCCTGTCGATACATGGCGGCTCGATGACGGGCGCGACCCCAGCTATCTGATCGCGCCGGGCGATACGGTCGAGGTGACCGTCTATTCGGCCGATGAGCTGTCGCGCACCGTTCAGGTTGGACCTGACGGTCGCATTCGACTGCCGCTGGCCGGGCCGGTCGCTGTCGCTGCGCGTTCACCGGAAGAGGCGCGCGAAGCCCTCGTCGCCGCGTTCAGCGGCCAACTCAAGCAGCCAGAGCTTGACATCATCATTACCGATTTCGGCAGCCAGCAGATTTTTGTCGGCGGTGAAGTCAACCAGCCCGGTCTGATCGCGCTGCCCGGACAGATCGATCCGCTGCAGGCGGTGATCATGGCCGGCGGGGTGACCGACCGCGGTCGCGCGCGCGACGTGATCCTGATGCGCCGCCTGCCGGGGGGGCAAGTGCGTACAGCTCTGATTGACCTACGCGCCGGGCTCAGCAATCCAGATCTGGCCAACTGGCTGCCGCTGCGCCGGTTCGATGTCGTTTATGTGCCGAAAACACAGATTGCTGCGCAAAACCTGTTCATCCAGCAATATGTCCGCGACGCACTTCCAATCCAGTTCTCGCTGTTTTACGATATTGCGGGCAACAATAACTGATATTTAAGCTCCCATTGCGCAAATCGTCTGCACTTGCTGAACGATAAGTTCAATCACCCTTCCTATATTGACGGTCAAGACCTGCAAGCCGGGCCCGGCGGTGCCATGCGCACGGACAAAACCCGCCTGCAACAAAGCGCAAGGAGACGCGATTGGCGCGCAGCCAGACGTTCAGAAATGCACGCACTCTGCTGATCGCCGCTTGGCTGGCCGGCACGCTGGCGGCTGGCAACGGCTCGGCCCAGACACAGAGCCCCGCCATCGAAGGCGAGGGGCTGAGCGATGAACTGGCCGATTTCATCGCGGATACGGTTGGCGAGCGCAAGATCCCCGCTTCGCCACTCGCAGCCCGGCGTCAGGCCCGCGAGAGGGGTCCCATCAGCGTAGGGGTCGGGCTCGACGGTCTGGCGCAGGTCACGCACACCATTGCCGTTGAGGTCCCAGTAGAAGCTGAAGCCCGAGAGCGCCTCTTCATCGCCGTCGCGCTGCCCATTGCCGTTGCGATCGTGGAACTTGATGGCCCCGAGGAAGCCGAGCTGCGTGTTGAGGAAATCAAGGTCGGTCACCTGCTGCTCGGGCAGGAGCGAGACCATGTAGCCCGGATCGCCGATGCCCGGATTCTGGGTGCCCTTGGTGTTGGTGCTCAGCCAATCGAAGTCGCCGCGACGGTTGGAGTCGGCGTTGGCGAAGCGTGCGAGGATGTCGCCGCTGCCGTACGCCGCGCCCTTGCCGATCCACTCAGCGCCGAGTGTCACGCTGGGGAACGGCCCGACCGACGGATTGAAGCCCTGAATGTCCGCAAGCGTCCATCCCCAGCCCACCCAGTCGACCACA
>CAYUEM010000086.1:0-10665 GCA_964442925.1 uncultured Hyphomonadaceae bacterium
C
The DNA here is from genome assembly GCA_964442925.1 of uncultured Hyphomonadaceae bacterium. Lineage (GTDB taxonomy): Bacteria > Pseudomonadota > Alphaproteobacteria > Caulobacterales > Hyphomonadaceae > UBA5336. The sequence goes on from CAYUEM010000086.1 coordinate 2, forward strand.
GGAGGCAGAGCTGACATTCGTCGATGATGCCGACTGGCTCGAAGCGATCGGGTAAGTCTGACCGCCGCCTGCCTGGCCCACCAAAACGGGTCAGGCAGGTGGAGCTGGCAACCGGCAGTATTTTGTTCAATCTTCCTGAAACCCGCCCGGTGCGCTTGACGCAGGCGGCGCGCGGGGGTTCCTGAAATCTTTGCGCAAGGCATCCGCCCGGCGCTTGGGCGCGTAAGGACAGATATGAGCGAACACGAACCGGGACTGGACACCGCCGCCGACAAGGCCAATCAGATCTGGGGCGACCTCGTCCCGGTGATCGGCTTTGTGCTGGCCTACAATCTGCTGCGATTCACCGATCCGGGCCTGTTCGGACTAACGGCGGAAAATGCGCTCTACTGGGCGACCGCAGCACTGATTTTGCTGACCATCGGCGTGGTCGCCCGCAAGCTGAGCAAAGGCCAGAAGGTCCCGCCTTTCCTGATTGTCAGCTCTCTGATTGTCGGGGGGTTTGGCACGCTCGGCATCATTCTGCAGGACAAGTCCTTCATCTATATCAAGCCAACGGTCCAGAACCTGTTTCTCGCGGCGATCATCTTCGGCGGCTTTCTGACCGGGCGCAATCTCTGGCGGGCCATGTTCAAACAGGTGTTCGACCTGCCAACACGCGCCTGGAATGTTCTCGCCATTCGCTGGGGTATGCTGTTTGTTGCAATGGCGCTGTGGAATGAGTTCCTCTGGCGCTATTATGCACCGGGTTTCGAGCAACCGCTGGTTTTTGCCGGGGTGACGATCGCACCTGCCGGCAGTTACGAGTTTCTCGGCCTGACTTTTGGCGCGCGAGATGCTGAAGGGGTCTGGGCCAACTGGAAGCTGGGCAATATGGCAATCGTATTCCTGTTTGGCCTCGCAAATGTTCCCTACACGCTGAAACATCTCGGCAGACGTGATGATGCGGGAGACAGCGGTGGGGTCAACGCGTAAGCGCGTCGGTTCCCAGAGGATTTGAAAACGGCGCAAAAACATCCTGCCCGCGCGTTTCGGCATAATGGGTCAGGGCCCAGATCACGGTCGGGAAGGCCAGCCTCGACCACGGAATGTCCTTCCATTCGAACAGGCCGACCTCAAGACTTTCCGGCCCCGGCGCAATGTCTGAAACCAGCCGGGCGCGAAACATGATCTGCACCTGCGCTATTCTTGGAACGTCATACACCGCCAGCAGGCGGTCGATCTCGATCTGCGCCATCGCCTCTTCGCGGGCCTCGCGCTTTGCGCCTTCCGCGACACTCTCACCCTTTTCGTGAAACCCGGCTGGCAATGTCCAGAAACCGGAGCGAGGCTCGATGGCGCGCCGGCACAAAAGGATTTTGCCATCGCTCGCAGTGACCACCGAACCCGCGACGATTTTCGGGTTTTCATAGTCCACGAAGGCGCAATGGCCGCACACACGTCGCAGACGGTCATCGCCATCGGGCACACATTGCCTGAAATCAGGCGCAAGTGTCTTTGTCATTATGATGTCAATCTATCGCGCTAAGAGAGAAATGGGTTGATCAGTCTACGGTCTGTCTGTCAGTCAGAGTATGGTGCCGGGGGCAGGCGCGGCAAGAGGTTTGACCACCGGCGACGGGCAGGTGGGAGCCTGCTGAATGGGTCGGGAGCAGATGGAAATGAAAAATCAGGACAAGCAGCCTGCTGAAGACGCCTCGCCGGGCGAACTTGCAGAGTTCAGGCTCGAACTCTCGCCCAGTCATCTGCTGCATCGTGCGCAACAACTGGCCAGCAACCGGTCTGCCGCCGCCCTGAGGGCAGCAGGCGTCACATTGCGGCAGTTTTCGGTGCTGGCGGCGATTGCCGCAGAAGAAGGGGTCAGTCAGTCGCGCCTCGTCGAAATCACCGGTGTTGACCGCTCCACACTGGCTGACATGATGCAGCGGATGGAGGCTGCTGGCCTGGTCGGGCGTTCACGCTCATCGGAAGACGCTCGGGCGATGGCCGTCAACCTGACACCCGCCGGGCTTGCCGCAATCAAAATTGCCGCACCGGCTGTTGCCGAAGCAGATCTGGCCTTGCTGGCGAGCCTGCCAAGAAACCGGCGCGGGCCTTTCCTGGATCTTCTCACCGGGCTGATCCGGGCAGAAGTGCCAGGCTCGGCCAAGCCGTCCAGCCGGGAAACCGGCAAGAAAGAGAAAGCTTCCAAAGACAAGAAGAAGTTGAAGTCCAAAGACAAGCCCCGGGCAAAAGCCAAATCAAAGGACCGGAAAAAAGGCGGCAAGAAGTAGGAAAAGCAGGCTGCCTGTGGCCAGACAGCCCGCCTTGCGCAATGACCGATCAGCCTTCGCTTTCCGGCGGCTTGAACCCTCGGATTTCGAGCAGTGGGTCAATCGAGGGGTCGGCACCTCGGAAATTGCGGTAAAGCTCATCGGCTGGTTTCAGCCCGCCGCTCTCATAAACCCACTTCTTCAACTTTGCTGCGGTTTGCGGATCGAAGATATCACCGGCTTCCTTGAATGCGTAGAAGCCATCCGCATCAAGAATTTCCGACCACAAATAGGCATAATAGCCAGCCGAATAGCCCCCTGCGAAAATGTGCGCAAAATAGTTCGAGCGATAGCGCGGCTCGATCTCCTCGATCAGGCCATATTCCTCAAGCACCTGCTTTTCAAAAGCGCGTGCATCCGTCACCGCCATCGCATCCTCATATGACAGCGCATGCCAGGCCAGATCGAGCAGCGAGGCTGCGACATATTCGGTTGTGCGAAAGCCCTGATTGAAATTGCGCGCTTCATTCATCTTGTTGATCAACTCGGTCGGGATCGGCTCACCGGTCTCGTAATGGGTCGCATACATGCTGAGCATTTCCGGCTGACCGGCCCAGTGTTCAAGGATCTGAGCAGGAAATTCGGTATAGTCTAGCGGCCCGTCGACGCCGGAGAATTTCTCGTATTTCACCTGTGTCAACAGGCCATGCAGGCCATGACCGAATTCGTGGAACAGGGTCTCTACCTCGTCAAACCGCATAAGTGTCGGCTCGCCGGCCGGCGGCTTGATGAGGTTGAGATTATTGGTCACGAGCGGGCGGATATCCTTGCCGCCAATGTCCGATGCACCGCGATAAGAGCTCATCCACGCCCCGCCCCGCTTGGAGTCGCGGGCATACATATCGACCATGAACAGGCCGAGATGTTCTTTGGTCTCGCTGTCGGTCAGTTTGAAAACTTCCACGACATCATTCCAGACCGGGGTTTCGACCGGTTCAAAGTCGACCTTGAACAGGCGGCGTGCCATTTCGAAACTGCCCTCGCGCACCGATTCCAGTTTGAAATAGGGCTTGAGCGCATTGTCATCGAAGGCATAGCGATCCTGGCGGACCTTCTCGGCCAGGTGCCACCAGTCATGTCCGGCAATGGCATAGGCGTCGCCGACCATCTCCTGCATTGCGTCACGTTCCTGCTTGGCCTGCGCAAGGCCAGGGCGCCAGACCCTGAGCAGGAAGTCCTCCGCCTCCTGAGGTGTCTTCGCCATCCGCGTTTCGAGCGTGTAATGGGCGTGGCTGTCATAGCCCATCAGTTCAGCGCGTCTGGCGCGCAGCTGCGCGATCTTGATCAGCACTGGACCATTGTCGAACTCGCCTTCGCTGGCACGCAGGCGGTAGCCGTTGAACACTTTCTCGCGCAGCTCGCGGTTTTCCGACTGCGTCATGAAGGTCTCATAGACCGAGCGATCTAGCGTTATGACCCATTTGTCCTCGCCCTCAACCTTGATGCCGGAACGGAAATCATCGGCGAGGCCTGCCAGCTGCGCCTCGTCGGTAATTTCCAGCTTGAAGGCCTTGGTCGATTTGAGAAGATTCTGGCCGAAGGTCGTTGTCAGCGAGGAGATCTCTGCATTGATCTCGGCGATCTGTGCCTTTACGTCCACTGGCAGGTCGGCACCGGCGCGCACGAAATCACGGTGCGTGAGTTCCAGCAGGCGGGCATCCTGTTCATCCAGATCAAGATTGGCCCGGTCCGCCCAGACCGTCTTGACCCGTTCCCAGAGCGCGGCATTGAGCATGATGGCATCATATTCGCGCGTCAGCATTGGGTAGATCTCGCCCTCGAGCGCGCGGATCGTGTCATTGCTCTCGGTATTGGCGATATTGCCGAAGACCGCCGTCGCCTTGCTCAGCGTACCGCCGGCCTGCTCCATGGCGAGAACCGTGTTCCCGAAGCTTGGCGCCTCATCGGTCTTGATGATCGTGTCAATCTCCTGGCGAAGTTCAAGCACGCCCTTCTTGACCGCAGGCATGAAGTCGTCTTCCGAAATCTGCGAAAAAGGCGGGACGCCATAGGGCGTGTCCCAGTCGGCCAGCAACGGATTGCCTGCAATATCGGCCTGCGAAAGCTCGATTTCCGGAAGTGCGTTATCCGATCCGGTGGTTGCTGTGGCGACGGAGGTGTCGTTTTCCGCGCTCGCGTCTGCAGGATCGGTTGCGCCCGCGTCGTTCGCAGCGCCGCAGGCAGCAAGGGCAAGAAACAGTGCAGACGCACTGGCAGTTAGCAGGAATTCGCGTTTCATCCGGGGCTCCTCGGTCTCGTTTGCCCCTTGATAACCGCTTTTTGCCCTGAATTGCCAGCGCCTATTGAAGTTTGGTCAGGCTGGTGAGTTCGTAAGTGTCGTCGAGGTCGCGAAAGACAATCGCTTCAAAGATGGCGCGCACGTCCGGCGCGCCGCCCATTTCAATGCGATATCGGTAGTTCAGCCCGGCAACGACCTGCGTCTCCAGGCTGACGGAATCGACAAGCGCGCGGGTCGGAAAGCGATGATAGATCGCATCGGTCGCGATCTTTAGCGCCCTTTTCGCGCCGTCCTCTTCCATGTCGCCTGTGCTATAGCCGCCGGCCAAAACCTCGCCGGCCTCCTCATCCACGGTTATGATGACCGACCCTTCAGGCTGACCGCCCGCGGCTGCGTCCTGGCTGTCGAGATAGGCTGCGCAGGCGGCGAGCCCGAATGCGGCTGTGGCGGAAAAAACGGCGGCAAAAGAGGCCATGCAATCGACTCCAACTGCCCGGCCCCTCAAACTGTGTTTTACTGCCAGATCCGCTGCCCGCAAGCGTCTTCAGCAGTCTGCTGAAAATCGCCACGACGCTCGCCATGCTTTAACAGGCTGCTAGCCGTTTGATCGCTTCCGTGTTGCGCTTTCGCGCTCACTTTGGGAAGACTGTTCAGGACGACTGCAATGAAGACGGAAAGGCCGGGCCATGCTGACACGACTTATTGGGGCTGCGACGGCATCTGCCGTCATAACCAGCGCGGCGCTGGGGCAGGAGCCGGCACCGATCCCGGCTGAGATCCGCGCCAATGCTGAAATCCTGATCGAGCGCGCTCTTGGTGATGAGGTCGGGCTGAAATTCGTCGAAGACCTGACAACCGAAGTCGGCCCGCGTCTGGCCGGATCGCCGGCCGAGGCCCGTGCGCGCGACTGGGCCATGCGCGAGCTGAAGGAACTGAATTTCCAGTCGGTGCGTTCGGAGAGGTTCGAAATCCCATACTGGAGCCGGGTGCACGAAGAGGCACGCATCGTCTCGCCGGCACCGCAATCGCTAGTGATCACTGCGCTGGGTGGCTCGACCGCAACGCCGCAAGGGGGCGTGGAGGCGCCGGTCGTGCGGTTCGCTAGCCTGGCTGAATTGCGAGCCGCCGAGGCCGCAGATATCGCCGGTGCCATCGTGTTCCTCGACGAGAAAATGACCCGCACCATGGACGGTTCAGGCTATGGGTTCGCGGTTCGCAAGCGCCGCGACTGTGCAGCGGCAACAGTCGAAAAGGGCGGGCTGGCCTGCCTGATCCGCTCGGTCGGCACGCAGGCGCGCCGCTTCCCGCACACCGGAATGATGGCGCGCGGCGAGGCGACAGGTGCCAGCCCGGCAGCGGCGCTGTCCCCGCCCGACGCAGACCAGCTGGCCAGGCTGCTGAAGCGCGGGCCGGTGCAGATGTTTCTCGACATTCAGGTGGAAACGCGCACCGGCGCGCCGTCGGGCAATGTGATCGCAGAGATTGAAGGCGATCAGCGCCCGCAGGAAATCGTCCTGATTGGCTGCCATCTCGACAGCTGGGACCTTGGCACCGGCGCTGTGGACGATGGTGCGGGCTGTGGCATTGTCGTCGGCGCAGCGAAGCTGATTGCAGGCCTGCCAGAGCGTCCGGCACGCACGATCCGCGTGGTGCTTTATGGTTCTGAGGAGGTCGGTCTGCTCGGCGCAGATGCCTATGCGCGCCGACACGCGGGCGACCTGCCGAACCATGTGTTCGCCTCGGAAAGTGATTTTGGGGCTGACCGGATCTGGCGGCTGGAGACGCGTTTTGGCGAAGGGGCGCTGCCATATGCCCGCGCGATCCAGGATGTGCTCGCCCCGCTTGGGATCCTGCCCGGTGACAATCAAGCCAGCGGCGGCCCGGATATCGGCGTGCTGCGCCGCTCCGGTGTGCCGGTTGTGACACCGCGCCAGAACGGCTGGGACTATTTCGACCTGCACCACACACCCGATGACACGTTCGACAAGATCGACCCCGACGCCTTTCGCCAGAATGTCGCAGCTTATGCGGCCATGACCTGGATTGTCGCGGAAACCGGCTGGGATCTCAGAAAACCAGCGCAGGATGAGTCAGAGAATGTTGCGCCGTCCGACTGAGGCGCGCCTGAGGCCACTTCTGGCCGGGATTGGCGAGGCAACGCGGATGGCTGCGCGCGAGGCCGGTCGAACCGCTGAGGATCGCGCCGCCTGGCGCTGGATGACCGTCGGCATGGTGATCGCACTGCAGGGTGCATGCGTTTGCGCGCTTTCCGCTTATGACACCGCGCAGCCGGAAGACGTTCTGGACCCGGCAAGCGCCGCGAAACTTGCCGAATGGGGCGCGCGTGCCGCCGATGGGTCGCTGGGGCCAGAGCCGGCCGCGCGGATCGCTCCGGTCAGCCTGTTGCTGCGACGCGTGTCGGGCGCTGAATATCTCGCAGGGCCGGAGCGGCTGACGCTCAGCCGCGCGCGTCTTCGTGATGCGCTTGCGCTGGTCGAGGCCCGCAACGGCGTGGTGCATTTCACGCCCGGTGCGCCGCCGCTGGAGGGCACCAACCTTGCCGGCCCGCTGTCTGCAGCGCTGGAAATTGTCCGCCACCTGCTGATTGAAGCGCCGGCATTTGATCCGGCCGCTCATCCGGACCGGCTTGCCGCAATCGCTGCGAATCTTGTTGCAATTGAGAATGCGATCCGCGAAGCGTAATCTCCGCCGCGCCGGCTGCAAATTTGTTAATGCGCCGGTCATACCGGAAAACTAATGTGTTCATCATGCCTGTCTGGATACGCCTTCTGCTTGTTGCACTTGCGTTTTTTGCCATTGCGGCTGCGCCGGACAGTTTCTCTCTTGATGAGCTTGAGGTGCTTGAAGCGGAAAAACGCGAGGCGGAACAGAAACTGGCCGCACTTGAGGCCGCCGGAGAAACCACCGGTGCCGATCTTGCCACGCTTGAGGCCCAATTGATCTCTGCCGCCATGGAAAGCCGGCGCCGCGAGGAACAGGCCGCCGCATCCGAGCTGCGCCTGATCGACCTGACGGCGCGCCTGAAATCGGCACGCGGCGATCTGGTCGCCGATCAGGTTGCGCTTGAAGACCTTCTCGGCCTGCTTGCGTCAAACGGTCGTCGCCATCCGCCTGCGCTGGTGATTTCGCCGACGCGTGCTAATGAAGCTGTCCGGCGCGCCATCATCACCGGCGAGGCGGCCCCGCGACTGGCCGCGCGAACGCAAGAGGTTGCCGGCGAAATCCGGCAGATGAACCGGCTGGAAGCGCAGCTGCGCCGCGAACGCGCGCAGTTGCAGGCCGCCGAAGCGGTTCTGGCGCTCAAACAGGCAGAGATCCGCGAACTGGCCGCCGCCAAGCGGGGGATCTTTGAAGACCTCGGTGGCGAAACGGAAGCGCTGCGCCAGCGCGTGGCCAAGCTGGGCGCTGCAGCAGAGGGACTGCGCGACCTGCTGGCCGATCTCGAAGCGAGTGCGCCGGCCCCGCCCGGTCGGAAGCCGTCGATGCGTCCGCGTCTGGCGGCGCTGCCGTCCGATACCGGCGCGCTTCCCGGGCTTTCACCGGTGCCGGAGCGCGCGCCGGCAGAGCTGGCACCGCTCGGCGAGAGCAATCTTGGCCGGCTGGCGCGGCCTGTGTCAGGACTTGTTGCGCGCGGCTACGGCGACCGTCTTCCGGGTGGGGGAACCTCTCAGGGGCTGATGATCAGCACGCGGGCAAATGCTCAGGTTCTCGCCCCAATTGATGGCCGGATCGAATATGCCGACAAATTTCGCAGCTATGGTGAAATGTTGATCTTGCGGACAAGCGACAGATATCATGTTATAATGAGTGGAATGAGTGAGATTTACGTCACGCCCGGACAGGCCGTGCGCGCAGGTGAGCCACTGGGCCGGATGTCGTCCCGCAAGACGCCGGAACCGGAGCTTTATCTTGAACTCAGACGCGCCGGAGAGCCAATGAACCCGGCAAAGTGGATGAAACGCGGTCGTTGACCGGTTAGCGGTTGAGTGGAGAGACACATATGAGGGCTATGCTTACGGGTGCCGCTATCGGAGTGGTCATGGGCGCGGTTGCGGTCGGTGTATCGGCCTTCGCCTGGCCGGAGCCCCAAAGCCCCAGCACCCGCGCAGACACCTATCGCCAGCTGGACCTGTTTGCTGAAATCCTCGCCCGCGCCGAAAGCGAATATGTCATCGAGATCGATCAGGCCGCAGCGATGGAGGCCGCGATTGATGGAATGCTGACCTCGCTGGATCCGCATTCGGGCTATCTCTCTCCGGATGATTTCCGCGACATGCAGGTGCAGACGTCCGGCGAATATGGCGGGCTCGGCATCGAAGTGACCATGGAGGACGGCTTCCTGAAAGTCGTCACGCCCATGGATGACAGCCCCGCAAGCCGCGCGGGTCTCGAAAGCGGCGACCTTCTGACGGCGATCAATGGCAGGGCCATTATCGGTCAGACCATCAGCGACGCGGTCAAGGATATACGTGGGCCGGTTGGCTCGCAGCTGACCATCACGGTGCTGCGCGAGGGCCGCGATCCCTTCGATGTGACGCTCGCGCGCGAAGTGATCCGGCCAAAATCGGTGACATGGCGGCTGGAAGACAATTCGATCGGCTATTTGCGGGTTTCAACCTTCAATGAGCGCACGACCGACATGCTCGCAGAGTCGATCGAGGCCATCGAAAGCAAACTCGGTCGCGCGCCGGACGGCTTGGTGCTTGATCTGCGCAACAATGGCGGCGGACTTCTCGATCAGGCGATTTCAGTGTCGGACCGGTTCCTGTCGGGCGGTGAAGTCGTCTCCACTCAGGGTCGCCATCCCGGCGATATCGAGCGCTACAATGCCCGCCCCGGAGAGGTTTATCGCGGCCTGCCGCTTGTGGTGCTGATCAATGGCGGCTCGGCTTCAGCCTCGGAAATCGTTGCAGGTGCCCTCCAGGACAGGGGCCGGGCGAAGGTTCTTGGCATGACAAGCTTTGGCAAGGGATCGGTGCAGACCGTGATCCCGCTCGGCGCAGAAAAAGGCGCGATCCGGCTGACAACGGCGCGCTATTACACGCCATCGGGCCGTTCCATTCAGGCGACGGGGATCGAGCCGGATATCGAGGTTGCCCAGCGCCGGCTGAGCGAGGAAGAACTCAAATCGGCGCGGCTCTGGTCCGAAGCCGATCTGCCCAATGCGCTCGACAATGAGGCCGGCAGCGCGCGGCGTGGCCCACATCTGCCTGATGATCAGCCGCCCGAAGACTATGCGGGCGAAGATTACCAGCTCGACAGGGCGATACAGGAAATCCGCGGCACCCGCCGTCGTGCTGACAACGGTCCCAATGCCGGCTGAGCCGGCGGCGACAGCTTGACTGGCAATCTGAACTTTCCGGTTCTACTGCAATCGCAGCGGACCCTTCTCTCATGGTGAGCGGACTTTGAACCATGGTGTCCGTATCGCCGCTCTCCATGTCAAAGGTCCCGGCCCCCGCTCCGGGACGTTGTGATTTTCGGACAAAACGCAAACGCCCCGGATAAGGTCCGGGGCGTTCGCAACAGGAAGACTGCGGGCCTGCAGTTGATCAGGCGTCGCCGCCATCGCTCGCGGCGGCTGCATTGGCTTCGGCCTCGGCTGCAGCTGCTGCGGCGGCAGCTGCTTCCTCATCAGCCTTCGCTTTTGCAGCGGCATCGCGCTCACGCGCCGCTTCGACCTTGCGCTCGGCCTTTTCAGCCGCTTTCTGGCGGCGTTTCTCGGTTTTCGAGACCGTCTGCTCAACCTGCTCGATGCCGTGGCCGGTCGTACGTTCCGAAATACGGGCAGACTTTCCGCGGCGGTCGCGCAAATAATACAGCTTGGCGCGGCGCACCCGTCCTTTGCGCTTGACCTCTATGCTCTCGATCAGCGGCGAGTAAAGCGGAAAAACGCGCTCAACACCTTCGCCGAAGGAGATCTTGCGGACGGTGAAATTCTCGTTCACCCCGCCGCCGGCGCGCGCTATGCACACGCCTTCAAAGCGCTGCACGCGTTCGCGGTCGCCCTCGCGGATGCGCACATTCACCGTCAGCGTGTCACCGGGTGAAAACGCCGGGAAAGTCCTGCCTTCGGAGAGGCGCGCGGCCTC
>CAYUEM010000087.1:0-10474 GCA_964442925.1 uncultured Hyphomonadaceae bacterium
CGGGGACTTTCGGTGCCAGGTGATGTCGCGGTGGTTGGATATGACAATATCGGTCAGGCGGCACTCTCAACCCCGGCTTTGACCACGATCGATCAGGATATTGCTGCGGGCGGCGAACTGCTGGTCGATCTGCTGCTGCGGCAACTGGCCGGCGAGAAGGTGCAGTCCCAGATCACGCCGACCCGGCTGATCGTGCGCGGATCGACCCTTGCAGGCTGAGAACGCGCCGCTTGTCGCGGACGAAAGCGGCTGTCACTCGCCGGCGCGCGCAACAGTCTGTGAAACGCGGGTGCGCCGCACGCTGAGCTCCGCCTCGATCGTGGTCAGCAGCTTGCGGTCAATCCGATAGAAGACCATCAGCGCGCCGGCGATGAGGAAGAAAGCTCCCGGCACAATGTTGAACATCATCGCAATGCCGCTCAGCGCGCTGTCGGGCTGGGCCTGAGCCACTCCGTCAGCGGGCACGAGGAAGCCGAACACGGCCAGCACAGTGGACGGGATCGCCACCCCCATGGCGGAGCCGAATTTCAGTGAAAACATCGACGCCGAGACCGTCAGACCGGCGCTGTTCCGGCCCGATTTCCACTCTCCATATTCTGAGCAGTCGGTGTACATTGCGAACAGAAGCGTGATCATGATGCCGAAACACACCATCATCACAGTGTGTGCGACGAGCGCTGTGTGAAACATTGGTGGCGTCAGATAATTGGCGATCAGCGCGGCTGCGGCGAGGAGATTGGCGCCGATCATCAATGTCTTCTTGTCGGCCTGGCGCGACAAGGCGGGGGTGATCAGCGCCCCGAACAACTGCCCGACAAAGCCGACCGTGATGATCAGCGAAGTCGCATCCATCCACCACAGGACCTTTCCGTCACCCGAGCCGAGAATGTATTTGGTGAAAAACGCAACCGATGACAGTCGCCCGATCAGGCCGATCACGATCAGCACGCCCGACAGGGCCAGCACAATCCACGAGATATTTTGCAACAGGGCGCCGACATCGCCCCTGATGCTGGACCCTTCGGGCTTTTTCGCTGTGATCCGCTCCTTCGTTCCGGCGAAGGTGATCAGGAACAAGGCGACCGACAGGATGGCAAACAGGATCATGGTCAGCCGGAAGCCGGTGATCTCATTGCCGGCACCCAGCCAGTCAACCAGCGGCTTGGTCGTGGCACCCACCAGGATAGAGCCGAGCGAGGCGAAGATGAAACGATACTGTGTCGCCTTGGTGCGCTCGCCACTGTCAGGATGGATGACGGCCAGCAGGGCGGAATAGGGCACATTGATCGCCGTATAGGCCAGCATGACGAAGGAATAGGTCACATAGGCATAGGCGAGCTTGCCGGTCGGTCCGAAATCAGGGCCGAGAAACAACAGATAGCCCAGAAGGGCATAGGGAATGATCGTCCAGAGAATATACGGTCGGTATTTGCCCCAGCGCGTCTGTGTGCGGTCGGCGATCAGTCCCATGGCCGGGTCGGTAAACGCATCTGCCCAGCGGGTGATCAGGAACATCAGGGCGGCGTGACCGGGATGGATCCCCCAGACGTCGGTATAATAATACAGCAGGAATATCCCGAAGAAGCCATTGTAGAAATTCGACGCCATGTCGCCCAGCCCATAGGCAACTTTCTCCCGTGTGCTCAGGGGCGGATGGCCTGTCATCTTCGTCTCCTCCGGGCAGCACGTCTGTCGGTTTTCTGTTTGCGCCGCCTGCCGCTTTGTGCCCGAAATACAATCGATTGTATAGGCTGTATTTCAGACAGATGGCCGCGAATTGACATTGCCCGCCAGTAGGCACGCGCCGATCAGGCCGGCATCATCGCCAAGGCCCGGCCGGTCAATCAGTGCGCAGCCTGCAATCGACGGGTCACCAAGATAGCCGGCCATCTGCCTGTCATAGGCGGCGCGGACAAGGCCGAGCAAATGCGGCGCCAGCATCAGCCCGCCGCCAATGATGATCCGCTCCAGCCGCAGCGACAATGTTAGCACGCGGCAGGCCTGGGCGAGATAGTCGGCGATGATCGGCCAGCCGGGATGGTCGCCGGCAAGGTCTTTCGGCTCACCCCAGCGCGCACGAATGGCCGTCACCGAGGCGAGCCCCTCAAGGCAGTCGGAATGGAACGGGCATATGCCCTCGAAATCGCCATCATTGGCATGCCGACGCACCGGAATATGACCAAACTCAGGATGGGTTGGCCGACCGGCAAATCCGCCATTGACATGAATGCCCGCGCCGATGCCGGTTCCAACCGTGATATAGGCCGCTGAGCTGGCTCCGCGCGCGCCGCCTCTCGTCATTTCTGCCAGCAGTGCCCCGTTGACATCCGTATCGATGGCAACCGGTGCGCCGAGCGCGCTGGAGAAAAAGCCGCGAAGGTCTGTACTGGCCCAGCCGGGTTTGGGTGTTTTCAGGATGGTGCCGTAGCGACCTGAAGCCGGGTCGACATCAATCGGGCCGAAACTGGCAATGCCGAGCGCTTCAAGCGGGCTATGCCCGCAGACGGACCGAAAATAGCCTGCGCAGGCTTGCATTGTTTCATCAGGTGTTGTGACCTTTATCCTGCAGGTATCGAGCAAATCTCCGCCGTGATTGCTGACCCCGCATTTGAAAGTGGTCCCGCCCGCGTCGATCCCGCCGAAGACTGGAGTTTGCTCTGACATAGGCTGCTTCCGTTCGATCCGTGAAACTGATTATTGCAATCGATTGTATCTTTGATAGCATGCGGTTTCCGAGCGTTACAACAGCTTCCTTGCACAGGTTCCTGCCCATCATGTCCGACACGACGGCACCCGTCCCTATGCCCTCTGACATGGTGTTTTCTGCTGGCATTGACCATCCCGAACTGTGGTTGTGGGACAGTTGGACCCTTCAGGAAGGGCCGCAAGCGCTCCACCTCTATTGTCTTGCGCTCAGCCGGACCCGCCCGGACGCAGGTGCGATCACACCGCGGGAACGCAACAATTTCCCGTTTCATGTCCGGCGTTTCCTTTCGCATGACCAGGGTCAATCATGGCGTGACTGCGGCGCAGTGCTGCGGTCGGGCAGTGTCGGCGACGGCGCTGACGCAAGAAATGTCTGGAGCGGTTCGGTGCTTCGCCTTGATCGCGAATGCATCGCCTTCGGCTTTACAGGCGTGCGCGATTGCGGCGCGGGCCGGGACTTCCTGCAAACGATCTGCATTGCGACCGGGCCTGAGCCTGGCGATGCGCGCGGATCGCCGGCTGCCGCGCTCAGCTGTCCGTTGCGCGACTATGACAGCATCACCGCGAAGGGGTATTTTCTCGGTGCCCGAGACACGCTCGGCAGCAATGCCGGAGAGGATGGCGGCCCGATCATGGCCTGGCGCGATCCGTTCCTGTTTACCACCGATGATGGCGAACTGCATGCGCTCTGGTCAGCGAAGCTTTCACCGAAGCGGCCCGCGATTGCGCATGCGCGACTGAAACGCGATGGCAACCAGATCCGTCTTGCCGCCCTCGAACCGCCGATCGATTTGCCGGATGCCAGCTTGATGACGCAGGCGGAAGTCCCGAAGATTTATCGCGACCCTGCGAGCGGTGACTTCCTTTTGCTGGTTTCGGCCTGTGACCGGCAATATGAAGGCCAGCCCGACAGTCAACTGACGCACATTCATCGCCTCTATCGCAGCCGACATATTGCCGGTCCATGGCAGCCTTTCCGGGCCAGTGGCAGCGCGCTGTCGGGCCTGGACGGCCTGTTCGGAGCCAGCCTGCTGAGCCATGATACCGCAAGCGGCCGGCTGCGGGTTCTCGGTCCATATACCGAGAATGCCGGTCCAAACCGACAGTTGCGCTTCGGCGAGGTGCGCGACATCGCGCTATAGCGCGACAGGTTATACCAAGCGGCATGGATCGGAACCGATCCTTGCCGCGCATCGGACAGGCAAACCGCGAATGCGCATTCTGCAACAGCCTGTTACATCAGGCCGGCGCTCTTGAAGCTCGTCACCCCGCCGGTGCCTGCGATCAGATGGTCATGCACGGTGATTTCGAGCGGGCTGAGCGCGTCGATGATATCGCGGGTCATGTCAATATCGGCGCGAGAGGGCGTTGTGTCACCTGAAGGGTGATTGTGCACAAGGATCAGCGCGGAGGCAGACAATTCCAGCGCGCGGCGGGCGATTTCCCGCGGATAGACCGGCGCATGATCCACGGTGCCCTGTCCCATCACTTCGTCGGCGATAAGCTGGTTCTTGCGGTCGAGAAAGATCACCCGGAACTGTTCGCGGGTCTCGTGTTGCAGCGCGCTTCGGACATAGCCGATCAGGGCGTTCCAGGACGAGATCACCGGTCGGCTGGCAATCTCCTCGCGCTGGGCGCGCTGGTGCAGCGCATTGACCGCCTTGAGATAGGCCGCTGCCGAATCTCCGATGCCCTCGACCTTTGTCAGGTCCTTTACCTCGGCAGCGAGAATGGCCGAAAGCGCGCCGAACCGGGCCAGCAGCGCCTTGGCGACCGGGCGCACATCGCGCCTCGGAATGAAGGCGAACAACAGCGCCTCCAGCAATTCATAATCGTCGAGCGCGTCCGGCCCGCGCTTGAGCAGCTTGCCGCGCAGGCGCTCGCGATGGCCCTGCCAGTGGGGTTTCAGGCTGCGCGGTGTGGCGTCATTCATCGGCGCGATGACCTGGCGGCGGTCGGATCGCGCCGGCGAGGTAGGCGAGGGCGATAAACAAGACAACCAGCGATGCGAACAGATGAAACTGATCGAATCTCTCGCTGAAATCAGCGCTCAAAGCCTGGGGAATGATCGCGGCGCCGCGGACCAGGAACACAAGGGCGATCACCCACAGCCCGAGCTTCAATAGCGGCATGCGCGAAATGAGGCCTGCCGCCGAAAACCCGTATGCAGCCATGACGACCAGTGCGGCAGCAATGAAAACGATGCTCACCGGAGCGAGCAAGGTGCCTTGTTCGAGCGATTGGACCACTTCGGGCGGCGCGCCGGCGAAGGCAGCCCAGGCAGGCGCGCCAAATATCAGCATTATATGATAGGCCGCAGCCGCCAGCAGCGCGATCCCAGCCAGTATCAGCCCCAAGCGAACCATCACTCACCGACCCGGTGAGGCACATGCCAGCCTTGCGGGCTCTGGGTGAAGATTTCCACACCGGTCTCGGTCACGCCAACGGAGTGTTCGAACTGGGCCGATAACTGGCGGTCGCGCGTGACAGCCGTCCAGCCGTCCGACAGGATCGCGCCGTCTTTCTTGCCGAGATTGAGCATCGGCTCGACAGTAAAGAACATGCCGGGCTGCAGCACCGGGCTTTCGCGCCAGGCCCGGCTGGTTTCATCGGGCTTCTGGTTCACCGGCCAGGCGTGGACGACATTCGGTTCGTCATGAAACAGCCGCCCGACACCATGGCCGCAGAAATCCTCGACCACGGACAAGCGCGCCTCGCGGGCAACCTCCGTGATCGCAATGGCGATATCGGCGACGCGTGCGCCAGGCCGCACAGTCGCAATGCCGGCCATCATTGCCTCATAGGTCAGGTCCATCAGCCGCTCGGCCCTGCGCTTGGGCTGGCCGGCGGCGAACATCCGGCTGTGGTCACCATGCCAGCCATCGACGATCAGCGTGACGTCGATATTGAGAATGTCGCCATCCTTCAGAGCTCGCGGGCCAGGAATGCCGTGGCAGATGACATGATTGAGCGAGATGCACGAGGCGTGCCGGTATCCGCGATAGCCCACCGTCGCCGGCACGGCGCCATGGTCGCGCACGAACTGATAAACCAGCCCGTCGAGATGCTGGGTTGTCACGCCTGGGCGGACTTCCGGCACCAGCATGTCAAGGCATTCCGCAACCAGCCGACCGGCCTTGCGCATGCCTTCGAAGCCTTCTGCGTCATGGATACGGATTTCACCTGTGCGCATCGGCAGCAGGCTGGTTTCGGAAATGACGTTCATGGCGAGTTTCGCACCCTTGTTTCCTGTTCAACATCTTCGCCACACGCGTGACTTTAAACACTAGAATGGCGGCGCAAGTGCGTGCCGTCCAGTCTGCAGGCAATATGGATTCCCTTTCGAAAATCCCGAACCTCAATTATAAGCTCTGCAACAACAATAAAACAGGGAGGAAGTATGATGACCAACCCAATGCCATCGCAGAGCTTTGCTCGGTTCGAGGTCCGACCGCTGACGCCCGCAATCGGGGCGGAACTGCACGGCGCAGACCTTTCCGAGCCGGATGACGAGCTGATCGCGCAAATCCGCGACGCCCTTTTGACCTACAAGGTGGTCTTCTTCCGCGACCAAGACATCACGCGCGAGCAGCATATTGCCTTTGCCCGCCGGTTCGGAGAGCTGGAAATCCATCCGGCAACGCCAAAGGACCAGCCCGACCGCGAAGTGCTGCGTATCGCGCACGGACCCAATTCGCGCGGGATCGAAAATGCCTGGCATTCCGACGTGACATGGCGCGAGGCGCCCTCGCTCGGTTCGATCCTGCGTGCGATCGAGCTGCCAGGCGTGGGCGGCGACACGCTGTTTGCCAATATGGTGGCGGCCTATGACCGTCTCGATGACGAGACGAAACAGCAGATCACCGGCCTGATGGCTGTGCATGACATTGCCCGCGTTTTCGCCCGCCGGCTCGGCAAGCGCGCGGAAGAGCTGCACGACCAGTATCCCCCGATGGTGCATCCGGTGGTGCGCACCCATCCTGAAACCGGCGAGCGGGCCTTGTATGTCAACGCCGCCTTTACCAGCCATATCCAGGATATGGAGCCAGAGCAAAGCGATGCGCTGTTGCAACGGCTCTACCTGTCGGCATGGAACCCGGAAGTGCAGTGCCGGTTCAGATGGCAGCCCAATTCGATCGCCTTCTGGGACAATCGCGCCAGCCAGCATTTCGCCGCGTCTGACTATTTCCCGCAGGTGCGGATCATGGAGCGGGTCACGATTGCGGGAGATCGCCCCTATTTCGACGCTGCGGCCTGAGCCCGACGCAGGGGCATGGCTTGCGGTGCGCCGGCAGTCCTGTAGCGTCCGCCTCTGAAAATCAATCGCGACGCAGGGGCATCCGAAATGGCCAGACAATTAACGCAATTCCTCAGGCCGCTCGGTGCCTTGATGGCGCTGGCAGCGCTCGCCGCCTGCGCACATGCACCGCATGGTGCGACCGCGCCGGCCATTGCCACATCGGACGCCGCAACGGATCGCGCGGTCAATATCGCCGCAATTGGCGAACTCGACGCGCGCATGGCACAATTTGTCAGCGATGGTGACACGCCGGGCATCGCGACCCTGCTGGTCAGGGATGGCGAGGTGATCAGCAAGGTTGAGGCCGGTATCGCAGATGTCGAGACCGGCGCGCCCATCGCAGAGGATACGATCTACCGCATCTATTCGATGACCAAGCCAATCACCGGTGTCGCGATGATGATGCTGTATGAAGAGGGCCGGTTCTCGCTCGACGATCCGGTGGTGAAATACATTCCGGAATTTGAGAATCTGCAAGTGCTTGGCCCGGTGAATGAAGCCGGTGAGTGGACGCGTCAGCCGCTCGGGCGCCCGCCGACCATGCGCGAACTGATGAGCCATACGGCAGGCTTTGCCTATGGGCTTTATGGTGATGACCCGGCCAATCGTGCCTTTCGTGACCGCGCGATCATGTATTCGCCCGATCTCGACAGCTTCATCGACAGTGTGGCCGAGGTGCCGTTGCTGTTTCAGCCAGGTGAGAAGTGGTTCTACTCGGCTTCGGTGGACATCCAGGGCGCGATTATCGAACGCCTGACCGGGCAGTCTTTTGGCGACTTCCTGAACACCCGGATTTTCGATCTGCTCGGGATGAAGGATACCGGATTTTATGCGCCCGCCGAAAAGGCAGCGCGCCTGTCGGACCTGTTCGCGGTGGATCCGCAATCAGGTGCGATCGTGCCCTATAACGTCCCGCAAACGGCTTTCCTGAAGGAGACGGTGGCAATGGAATCGGGCGGCGGCGGTCTCGTCGCCACGATGGGGGATTATGCACGATTTGCGCGGATGCTTGCCAATGGCGGCGAGCTTGACGGGGTTCGCCTGATCCAACCCGAAACCCTGAAGCTGATGCGCACCAATGCCTTGCCGGAGGGTGTCTCGCTCAACCTTGCCGGCACGCTGGACGCGGAGCAGGCCGCCAGTGCGCGCTTCGGCCTCAATGTCGGGGTCTATACCAATACGGCAGCCAACAATCTGCCATTCGGGGAAGGCACCTATTACTGGGGCGGGGCGGCCGGGACATGGTTCTGGGTCGACCCGGAAAACAACCTGTTCTTCATCGGCATGATCCAGCTGTTTGACCAGCAGGACCCCGACCCGGTCGATTTCTGGATGATTTCAGCAGAAAAAGTCTACGCGACACTGGAGCAATAGGCTCCGCGGGTGCATTCTGGCGAGATGAGCAAACACGTCACCGCAGCCGTCATCATGATTGGTGACGAGCTCCTGTCCGGGCGCACCCGCGACATCAACCTGCAGCAGATTGCGCAGTATCTCGCGCCAATCGGGATCAGCGTGGCCGAGGCCAGGATCGTGCGCGATGAGCAGCCGGCCATCGTCGCTGCCGTGAACGAGCTGCGCGCGCGTCACACCTATGTCTTCACGACGGGCGGCATCGGCCCGACCCATGACGACATCACCGCCGACGCCATCGCGGCGGCTTTCGGTGTCGCCATATCCGAGCATCCCGAAGCCATGCGCATCCTGACGCAGCGCTATGACGCATCAGGCATCGAATTCACGCCCGCCCGCCGGCGCATGGCGCGCATTCCCCATGGTGCCAGCCTGATCGCCAATCCTGTCTCCGGCGCGCCGGGTTTCCAGACCGGCAATGTCTTCACGCTTGCCGGTGTGCCGTCGATCGTTCGCGGCATGCTGGAGGATGTCGGTCACCGGCTGGAGGGTGGCGCGCTCGCTCTGTCGGTCACGGTGAAGGCTGCGGGACTGCGCGAGGGCGATATCGCCGAGGCGCTCAGTGAACTCGATGCGGCGCATGAGGCCGTCAGTTTCGGGTCCTATCCGTGGTATCTGTCGCCTGAGGATTCCGGGGTCAGCCTGGTTGCGCGCGGCACAGACCGCGCGGCGCTGGACACCGCGCGCGATGCCTTGTCAGAGCTTGTCCGCGCGCAGGGCCGGGTGCCGGAAGTCATCGAGGGCGAGGGCTGATGGGCGGGCTTCTCGACAGGCTCGCCCGCACGCCCGTCCTGCTTGCGGCATTCGTGATCTTCCTTGCCGCGGGCGCTTTGTTCGGCGTGTTCAGGCCGGCGGTGGGCGGCGCCCTGCTGGACATGCAGCTTACGGCCGATGCGGCGCGCAGCGTGCTTGGCGAGATGAGCCAGGCCCAGCGCAGCGCGCATGTCCAGCTCACACTGTTCCTCGATACGCTCTACCCGCTTGCCTATGGCGCCTTTCTCGCCGGGGTGGCCTGGCGGTTTGGCGGGGCGCTGCGGGGGATTGCAATCCTGCCGGCCAGCATTGGCGTGCTGGTGGATTTCGCCGAGAATGCACTGCAGGTCGCCGCGCTCACTGGCTCGCCGGACTGGCTGGCGGGCAAGGACATCATCACACCAATGAAATTCGGGGCGATTGCGCTGGCCGCGCTGATCGCTCTTGTGCTTCTACTCATGGCACTGTTGCGCCGGGTAATGGCGCGCGGCTAATCATGACTTCAGAAAGATAGCGGGAGAAACAGGCAGATGTCAGAACAACTCGTCCTCATCGAGCGCGATGGGCCGGTGGCCATCGTCACCATGAACCGGCCCGACAGGCTCAACGCCCTCAATCGCGCGCTGCGG
The DNA here is from genome assembly GCA_964442925.1 of uncultured Hyphomonadaceae bacterium. Lineage (GTDB taxonomy): Bacteria > Pseudomonadota > Alphaproteobacteria > Caulobacterales > Hyphomonadaceae > UBA5336. Next base: position 9,802 of record CAYUEM010000087.1, read on the forward strand.
GCCGCCATCGTCGGTGCCTTTGCCGAGCTGGCAGGCGATGACAGTGTGCGCGCCGCGGTGCTGACCGGCAAGGGCCGCGCCTTCACCGCCGGGGTGGACCTGAAAGAGGCCGGCGAGACCGGCTTTTCCCTCGGCGCAGATGGCGGCGAGATTGACCTGAACAAAGGGCTTGCCGCCTTTCCCTGGCCGATCATCGGCGCGATCAACGGTTTTGCGATCACTGGCGGGTTCGAGCTTGCCCTGATGTGCGATGTGCTGCTGGCTTCGCAGGAGGCGAAATTCGCCGACACACATGCGCGCGTTGGCATCATGCCGGGCTGGGGCCTGTCGCAGAAACTGTCCCGCATGATCGGCACCAGCCGCGCCAAGGAGCTGTCGTTTACCGGCAATTTCCTCGAAGCGGAAACAGCCGAGCGCTGGGGCCTCGTCAACCGCGTCTGCAAGCCCGACGAGCTGTTGCCTGCCGCGATCAAGCTCGGCCACGACATGGCGAGCTGCGATGCGAGGCTGCTGCGCGAATACAAGCGCATGATCGATGACGGTTATGGCATGAGCTTCGCCGAAGGCCTGAAGGAAGAGATCCGCCGCTCGGCCGCCCACGCCGCCAGCGTCACCGGCGAAGCCGTCGAAGCCGCCCGCAAGGCGGTAACAGAGCGTGGCAGGGGGCAGAACT
>CAYUEM010000088.1:0-10333 GCA_964442925.1 uncultured Hyphomonadaceae bacterium
CAAGGTCTGGATCTACAAGGGCGAGATCATGGAGCATGATCCGATGGCCCAGGACAAGAAGCTGGAAAGCAGCGGGCAGGCGCGCGCGCGTGCGAGCAATCAGCGCGGTCCGGCTTCCGGCCCGCAAGGTGGTGGAGCAAACTGATGCTGCAGCCGAAACGAACCAAATATCGCAAGGCTTTCAAGGGCCGCATCAAGGGCGCATCGAAGGGTGGCACCAGCCTGAATTTTGGTGCCTTTGGCCTCAAGGCGCTGGAACCTGAGCGCGTGACCTCGCGCCAGATCGAGGCGACGCGGCGGGCCGTGACGCGCCACATGAAGCGGCAGGGCAAGGTTTGGATCCGGATTTTCCCGGATCTGCCGGTGTCGTCCAAGCCGATTGAAGTGCGGATGGGCAAGGGCAAGGGCTCGGTCGATCGCTGGGTTGCGCGCGTTGCGCCCGGTCGGATCATGTTCGAAATCGACGGCGTTCCTGAAGACATTGCTGTTGAGGCGCTGCGCCTTGGTGCGGCAAAGCTCCCGGTGCGCACCAAGATCGTCAAGCGGATCGAGGGAGTTTAGAAAATGGCAGCCGAAGATCTGCGCGGAAAAAGCGAAGACCAGCTGCGCGACGAACTCGCGAAGCTGAAAAAGGAACAGTTCAATCTGCGTTTCCAGGCGGCCACCGGCCAGCTGGAGAAGACGCACCGTGCCGGCGAGGTTCGCCGCGAGATTGCCCGCATCCAGACCGTGATGCGCGAAAAGGCCCGTCAGGGCGCGGCAGGCTAAGGGAGAGACTGGAACATGCCCAAGCGAGTACTTGAAGGTGTCGTGGTCTCTGCCAGGCAGGACAAGACAGCGGTTGTGCGCGTCGAGCGGACATTCACCCATCCTTTGTACAAGAAGATCGTGCGGCGCTCGAAGCGCTACCACGCCCATGACGATGCCAATGGCGCGGTTGAAGGTGAGCGGGTCTCGATCCGCGAATGTCGTCCGCATTCGAAGCTGAAGACCTGGGAAATCGTTTCGGCTGACGAGCTTGAACGCGCTGCCGAAGGGCGTCGCCAGACAGAGCAGGACGCCCAGGCGGTTCGCGATTCGGCTGCGGATGAAGGAGATGGCGCATGATCCAGATGCAGACAAATCTCCGGGTTGCGGACAATTCCGGAGCCCGCCGTGTCCAGTGCATCAAAGTGCTGGGCGGAGCCGGGCGCCGATATGCCTCGGTCGGCGACATCATTGTCGTTTCGATCAAGGAAGCGATCCCGACCGGAAGGGTCAAGAAAGGCGATGTGCGCCGCGCTGTGGTTGTGCGTGTGGCCAAGGACATCAAGCGGCGCGACGGATCGGTGATCCGGTTCGACACCAATGCTGCGGTTCTGGTCAACAATAATGGCGAGCCGATCGGCACGCGTATCTTCGGTCCGGTTCCGCGCGAGTTGCGCGCAAAGAACCACATGAAGATCATCTCGCTCGCTCCGGAGGTGTTGTGACATGGCTGCGAAAGTGAAAAAGGGCGACCGCGTGATCGTGCTGTCGGGCCGTTACAAGGGTGCAAAGGGCGAGGTTCTGAAGGTCATGCCCAAGGATGAGCGCGTTGTCGTGCAGGGCGTGAATGTGGTCACGCGCCACCAGCGCCCCAACCAGATGGATCCGGGCGGCATCAAGAAGTTCGAGGCACCGATCCATGTTTCGAACGTCGCCCACACCGATCCGCGCGATGGCAAGGCGACCCGTGTGGGTTTCCGCATCGATGAGCATGGCCGCAAGACCCGTTTTGCCAAGCGTTCGGGGGAGTCGATAGATGTCTGAGAAATATGAGCCGCGTCTGAAGGTGAAGTATCGCGAGCAGATCCGCAACGTGATGCAGGAGAAGTTCAACTATTCCAACCCGATGCAGGTGCCCAAACTCGAAAAGGTCGTGCTGAATATGGGTGTCGGGGATGCTGTCTCCGATTCCAAGAAGATCAAGCAGGCCTTTGAGGAAATGATGCTGATTGCCGGCCAGAAGCCGGTGACGACACGGGCGCGCAAGTCCATCGCAGGTTTCAAACTGCGCGAGGACATGCCGATCGGTGTCAAGGTCACGCTGCGGCGCGACCGGATGTTCGAGTTTCTCGACCGTCTGACAAATGTTGCCCTGCCACGGGTAAAGGATTTCCGCGGCCTGAATGCCAGGAGTTTCGATGGCAGCGGCAATTTCGCCATGGGCATCCGGGAGCATATCGTGTTCCCCGAGATCAATTATGACAAGGTCGAGACCATGCGGGGAATGGACATTATCGTCTGCACCACTGCACCGACCGATGAGGAAGCCAGGGCATTGCTCGCCGAATGCGGCTTCCCCTTCCGGAACTAGCGCCAAGGGACGACACGGATATGGCCAAGAAAAGCGCAATCGAGCGGAACAACAAGCGTAAGCAACTGGTGGCGAAATACGCCGCGCGTCGTGAAAAGCTCAAGGCGATTGCAATGAATGAAGAGCTGCCGCTGGAGGAGCGTTTCAAGGCGCGTCTCAAGCTTGCCGAACTGCCGCGCAATTCCGCCCCCAACCGGGTGCGCAACCGTTGCGAGGTGACAGGTCGGCCGCGCGGCTATTATCGCAAGCTGAAAATGTCGCGGATTGCGCTGCGCGAGTTCGGTTCCCAGGGGATGATCCCCGGTCTTGTGAAGTCCAGCTGGTAGGAAAGGAGGAAACGAAATGAACCTTTCCGATCCCCTCGGCGATATGCTGACACGTATCCGCAATGCGCAGATGCGCAATCAGTCCAGGGTTGTCACGCCGGCCTCGCGGCTGCGCGTGCGAGTGCTCGATGTCCTGCAGGCGGAAGGCTATATCCGCGGTTACACGCAGGTTGAGCGTGACGGCCACAAATGGATCGAAATCGAGCTGAAATATTACGAGGGCTCGCCGGTGATTTCCGAACTCAAGCGCATCTCCAAGCCGGGACGCCGGGTGTATTCCTCGGTCGATGATATCCCGCTGGTGAGCAACGGGCTTGGCATTTCGATCCTTTCGACTTCGAAAGGCGTGATGTCGGACAATAAGGCGCGCGAGCACAATGTCGGCGGCGAGATTCTCTGCCGGGTCATTTAACCGGCCCGGACAGGCGAGAGGAATGAAATCATGTCACGTATTGGCAAACTGCCCATTCCGGTTCCGACCGGAACCGAAGTGAAGGTCAATGGCCAGACGGTGTCGGTCAAGGGCTCGAAGGGTCAGCAGGAAATGACCCTGACGGATCTGGTGACGCCAGAGCTGCGCGACGGCGAGGTTGCGATCCTGCCGCGTGCGGATCTGGCCGCGAAGGCGGAGAAATACCGGGAAGACACCAAGGCAAAGGGCAAACGCGAACCGACCTTTGCCGAGGCACTCGATCAGAATGCGCGCACCCAGTGGGGCACCGCCCGCGCTCAGGTCGCAAACATGGTGCATGGTGTTAGCCAGGGATTCGAAAAGACGCTTGAGATTCAGGGCGTTGGGTATCGTGCCCAGATGCAGGGCCGGGACATTAAACTGTCTCTCGGCTTTTCCCATGATGTGATCTATTCTCCGCCCGAAGGTGTTGAGCTGAAAGCGACCAAGCCAACCGAGATCGTGGTGTCGGGGATCGACAAGCAGGCGGTCGGACAGGTTGCTGCTGAAATCCGTGCTTACAGGCCACCTGAGCCATACAAGGGCAAGGGTGTGCGTTATGCCAATGAGTTCGTGCGCCGCAAGGAAGGCAAGAAGAAGTAGTCCGATGAAAAGTACACGCGAGAAACTGCTCACCCGCGCGCAGCGCAACCGGGCCCGTCTGAAGAAGCTTTCCGATGGTCGCCCGCGCCTTTCGGTCGCGCGCAGTCACAAGAATATTTCAGCCCAGGTCATCGACGATGAAAAGGGGGTGACGCTCGCAGCGGCCTCGACGCTCGAAGCCGACCTGCGCAAGGCGCTGGGAAATGGCAGCAATGCCGAAGCGGCCGCACGTGTCGGCGCTTTGCTTGCGGAGCGGGCAAAGAAAGCGGGCGTCGATGCGGTCGTTTTCGACCGCGGCGGATACATGTTTCATGGCCGGGTGAAAGCCCTGGCGGAGGCGGCCCGCGAGGGCGGCCTGAAATTCTAGGAGGCGCACATGGCTGAAGAGAACGCTCGAGGCGGTCGCGGACGCGGCCGTGACCGTGACAAACGCCGCGATCGCGACGACGAGCAGGGTGAATTTGTCGACAAGCTTGTCGGTATCAACCGCGTCGCCAAGACGGTGAAGGGTGGCAAGAATTTCGGCTTTGCAGCGCTGGTCGTGGTCGGTGATGGCAAGGGCCGGGCTGGGTTTGGCAAGGGCAAGGCGCGCGAGGTTCCCGAAGCGATCCGCAAGGCCACCGAGGAAGCCAAGCGCAATATGGTCCGGGTGCCGCTGCGCGAGGGACGCACGCTGCATCATGACGGGCGCGGGCGCCATGGTGCCGGTCGGGTCGTTCTGCGTGCCGCACCTCCGGGCACCGGCGTGATTGCGGGGGGCCCGATGCGTGCAGTGATGGAAGTGCTGGGTGTTCAGGATGTCGTTGGCAAGTCGATCGGCACGTCGAACCCTTACAACATGGTCCGCGCGACCTTCGATGCGCTCAAGCACCAGACAAGCCCGCGTTCGATTGCCTCCAAGCGCGGCCTGAAGGTGCAGGATATTGTTGGCCGGCGCAATGACGGCGCGTCCGAAGCCGGCATGGCTGACGCAACCAACTGACCGGGAGAGAGATGATGGCCGACAAGATGATCACCCTGCGCCAGACCGGCTCGCCGATCCGGCGCGATGGGCGCCAGCGCAAGACGCTGATCGGACTTGGCCTTAACCGGGTCGGTCGGATACGGACCCTGAAAGACACAGCTGAGGTGCGCGGCATGATCACGAAGGTTGCGCATATGGTGGAAGTGATCGAGGACAAGGCCTGAGTCATCAGGCCATCTGAATTGACAGCGCCCGAGTTGCGCTGATTGAGCAAACCGGAAAGAACTGACCGATGAAACTGAACGAACTTTCTCCGAGCCCGGGTTCGACCAAGGCACGCAAGCGTGTCGGTCGCGGCGTCGGTTCGGGCACGGGCAAGACGGCGGGTCGCGGTGTGAAGGGCCAGAAGGCGCGTTCGGGCGTCGCCATCAAAGGGTTCGAAGGCGGCCAGATGCCGATCTATATGCGCCTGCCCAAGCGTGGCTTCAAATCGCGCGGATCGAAGACGCATGCCTGGGTCAATCTCGGGCGTCTGACCGCTGCGATTGAGGCCGGCAAGATCGAAGCGGCAAATGTCACGGAGGACTCGCTGATTGCTGCCGGTCTGGTGCGCAGGCCGAAAGATAGTGTGCGCCTGCTGGCCAAGGGTGAAGCCCCGAAAAAGGCCAATATTACCGTGACCGGTGCGTCGCGTGCAGCAATCGAAGCGATCGAAGCGGCGGGTGGCAGCGTCACGCTGACCGGCCCGGCCACGTCAAAGGGTTCGGACGAAGCGGCGTAAAAGAGCCACACCAACCGGACTTTTTGCGTTAAGACGCTTCACAAATGACACAATGCCGCCAACATGGGCAGCATTGCCCGCTTTCACGGGAGGAGGACGTGCCTTGGCTTCAGCTGCCGAACAGCTTGCCCGCAATGTGAATTTCGGAAGTTTCGCCAAGGCGAAGGATCTTCAGAAGCGGATACTCTTCACCCTTGCCATTCTGGTTGTTTACCGGCTCGGCACGTTCATCCCGGTTCCGGGGCTCGACCAGTCGGCCTATTCGCAGTTCTTCGAAAGCCAGTCGGGCGGCCTTTTGAACAATTTCAACATGTTCGCTGGCGGCGCGATCGAGCGGATGAGCATATTTGCGCTCAATGTGATGCCGTATATCACCGCATCGATCATCATCCAGATGATGACCTCCGCGTCGCCAAGCCTTGAACGGCTGAAAAAGGAAGGCGAGGCGGGTCGCAAACAGATCAACCAGTATACCCGCTATCTGACCTTGCTGTTTGCGCTGGTGCAGAGCTTCGGCATTTCGATGGGACTGTCTTCACTGTCGCTTGAAAGCGTTCCGGGCTGGTTCTTTGTGCTGACGGGCGTGGTCACCCTGACGGGCGGGACGATGTTCCTGATGTGGATGGGTGAGCAGATCACTGCGCGCGGAATTGGCAACGGGATCTCACTGATCATTTTCGCGGGGATCATCGCGGAAATGCCCAAGGCGATCTTCAACCTGCTCGGAACCGCACGCACCACATCGGTGAATGTCGCCTTCATTATCCTGATAACGATTCTGGTCATCGCGCTGGTTGTTTTCATCGTGTTTATCGAGCGCTCGCAGCGACGGTTGCTGATCCAGTATCCCAAGCGCCAGAGCGGCAACCAGATGATGCAGGGGCAGAATTCCTTCCTGCCGCTGAAGATCAACACGTCTGGCGTTATACCGCCGATTTTTGCGATCGCGATCCTGATGCTGCCGCTGACGGCGGTCGGCTTTATGGGTGGGGGCGCAGCGGCGGCGGGCGATCCGGCGGTTGCCGGCAATGGCATTCTTGCCTGGCTGGCCAGCACGTTCAGTCCGGGCTCGTGGACCTATATCATCACCTATGCGGTTCTGGTGGCGTTTTTCTGCTTCTTCTACACCTCGATCATGTTCAACCCGACAGAGACCGCAGACAATCTGCGCAAATATGGCGGGTTCATTCCGGGCATCCGGCCGGGCAAGAACACCGCAGCCTATATAGACTATGTGCTGACTCGACTGACGACGATTGGTGCGATTTATCTTGTGTTCGTTTGTATCCTGCCGGAACTGCTCCGGCGTTATTACCCGGAGATCCCCTTCTATATTGGCGGCACATCACTGCTGATCGTGGTTTCGGTGACGATGGATACGGTGACACAGATCCAGAGCCACATGATCGCGCATCAATATGAGGGCATGCTCAAGAAGTCGCGGCTGGGAGGGCGCAAGAGATGAATCTGATACTTTTCGGACCGCCGGCCGCCGGAAAGGGCACCCAGGCGAAACGTCTCGTCGAGACGCACGGTTTTGTACAGCTTTCGACCGGCGACATGCTGCGCGGCGCGCGCGCGTCCGGTTCGCAGCTTGGCGAGCGGGTCGCAAGGATCATGGATGAGGGCGCTCTGGTCTCCGATGAGATCGTGATCGAACTGATTGACGAACAGCTTGATGCGCATCGCGGCGCGCCCGGCTTCATCTTCGATGGCTTCCCGCGCACGCTTGGACAGGCCAAAGCGCTCGACGAATTGCTTGAGAAACGTGCCAGCCAGGTCGATCTCGTGATCCGGCTGGTTGTCGATGAGGACGCGCTGATTTCGCGCGTGACCAAACGGTTCGAGGAGGAAGGCCGCAAGGATGACAATCCGGAAACCTTCGTCACCCGGCTTGAGAAATACAATGGCGACACGGCACCTCTGATCCCGCTCTATGCCGATCAGGGCAAGCTGGTCGAGGTTGACGGAATGGGCGCGATTGATGAGGTTTCCGCAGCGATTGATACCGCGCTGTCACCGGCATGACAGACTTTCGCGCGCCGGGCGTGTGGGAGATTGAAAACAGCAGTTGACCGTGCCGATCACGGCGCTATAACCGCACACTTCGTTAAGAAGGCAGAGACTGTCTTGCGCGCGGAACGGTTTTTATCGTATCGCGCCCTCTTTGCCGTTTGGAACATGATCTGAAGGAGCTTGGCCCCGTGGCCCGAATTGCCGGTGTAAACATCCCCACGAACAAGCGCGTGGAGATCGCGCTGCGTTACATTCACGGTATTGGTGCGACCAAGGCGCGTGAGATCATTGATGCTATCGGGGTGACGCCCGACCGTCGCGTCCAGGATCTGACCGATGCCGAGGTGATCCAGATCCGCGAAGCCATTGACCGTGATTACATGGTTGAGGGTGACCTGCGCCGTGAAGTGTCGATGAATATCAAGCGACTGATGGATCTGGGCTGCTATCGTGGCCTGCGTCACCGTCGTCGCCTGCCGGTTCGCGGGCAGCGCACACATACCAATGCCCGCACCCGGAAGGGCCCCGCCAAGCCGATCGCCGGCAAGAAAAAATAGGACACGAAAAGAATGGCCCGTGAAGCGACACGCATTCGCAAGCGCGAGCGCAAGAATATCTCCTCAGGCGTGGTGCATGTGAACTCTTCGTTCAACAACACCATGGTGACGATTACCGATGCCCAGGGCAACACGATTTCCTGGTCGTCGTCGGGCACGATGGGGTTCAAAGGCTCGCGCAAATCGACCCCTTATGCCGCGCAGGTTGCGTCTGAAGACGCAGCAAAGAAAGCAATGGAGCACGGGCTGAAGACTGTTGAGGTCAATGTCCGCGGGCCCGGTTCAGGACGTGAGAGCGCGCTGCGAGCGCTGCAGGCCGCCGGTCTGACGGTGACATCAATCCGCGATGTCACCCCGATCCCGCACAATGGCTGCCGTCCGCCCAAGCGCCGCCGCGTCTGATTCTCCTGCCGGGGAGCCATTGCGGCTTTCCGGCTTTTTGACCCTTATTTTCAGGAGTCGCCAATGGCTGACACCGCAGTTCAGAATGTCAATGACCGCAACTGGAAAGAGCTGATCCGCCCTGCGCGGCCGGACGTGATCCCCGGTCTCGATCCGCGGCGCAAGGCGAAGCTCGTCATCGAGCCGCTTGAGCGCGGCTTCGGCACGACGCTCGGCAATGCGCTGCGCCGTGTGCTGTTGTCCTCGCTTCAGGGTGCCGCAATTACAGGCGTGCAGATTGATGGCGTGGTGCACGAATTTTCCGCGATCCCCGGTGTGCGCGAGGATGTGACCAATATCGTTCTCAACCTCAAGCAGGTTGCGATTGACATGGTGTCGGAGAGCGCCAAGCGGATGGTTCTGCGCGGGACCGGTCCGGGTGAGATCAGGGCCGGGCAGATCGAAACGCCCGGCGATGTGAAAGTGCTCAATCCCGATCTGGTGATCTGCACGCTGGATGACGGCGCCAAGGTGCGGATGGAGTTCACGGTCGGCACCGGCAAGGGTTATGTCCCGGCCGACAAGAACCGGCCCGAAGATGCGCCGATTGGCTTTATCCCGGTCGATGCGATCTATTCGCCGGTGCGCCGGGTCGGCTATCAGGTCGAGGATACGCGCGAGGGCACGGTGCTCGATTATGACCGCCTGATCCTCTCGGTTGAAACCGACGGCTCGGTAAGCCCGGAAGATTCAGTCGCTTATGCCGCCCGGATCCTCCAGGACCAGTTGCAGATGTTCATCACATTTGACGAGCCGGTGATCGAGGACGCCTCGGGCAGCGATGAGACCGATCTCGGCTTCAATCCGGTGCTGCTCAAGAAGGTTGATGAGCTTGAGCTTTCGGTGCGCTCGGCCAACTGCCTGAAGAACGACAACATCGTCTATATCGGCGACCTGATCCAGAAATCCGAGGCGGAGATGCTGCGCACCCCGAATTTCGGGCGCAAATCTCTGAATGAAATCAAGGAAGTCCTCGCGGGGATGGGCCTGCATCTTGGTATGGATGTGCCCGACTGGCCGCCCGAGGATATTGAAGGCCTCGCCAAGCGATACGACGATCATATCTAGCACGCAGCCCTGGCGCGCGGCGCGCCGAACTGGGAAAGGACGGACATCATGCGCCACAAGCTCGCGCACCGAAAACTGAACCGCACGACGGCACACCGCAAGGCGATGCTGGCGAATATGGCCTCGTCACTGATCGAGCATGAGCAGATCGTGACAACCCTTCCCAAGGCGAAGGAAATGAAGCCGTATATGGACAAGCTGATCACGCTGGCCAAGAAGGGCGACCTGCATGCCCGCCGTCAGGCGATTGCGCGCATTCGCGACAAGGGCGCGGTCGCCAAACTGTTCGAAGTGATGGGCGAGCGATATGCCGATCGCAATGGCGGCTACACGCGCGTGCTGAAGGCTGGGTTTCGCTTTGGTGACAATGCGCCGATGGCGGTGATCGAACTGGTCGAGCGCGATGAAGCGGCGCGCGGCGCAAAGGATCGCGCCCGCCACGAGGCCGAGCTTGAGGCCGCTGAAGCGGAATAGGCGCGGCAACCCTTTGCGCATCTCGCCGGTCCCGGGCTTGACCCGTGGCCGTTCGTTGGCCCGCCAATGCTTCGAGTCGGTCGCGGGTGCGCCCTCCTCAGCATGAGGTTTGGGACGGGTTGGCGAGACCCCGCACATCGGTGCCCCACCGTCTTTGAAACAACGTCATCGAAGAGGAGCGGGCCGCCAGGCCCGCGTCTCGAAGGATGGGCGCGCCTCAGCTGATCTGGAACTTCCGGCGCACGGCGAGGGCAAACAGGAAGGCCAGCACAAAGGACAGGAGCGACTGGATGATGGCGAAGACACGCACCAGC
>CAYUEM010000089.1:0-10110 GCA_964442925.1 uncultured Hyphomonadaceae bacterium
TCGGTTTCCGGGCTCAACCGTTCGCTGGTCAGCGGTCTGTCATCCGGCGTGACGAGCGCAATGCCATCGAGTTCGGGGTCATCAGGATCTGGCGGGGGAGGCTCGTCCGGCGGCGGGGGCGGTGGGGGCGGTGGCGGCGGCTGGTAAGCGCACCGCAGCTCAAGGCACAGCCGGCGGATCGGACGCGGCGGCAGGCTCTGTTTCGACTGCCGCAGGCCCCACCGCGCCGGTTCCGAGCGCCATGACAAGCGCAATCAGCACCAGAGTGACCAGCACAGCGAGAAGACCCAGTTTCCAAGCCAGCCCAGTCAGCTCCCAGAACATTTGCCGGCTCAGCCAGCGCCTTGTCCAAACTGACGCCAGCTCAGCAAAATCGTTGCCTGACGTCGATGCTCTACCAAAAAGGGAGGGTCGGGAGAATGCCAGCTGTGGCAGTTTGCAAACGGTTCGCTATGATCATGTTGCAACCGCGAGAAAGGAATTAGACTATGGGCCATGACGGACAGGAAATCCTGATCAAGGATGTGCTGGTTTTTCTGTTCGCTGCGGGCATCGTCGTGCCGCTGTTGCGTCTGGGCAGGCTGCCGGTTGTGATCGGCTTCATCATTGCCGGCGTCCTGCTCGGGCCGAACGGGCTGGCTCGTCTTGAAGAACAGTGGCAATTTCTGGGATACCTGACCGTCAGTGAGCCCGAAGCGGCGGCGCCATTTGCCGAACTGGGCATCCTTTTCCTGCTGTTCCTGCTCGGGCTCGAACTTTCCTTCGAAAAGCTCTGGGCGCTGCGGCGCATCGTGTTTGGTGCCGGCGGGTTGCAATCGCTGCTGTGTGCGCTGGCGATCGCGGGGGCTGCCTATCTTTTTGGTGTCGAGGCCCCTGCTGCCGCCGTGATCGGACTGGCGCTTGCGCTGTCATCAACCGCGATCGTGATGCAGGTGCTGATCGATGGCCATAGGGCCGCCACGCCCCCCGGCCGCGCCGCGCTGGGTGTGCTTCTGTTTCAGGACTTGCTGGTCGCGCCGATCCTGATCTTTGTCGGCTTTGCAGCAAATGACGGGGGAGATTCACAGCTTGCGGCTCAGATCGTGGAGTCGCTTGTTCAGGGCACGCTGGCGGTGCTGGCCATCTTTGTCATCGGCCGGTATCTGCTGCGCCGGGTTTTCCGGCTCGCAGCGGGCGCAGGCACCGGCGCGCGCGACTTCCTGATGGCGGTGACGCTGTTGACGGTTGTCGGCGCGGCGGCGATCACCGCGACCGCAGGCCTTTCGCTGGCGCTGGGCGCGTTCCTTGCTGGCCTGATGCTGGGCGAGACAGAATACAAGCACCAGACCGAGGTCGATCTTGCGCCATTCAAGGGGCTGTTGCTGGGCCTGTTCTTCATGACGGTCGGAATGGGTCTGAACCTGCCCGCGATACTTCCGCTGTGGCCGTCTGTGCTGGCGGGTCTGATCGCGATGCTGGTGGTCAAGACACTGATCACCTATCTGGCGTGCCGGCTATTTGCCGGACCTTCGGGCCTCAGTCTGCAGACCGCCTTCCTGCTGGCACCGGCCGGTGAGTTTGCGTTTGTGGTTACATCCGCGGCGATCGCCGGCGGTGTGCTTGCCGAGGGGCCCGCAACCTTGTTGTCAGCGATTGCCGGCTTGTCGATGCTGCTGATCCCGGTTTTGGACATCATCGGGCGCAGGCTCGCGCGGCGGATCGATGCGGGCAAACCCCAAACGCCCGATCTTGGCGATTACACCGCGCTGGAAGGACATGTCATCATCGCCGGCTTTGGCCGCGTCGGACAAGCCGTCGCACATATTCTTGAAAACGAAGACGCCGAGATTGTCGGACTGGACCGGGATGCCATGCGTGTCTCGCGATGCCGCGAAGAAGGTCGGCGGGTGTATTATGGCGATGCGGCCCGGCCTGACATATTGCTGCGCGCGGGGGCGCGGGGCGCAGCCCTGTTCGTGGTTACGATCGATGATGCCAGCGCGGCGGAGACAATGGTCAGGGCTGTGCGGGAACTCCGTCCGGAAGCCCTGGTCCTGGCAAGGGCGCATGATGAACTGCATGCCGCGAAACTGAGTGCTGCCGGCGCGAGCTTTGTCATACCGGACGCGATCGAGGCGGGCTTGCAGATGGCTGCACGGGCGCTGGAATCCTTTGGTTATGAGGGCGATACGGTTCGCGACCTTCTCGCCGCCCATCGCGAGAGTGAATACCGGCGCGCGACGGCGATGCTGTAAACGATCCGGGCGATAGCGAGTGGCTGGAAACCACGTTGCGAACACGCGCGCCGTCCAATACCCGCCGAGGCCGGCTTGCCGGGCCCGCCAAGTGCGTTTAGCAAGACTGAAGCGTTTTCATTTCACGGAGCCTGACCCATGCCGCCGGTAAGCGATCCGATCGTCTGGCTGATCGCTGCGGTTGGAGGCTATCTGCTCGGATCCGTCCCGTTCGGACTGGTGCTGACGCGCGCGGCCGGGATTGACCTGCGCGCCATCGGATCGGGCAATATCGGCGCAACCAATGTCTTTCGCAGCGGACGCAGGGACCTGGCGCTGGCGACATTGCTGCTCGACAGCCTGAAGGCCGGACTGGCGGTTCTCGGCTTTGGTCTTTTCCTTGGACGCGAGGCCGGGCTGCTTGCGGGGGCTGCCGCCTTTCTCGGCCACTGCTACCCTGTCTGGCTGGGTTTTCGTGGCGGCAAGGGTGTGTCGACCTATGCAGGACTGCTGATCTTTGCCAGCTGGCAGGCACTGATTTTCGCCGCACCGGTCTGGCTTGGCGTGTTTGCCGTATCGCGGATCTCATCGCTGTCGGCGCTGCTGGCCGCGCTGGTCGCGCCGATCGGTGCGTTTGCGCTCGGCCAGCCGGGTTTCGCCGTCGCAATCCTTACAATGCTGTCGGTGTTGGTGTTCTGGACCCATCGCGGCAACATTTCGCGCCTGCTCAAGGGCGAGGAGCCGCGCTTCGGGGCGGGCAAGAGCTGATGAGCGCACCGCTTATGGATGACGCAGAACGGGCTGCCTGGCTGCGCCTGTCACGCACACCAAGCGTGGGTCCGGTGACGTTTTTCGAGCTGATGAAACGCTACAAGAGCGCGCAGAAAGCGCTCGAAGACCTGCCCGGTCTGGCCCGCCGGGCGGGCCGGCGCGCGCCGCTGATCGCGCTGCCACCCGATCAGATTGAACGCGAGATCGAGGCAACGCTGGATTTTGGCGCAGAAGTTCTGACTGCCCGCGACCCGGCTTTTCCGCAGATGCTGCATGCGCTCAACCCGCCGCCGCCTGTGCTGATCGTGAAGGGCAACACCGCGCTGTTCAGCTGCGATGGGGTTGCGATTGTCGGTGCGCGCAACGCATCGGCAGCCGGCCGACGGATCGCCCGCGATATCGCAAGCGGGCTGGGCGCGGCAGGTTTTGTCACGGTCTCGGGCCTGGCGCGCGGGATTGATGGCGAGGCGCATGCTGCAAGCCTTGCAACCGGGACAATCGCCGTGCTGGGCGGCGGCATCGACCATGCCTATCCGCCCCAGCATGAAGCACTTTACGAGGCCATTGCCGAAAAAGGATTGCTGGTTTCTGAAAGTCCGTTCGGGCACAGGGCAACGGCCCGCGACTTTCCCCGCCGCAACCGGATCATCACCGGCTGCGCGATGGGCGTTGTGGTCGTCGAGGCCAGCGAGCGCTCCGGTTCGCTGATCTCGGCGCGAATGGCCGGCGAACAGGGCCGCGAAGTGATGGCAGTGCCGGGTTCGCCGCTCGATCCGCGCGCGGCGGGCACAAACCGGCTGATCCGCGACGGCGCTGCGCTGGTTCGCCACGCTGACGATGTGCTCGACCTGGTGCGCGGCTTGCCGCGGCCCGGAATTGCAGCGCCAACCCCGCCCGATTTCCTCGGCGACCATGATGAGGCACTCCCTGCCTCGCAGATTGACGCCGTGCGTGAAGCGCTTAGCCCACACCCGATGCCGATAGACGAGATCGCCCGCGCTGCAGGCCTCTCCGCACCGCGCTGCGCAGCTGTCCTGATGGAGCTCGAACTTGCAGGACTGGCGACAACACTGCCGGGTGGTCTTGCCGCCGGCGTTTTCGAACCTTGAAACCACAATCTGCATGAAATCGGCATCATCATGACACTTGCGGCTGGACACAGGGCATGCACCGCTTCTAATCCATCTGCCGGGGAAGACGCGGAAGCTGTCCGCTAAACGGATGGCAAGACCACGGGAACAAGCGAGCATGGCGAAACTGAGAAGCTTTGCAGCCGCAACAGCGCTGGTCCTGACATGGCCATCCATGGGTGCTCTTGCCCAGCAGACCGTCACCAGTCAGGATGAACAGGTCGTTCTGATCGCCGACAATGTCTACGAGAACCGCACTGACAATTCGATGGTTGCCGAAGGCAATGTCGAGGCCAGCTACCAGGGCCGGATCCTGCGCGCTGACAAGGTGGTCTACAACCGTACCACCGACAAGATCCGCGCCACTGGCAATGTCGTCATCATCGACCCGGATGGGACCGAGCGGTTTTCCGATGAAGTCGAGGTCAGTTCCAGCCTTGCGGACGGCTATGCTGTCGGATTTTCGGTGCGCCTGCCCAATGGGGGGCGGGCCGTGGCCTCGCGGGCGATCCGTCAGGACGATGGCATCAATGCACTCGACAATGTCATTTACACGGCCTGCGAGGTTTGCGGCCCGGAAGACTCGCCGACCTGGGCGCTGCGGGCGCGGCGCGCGGTTCTCGACGAAGAAGACAAGATGATCTCCTACCGCGACGCGGTGCTTGAGATCGCTGGCGTCCCGGTTCTCTACCTGCCCTTCTTTGCGCATCCTGATCCCAATTCAGGGCGCCGTTCAGGGCTGTTGCCACCTGATTTCGGCCTGTCTTCGAAAGTCGGGTTATTTTACCAGCAACCCTATTACTGGGCGATTTCCGACCATAGCGAGTTGACCATTGCCCCCGAGGTTTTTCAGGACGTCAATCCGCTTCTGGAGCTGACCTATTCCAAACGTTTCTGGTCGGGCCAGCTGAATATCAACACGTCCGTCACGCAGGAAAGACTGTTTGATGGTGACGGCAATCGCCTGCCGGAAAGCGACAAGAGCGTGCGCAGCCATGTCTTTGCTGATGGTCTGTTCTCGATCTCGAAGGACTGGCAATGGGGCTTCGGACTGGAGCGTGCGAGCGACGATCTGTTCCTGCGCCGTTACGATATTGACGGCGAGGGTGATCTGCGCGGCCTGTATGTCAGCCAGCCGCGCAGACTGATTTCGCAGCTATTCCTGGTGGGACAGAATGAAACCTTCTATTCCGAGACCGCTTTTCTCGGCTTTCAGGGATTGCGGGAAAACGACGAGAACAGCGAAATTCCGATCGTGACCCCGCTGATCCACACCGAGAAACTCCTTGATCTGAACGGCTTTGGACAGGCCGCGATAAGCGCAAGCACAGCAATCCTCAATCGTGACGAAGGCGTCGACAGCCAGCGCATCAGCGTGGGCGGGGACTGGTCAAACCAGCATATTCTGCCCGGCGGGTTTGCCCTTGAACCCTTCGCCGATGCACGTTTTGACTATTACGGCCTCGACAAGGACATATCGGGGGAAGACAACGTCACGCGCACGCTGGCAAGCGGCGGCGCCAAACTCTCTTATCCGATGATCCGGCCCGGTCGGAATGTCGATATCCTGATTGAACCCCAGGTGATGGGGGCGTGGGGCGTTTCCAACGCCAACAAGGATGAAATTCCCAATGAGGACAGCCTGCTGTTTGAGTTCAGCGAGGCTTCACTTTTCGATTCCAATGGGTTCGCCGGCCACGACCTTTATGAAGGCGACGGGCGCGCAGCCGCGGGCTTCACTGCAACCGCGCGCTGGAAAAACGGCGTGGAGCTATCAGGCATCGGTGGCAAGCGCTGGCGCTGGCGCAGCGATCCGAACTTCGATGCCCTGTCAAATCTTGACGGCACGACTTCGGACTATGTCGCCGGCACCCGTCTCGACCTTGGCCGCCCGCTCGCGATCGAAGCCGGCATGCGCTTTGATGATGAGAGTTTCAAGCTCAACCGGATTGATGCGCGCCTGCGCACGAATGTCTGGCGGTTTTCGGGCAATGCTCAGTATTTCCGGCTGGAAGATTCGATCACACCAAGCGGCAACCGTGAGGAGGGTATCGTCCTTGGCAGCAAGTTCCAGCTTTCCAAGCGCTATTCACTGGTCTATTCGCGCCAGCGTGACATTGAACAGAAGATCGACCGGACCGAAGGCCTCGGCATCCAATATGAAGACGACTGTTCACGTTTCCAGCTCGTCTATCAGCGCCAGGGCTCAACAGACCGCGAGCTTGGCCCGTCAGAAAGCATCATGTTCGTGTTCAGCCTGCGCACCCTTGGCGAGTTTGGATCTTCCGATGTCGACTAACAGGCTGCTGAAAAACCCGTCTTCAGGTTTTCCTCGTCCTTAAAGGCTCGCTTCGCTCGCACCTCACCGATGAGGAAAACCACTGAGATTCCTCATCCTGAGGAGCGGCCCATTTGGGCCGCGTCTCGAAGGATGGGCCGCGTGACCTGGTTTTTCAGCAGCCTGCTAAAGCCCTTCTTCTTGGTCAGGCCGGAGACTTTAAGCTGACGGTTCCTGAAATTTCAGTCATTCTCGCACGATGACTGATCTGTTGCGTTGCGCACATCGCCAGTAAGGTTATCCTTACGTCTGAAAAGTGACCGAAGCCATGTCGCCGGCCAGAATTGGCGCAGGCACGGAGTGATTTATGATGAAAAATTTTCGTATTCTTCTGACCGCACTGGTCGCCAGCTGGGGGGCGTCACCCGCACTGGCCCAGCAGGCTCCGGCGGACGCTGCTGAGGCGACCGGGCCGCAGGACATGGCGATTGAGGGCATTGCGGCCATCGTCAATGACAAGCCGATTTCCTATTCGGATGTTCGCGAACGCGCACAGCTGCTACTTTTGAGCCAGGGGGCCCAGCCCACACGTGAACAGATCCAGCAGATTACCAGCGAGGCGCTGGACCAGCTGATCGATGAACAGCTGCAATTGCAGGAAGCGGCCGAATATGAGGTCGAGATTGACAGCGAGTCGATCAACGAGGCGGTTGACGACATGGCCCGTCAGTCCGGCCTCAGCCGCGAAGAGCTTTACCAGCAACTGCTTTCAGCCGGTATCAATCCGACCAGCCTCGAAGAGCAGATGCGCGCAGAAATTGCCTGGCGTCGGATCATGAACGGTCTTTACGGTTCACGCATCCGGATTTCCGAAAACCAGATTTCAGAACAGATCGAGCGCCTGAAGGCATCATCGGACACGACCCAGTTCCTGCTCAGCGAGATTTTCCTTTATGCCCCGGATCCCGAAAGCCGGGCTCAGGCGATCGAAGCGGCCATGTCGATCCGCGACCAGCTGATTCAGGGCGCACCATTCCAGCTCGCCGCACAGCGTTTTTCATCTGCGCCGACTGCGGCCACAGGCGGCGACATGGGCTGGATGACAATCGAGGGGCTCGGCCCTGAACGGGCGCAAGCGGTACAGTCGCTCGAGGGTCCGGGCCTGACAATGCCGGTTGAGGTCAGCGATGGCGTATATCTGCTTGCCGTTCGCGACCGCCGCGAACCGCAGGAAAGCGTCTCGGTTGTCGGCCTCAAGCGCCTTGTTGCCAGCGATGGCGAACGCGCGACGCTGGAAGCCGGCCTTGAGCAGGTCGGCGGGTGCGATGACCTCGACAGAGTTGCCGGCGAGCGGGATGGCCTTGCCGCTGCCGATCTTGGCCGTATCGCCATGGATGAACTGGCCAGTGATGCGGCAGCACGGATCGAGGCGACAAGCGTCGGCGAACCGACGGAGATCTTCCAGACATCGGGCGGGCCAACTGTGATGTTTGTCTGCTCGCGCGAGGAAACAGGCGGCAACCTGCCCGATGCTGACCAGCTTGAAAACCGGCTGTTTGGACAGGAATTGTCGATGATATCGAACCGGGCCTTGCGCAATCTGCGCCGCGAAGCGACAATTATTCGCCGCTGAATTGGCCGCTCTGGTCAAAGCGGGCCGGACCGGTCATCTTCGCCCGATGATCCGAAACCGCTCCCAGAGCTTATCCACGCCGGGCCCTGCCATGCTCGCTTTGACAATGGGTGACCCTGCTGGCTGCGGTCCGCAGATCACGGCACGCGCCTGGCACATGCTGAAGACAGAGAGCGCGCTGGCTTTCCATGTCCATGCCGCTGCGGACCTGTTTGCCGGTCTGGCACCTGTGCAGCAGGTGCGCTCAATCGATGAGGCCCGCGCGGTGTTTGCCCGCGCCCTGCCGGTCTGGCCGCTTGAACATGACTTGCAGGAGATCCGAACGGGCACGCCCGAACCGGAGAGCGCCGGGGCGATCATCAGCTCGATTGAAGCGGCGGTTGATCTTGCCCGGCGCGGAGAAGCAAGCGCTGTGGTCACCAATCCGATTTCCAAGGCACTGCTCTATCGCGCCGGATTTCGCCATCCGGGCCATACGGAATTTCTCGCCGCGCTCTGCGCGCGGGAGGGACGGCCCGCACCACAGCCGGTGATGATGCTTGTCGGAGGGGGTTTGCGTGTCGCGCTGGCCACAATCCACCTGCCGCTGCGCGCTGCGATCGAGGCGATTGACAGCGAGAGACTTCAGGCGATTGCCCGGATCGTCGATCTCGCGCTGAGGCGCGATTTCTCACTGCCCGCGCCGCGCCTCGTCTTTACCGGGCTCAATCCACATGCAGGCGAAGACGGTGCACTGGGGCGCGAGGAAATCGAGATCATCAATCCGGCTGCAGCCGCATTGCGCACGGCAGGGATCGATATCAGCGATGCGCGACCGGCTGACACGGTCTTTGCCGAAGCGCTGTCTGGCCGGTTCGACGCTGTGATCGCGATGACCCATGACCAGGGCCTGATCCCGGTCAAGACACTGGACATGTGGGGCGGGGTGAATGCAACGCTCGGCCTGCCGTTCATTCGCACCAGCCCCGACCATGGCACCGCCTATGACGCGGCTGCCAGCCATAGCGCGCGCCCCGACAGCCTGATTGCGGCAATCCGTCTTGCCGCAGAGATGGCGCGCAATCGCGCTGCATGCGAAATGGCATGAGCGATCAGGACCGGCCCGGACTGACGCAGGCACCTGCGCGCAAGGCGCTGGGTCAGCACTTCCTGTTCGATCCCGATATTCTGCGCCGTGCCGCGCTTGCCGCCGGGCCTGTGGAGGGGCGCAGCGTGATCGAGATCGGCCCCGGCCCGGGCGGCCTGACGCGCGCGTTGCTCGATGCCGGCGCGGCCTGCGTCATCGCAGTTGAGACCGATGCGCGATTTGCGCAGGCACTGCAGGACTGGCCGGAGGCGGCGCAGGGCCGGCTGCATGTTTTCAAGGCCGATGCGCGCCGGGCGAACTGGCCGGAGCTGATTGCGCAGGTGCACGCGGCACGCCCGGCAATGATCATTGCCAACCTGCCCTACAATGTCGGCACTGTGCTGCTGGTTGACTGGCTGAAGGCGGGTGACTGGCGCGGGGAAATGGCGCTGATGTTCCAGAAGGAAGTGGCGCTGCGCATCTGCGCGCAGCCCGGCTCAGACCATTATGGCCGGCTGGCTGTTCTCACTGCAGCGGTCTGCCGCGCGGACATCGCATTTACCCTGCCGCCTGGCGCGTTCCGCCCGCCGCCGAAGGTCGAAAGCGCTGTGGCGGTGCTCACGCCGCTGCCACAAGCTGAGCGGTTCGCAGACCTTGCCAGTCTCGAAGCGGTCGCCGCCGCAGCATTCGGCCAGCGCCGCAAGATGCTGCGCGCGGCGCTGAAAGGGCTGGCGAAAAGGGGCGGACTTGAGGCCGGATCCTGGCTGGAAATGGCCAGCATAGATCCGACCGCACGCGCAGAAACGATTGATCAGTCCGGTTTCCGCCGGCTTGCAGAGATCTGGGGGCGCGCGGTCAGATCTCACCCCTGACCCGCTTCATCACAGCCGAAAAATCCAGCCCGTCATGGCCGTCGGCAGACAGTTGCTCATAAATCGCGCGCGCATGTTCGCCCAGCTCGCTCTGTGCGCCGGCCTCATTGGCCGAAGCAAGCGCAAGGCGCAGGTCCTTCAGCATCA
>CAYUEM010000090.1:0-10047 GCA_964442925.1 uncultured Hyphomonadaceae bacterium
ACATCTTCGGGCCGGTCGATGGTGGCCCCGTTCTCGGCAATATGCTCGACCTCGCAAGGTGTCTCGGGAACACGGGGAAACGCAAGATACAGCTCGCCATGCCCGGTTTCGCCGGGATCACCCATGACGAGGCCTCGCTGCTTCTTGCGTTCAGCGCGTCGCAAACATTCGATCCATTGCTGCGGGATGCTCATCTGAGCTGGTTGTTTGCAATGCCTGCAACCGCTGCGGCCGGCGCCATGGTCGACAATCTCGCATCCTCATTCGCGCGTCACGACCTGGTGATCAATCCTCCGCGCGATATCGCGCCTGAGCCGGTTGCGAGTGCCGAGTTCGGGCGTCTTACATCTGTCAGGACAGCCTGATCGTTTCTGCGAGGAGACAGGAATGCCGGGTATCACTCTGCTCTTTACTGACTGTCCATCACTGCCCTATTCCATCACACCGCCAGCACGCCAATAGCCCATCAGGTTTGCGGCGGTACGCTCGACGCCGCGCGCCTTCAGGAGGACATGTCGGATTTCCTTTACCGCGTGCGCCTCGCCCGCCACCCAGACATAGAATTCACTCTGCGCCGCCGTCGCACGGTCCCAGAGAATGCCATTGTCCACGTCGATGTCGGGCAGATCGCCTGGGTTCGCCTGCCCAATGCCGGGCGGCAGCGCTGCATTTTCGGCTGCCGCGACCATCAGCGCTCCGGCCCGCCGCGTCTCGCCGCGCGGCATCCATTCAAGCCGCAGTCCGGCAAATCCCGTCACGCCGACGCAATCTTCGGCGGCAGGCACTTCGAACCAGGCTTCTACGCGGGGGCGCTCGTTGCGCGCCGCGATTTCCTCGATAATTCCGGTCGCGGCAGGAAGCGCTGTCTCATCGGCGATCAGGAGCACGCGCTTCACGCCCTTCGGCGGACGCCACTCATACCCGCCTGGATCGCCGTCATAGCGTCCGTCGGGCGCCGCGATCTGGATGCGCTCGCCAGGAACTGCATGTATCGCCCAGCGCGATGCAGGGCCGTTTTCTCCATGCAGCACGAAGTCGATGTCGATCTCGTTCCTGCGCAGTGCGCGGATCGTATAGGTGCGGCGCGCCGGGCGCGTATCTGCCGGCATCGCCCGATGGACTGCCAGCCATGTGTCGTTCAGCGGCAGTGACGGTGGTTTGCCGTCGGCGCCCGGAAAGAACACCTTGACGCGCTGGTCGGGTGCACAGCTTTGCATACCTGCCGCCCGGCCGGGCGCAAAGGTCAGCCGGCAAAGATGCGGCGAGAGCATGTGCTTGCCCAGCAACTCGACATCGAAAAGCCGATAAGGCCGCACCGCCTGCGCCCTGTCTGCCGCGTCGCCGCGCGAGCCGTTCAAGCGGTCTCCCTCCATTCGACAGCGGGTCCCTCTTATTTCGCCGGCGCACCCGCAACACGTCTCGCAGAGAGCAGGGGAATCACTTCGCCGGTGAAACGTTCGACCGACCGAAGCGCCCGCTCGAGTTGCGCGCACGCATTCCGGAGCAGTCCGAAATCCGCCATTCTGCTTTCGCTACAGCATTCGACAGATAGGAGTTTATAATAATGATTATCAATTGCAAGTCATGAGTTGGCGCCGGGTCGCCTATTGCCGGTATGAGCCAGGCGGAACTTCGAGCGAGGCGCCTTGACAGGCTGCTAAAAAACCAGCTCACGCGGCCCATCATTCGACTTCGCTCACCGATGAGGCTTCGAGATGCGGTCCCTCATCCTGACCGAAGTCGAAGGGTGGTCCTTGTAGAGCGGCCTTGTCAGCGCTCGAACACCAGCGAAACGGTGACAGGAACTGCCGGACTGATACCGGGCAGTCCCGCCACCTGTGTGAGCTGTTCGACGCCGGCGAGCAGATTAAAATCGCCCGCATGCAGGAGCAAAGGCGACGCGGTCTCGACGAGGACCCGATCCTCGCTCAGGCGTGTGACGAAAAGATCGGCCTCGAAGTCGGCCCTGACGCCGTGCAACTCGACAGCGAGCTCGGTGGATCGCTGCAGGCGGGTGTCTGCGTTGAGATCCTGAAAGTCGGCAGGCGAGAGGTCCGCAGTGATGCGCGCGGTCGGATACGTCTCGGTCTCGAACAGCATTCCCCGCATGCGTTGATTACGGATATCGATGCCGGTCTCCACGCTGTCGAGCCCGATCTCCAGCGTCGCCGCGCCGGATGGGTCGACCGTGCCGGAGATGTTGGTGAAGATGTGCACCTCGGCGAGGTCGCCGGCCTTGATAGATACGAATGCCAGTCGGGACTGACCCTGCGACAGGCGCCATTCAGCGGCAATTTGCCCGGTGCCGCCCGCCGCGTCGGGCCCCTCCGAGGGAGCCTTGGCGGGCCCGCAGGCGGCCAGAATCGAGGCGAAAGCGATAGCGACGGCACGTTTCATTGCCAGTTTCCCCAGGATGACCAGTCGCCCGGTCTTAGCGCAGCGCGCCGCCTGCGCAACCGTCAACACGAAACCCCGGAGAAGGCGTCACCGCCCAACCCAGCGCGCAGCTCACACAGCATCCCGGAGCCGATCGCCGGCGGCGTTCGCCGATGGGACACTCCAACCCCAAATCTCCAACGATGGCCCTGCCGGGTGTTGTCAAAGAAAAGCAAACCCGTCTCCAGTATCGTCAGATACGTTTGCCCTCAGGCGGCGAGAAGCCCGCGCCACTCGAGGAGGGCGGCGTCGCTGAGAGCTTTGAATCTTGGTCGGCGTTCGATCGAGCGGTCCTTGTTGAAGTGGCCCACAGACGGAGGCGTGGACGGCGGCGGGTTTCGGGCTTACGCGGCCTTCGGCCACGGTCCCTCGAACAATGCAGGTTTCGCATCTGCCTGAACCGGCACATCGCCCGTTCTCGTCGCCCGCAATGGTAATTGCGAATTCTCAGCCCGATTGTTCAGATGGTGGCCGGTGACTTGGGCGTAGGCATTGCCGATCTCCTTCATCGCCGCGCCGTAGGACCGCAGCCCGTCGGTGACGATCTCCACCGGGCGCCCATAATTTTTCATGGCTTTCTTCATGACTTCGCAGCCGGTCTGCCAGAGGCAGAGAAATCGACCCGGTGGGTCGATTTCAGGCGGAGAAGGCTTTGGGCAGTGGCTTCGTCGAGGTGCCAGCGCCACTCACGTGACCTGCCGAAGCTGCTGGGAGCGGCGCTTCTTGATCTCGCGGGCAAAGAGCGGACCGAACCGGTTCCACCAGAAGCGAACCGTTTCGTGGCTGATATCGATGCCGCGCTCATGCAGCAGGTCCTCAACATTCCTCAGCGAGAGCGGGAACCGGACGTACATCATCGCGGCAAGCCGGATGATCTCGGGCGATGTCTTGAAGTAGCAGAATGGATTGCTCATTCTCAAACGCTACGGCGTGAGTGGGAGCGCTTCAAGCTGAGCTCTCCTGACAGACCCTTCCAAACCGTCAACAAGCCGCCGGTCACACCGCTTCTGCACGGCCGCGTGAATAAGACGGGTTGGAAGGCAAAAAGAGATTGCACATATGAAATGCTACGTTATATTTGAATTTCTGGACCGCTGTCGTACGGAATCGATCATCGGAGCTGGTGCGGCGTCCACTGACTAAAATCCGGCTGACAAAGAGTTCGGTACAGAAATATCAAAGGGAGGCTTTGACATGAAGAACTGGAAATTCAATGTACTAGCGGGCGCATCAACGATCGCCATCGTCCTGGCCGGTGCACAAAAAGGATTTGCTCAGGAAAGCGATAGTGTTGAAGAAGATCAGATTGCGGTTCTGGAGGGAGTTGTCGTCACGGGAATTCGCAGTAGCTTGGGGCAAGCAATAGACCGTAAGCGTAGTGCAGACTCGATCATCGATTCCATCACTGCGGAAGCAATGGGTAAATTTCCCGACGAAAATATTGCGGAGTCCCTGCAGCGCGTCACTGGTGTGCAGATTGAACGCAACCGCGGTGAGGGCAATCGGGTCACCATTCGCGGGCTGCCAAGCGAATTCACTCGCGTTCAGTTCAACGGTCACTCTCTGGCATCGGCGCTAACGCCAACAGGTTTTGCCACACCCGCAAGTCGAAACTTCGATTTCAATACGCTCCCATCCGAATTCGTTGCATCGATTGATGTTATAAAGTCGCCGACGGCGGATCTTCAAGAAGGAGGGCTGGCGGGAACCGTCAGCGTAAATACCCCGCGTCCGCTCGATATAGGCAAGCGTAGCTTTTCTGTATCGGCACAGGGCTCACATGAATCTAATTCGCAGGAAACTTCGCCGCGGGCGAACCTTCTTTATAGTGATGTGTTTGCAGGCAATAAAATAGGCGCGTTATTCGGCGTCGCTTATTCGCAACGCAAGCCCGAAACTCATGGTTTCGTTCGAAATAGTTGGGGCGCACTTCCCGAGGGTTTTTTTGAGATCGATTGGGACGGCGACGGAGTGATCGGCGGGGCGGCACGCGGGGAGACCGCTTTTGCGATGTTCCAAACTTTAAGCCAGGAAGAGCGCGAGCGCCTCAACGGACTGGGCGTTCTGGAGTTTAAAGCTACAGAAGATCTGAATCTCTATGCGCAGGTTTTTTACACTGAGCTTGATATCAAGCTGGATGCTTTTAACAATCTCAAGCGATTTGTTGGTGCAGTCCCGCCGCGCAATACGCAAGTATTGAAGTTCGGGCCAGGTCGAACAACCGATCAGCGTGCACTCGCACTCTCGATGGACAATGTCGATCTGCGAGGCAATAGCCGCTTTTTTGACCGCAGTGGCGAAACATGGTCTTTCGCTACAGGAATGGATCTTACTCTCGGAGCTTTGAACATTGATGCCGAATTGGCTTATTCAACATCTGATCAGACTTTCAGCGGTCTTGGAGTAGAGAATAGGGCCCGAGTGACTGCAGGCTTCGACTGTGCGATTGATGACAGGCTTTGTTCTGTGTTTTTCGATGGTGACCAAGGTCAAGCCAACGCAACCGCAGTTGCAAACGACTTTCAGCTTTTGAGCATAAATGGTGATTTTAACCGTCTTTTTGAAGACGACGTATTTGAGGCAAAGGCTGATGCAAACTGGGAGGTGGACGTTTTTGGTATTGATCTTTTAGAGTTTGGCGGATTGTATGGTCATCGAGAGCAGTTTTCCAGACAACCGTCACTACTGATCAGTTCGGAACAGGCTGAAACTCTTTTCGGGACTTTGCCGCGCGTTGCTGGTACCAATTTGATCAGCGCAGAACCCTTCATGCAGCGGGTGTCGCCCACGACAGATTTTTTTGGTAGCTTTGGTAGTTCGGCCATTCAAAGCACTTCCTTTCTCGCGGTTGATTCGCGCAAGGTTTTGTCCGGTTTCTCTGACGATGAACTCACGGCTGTTGGTTCGATCTCCCCCAACGTGGCTCAAACGATTGATGTTGAGGAGGACGTCATCGCCGGCTACGTGAAGGCGAATTTCGCCAACGAATCGGGCTCCTTTAGCGGCAATGCGGGTGTAAGAATCGTCTATACGGATCAAACGTCACGCGGTTTTGCCCCTGATTTGAACGGCATTGAGACATTCCCGGAATTTGGCAATGTGACCATCGTTCCCGACGCTGGTCCGGTCGTCGCCAACAATTCCTACACGAAAGTATTGCCGAGCCTAAACTTAAAATATGATATTACGGCGGATATTTTGGCGCGGTTCTCTGCAAGCCGGACAATGACGCGGCCTGCCCTAGCGCAAATCTCTCCGTCCACAACCGCCGCCGTTCAGACTCAGACGATCAGTGGTGGTAATCCGACCCTGGATCCCTTCATCGCCAACAATATCGATGCCTCGGTAGAATGGTTTTTTGATGATCTGGGTCTGCTCTCGGTCACGGGCTTTTGGAAAGATGTTGAGACATTGATCCGGAATGAGCAGACGTCCAAGACGCTGACGGTAACAACAGTCAACGGGGACGGAACTCGTATTCCATCCGACGTCGTTTTTGCCGTGGATCGTCCTGTTAATTCGGAAGGCGTCAAGTTGAAGGGCGTGGAGGTCAGTTATCAAATGCCCTTTGAGGGGATTTTACCCGGCATTCTAGGTAATACTGGTGTTATTGCGAATTATACCTTTGTGGATAATTCTGATCCAGAAATTCTCGTTGGTACGTCTGAAAACAACTTCAATCTCCAGGGCTATTACGAGACGGAGAAAATCGGCGTCCGCCTCGCTTACACATGGCGCGACGATTTCCTCACAACGGTCGAGGGGACCTTTAATGATCGCTTCATTGAACAGTCCTTTGCAACATTTGATGGAAATCTGACCTACAATATTCACGACAATGTCGCGATCGTGCTTGAAGCCATCAACATTCTCGACGAGGCCCAGTTCACTACAGCAGTGTTCGACGACCAACGGACGCCGAGAGAGGTTGAGGACTTTGGTCGGCGCGTTCTTTTCGGGGTGCGGGCGAACTTTTAATGGCGGGGACACGGCACTCCAAACTCTGTTAATTGATGAGGTGAATTATGACCCGCATGCTGACTTTTGCATTTGTATTCTGTGCCCTGTTGATTGGGGGGTGCGGAATGTTCCAATCAAAAATGCCCAACGAGCCAATAATTGCTCAAACCGACATCGTCTACGGCATTGGGAAGACGGAAGCTGGTCAAAAGGAACTGTTGCTCGATCTTTACAAACCTTCTGGTCAGACCGGGCGGCTTCCAGTGTTCATATATATGCATGGCGGGCGTTGGGAGAACGGATCCAAAGATTGGTTGCCACGTCAGATCAGCACAATGAAGTGGTTCGCGGAAAATGGTTATGCAGCGATCGCTTTCAATTATCGCCTCAGGGGCGACGATCCAGTCAGCGTGCCTGCTTCAGAGAATATGCGCGCTGTCCTTTCTGACCACTTTGCAAATGACAAGGAGATTCTCGAACTTGTGCCACTGATGACGGTCGCGATCGAGGATTTGGCGACATTGGTGCAGTGGGTTGAAGAGAACTCAGATGAACACGGTTTTGACACAAGCCAGATCATTCTTTCCGGAGGTTCGGCCGGGGCCGTCACCATCTTGACTGCAGCTTACGGACCCGTCGATGCTTTCGAAAATCTTCCCAAACCGGCGGCCGTCGTTTCGTTCGCGGGTGGTCTTTTTGGTCTAGAGGAAAGGATGCCGGATAATCGGACGATCCCAGCTTTGTTTGTTCACGGAACGGCCGATCAGCGGATCGATTTTCAAGAAAGTGTGCGGGCCAGCGATGTGCTTGTCGCTCGTGGTGTCGAAAGCGAGGTGATCGGGCTTGAGGGTTTGAAACATTCCCTGGGCTATCCGACCCTGCTGCAGGAAACCCCCACGGACGATGGGCAGTCGGTGCTTGATCGAGTGCACATTTGGCTCCAACGAGTTGTAGAGGCTAGCTAAACGGGCTTTTGGTGTCAAACCTGATCGGCAAGTATCGTGGTGTGTTTTTTACTGGTGATGGCCGCATAAAACTTGGTCAACGAGCAGGTTTTCAACGGACAAGTTCGAAGGGGATTCATTCGCCCTCGCCCGAAAATGCAGATTGTTTTGGATAAACCCTGTTTGGAATGTTCTTTAAGTCGGTCCGCCGAAGGTGCAGCGTGAGCGAGGCTATGAGCAATACGACACGTTTCAATCGTAGATTTTTAATTAAAGGCGCAGCGGCCACAGCGGTTCTGCCGGCCTTGACCGACGTGTTCGTTTCGGGGGCGAGTGCTAGCGGGCCGGTCAAGGTCGATGATTTTCGGCGTTCCGTGGCCTCCGGCGTTGGTGAAGCGTGGGAGGGTCTCAATACCGGCTACTGGCGGATTGAGAATGGTTGTCTGCGGCGCCGTCTGGGGGCGGTCGGTGACCGCGCGCGTGCGACAGGGTTTCCCTGGCACTATGAGACCGGATCGCCATGGCTGACCGATGAGCCGCGCACTATGCCTGTTGAATATGACCCGTCCTTGCCGCTGGGTATTTTGTGGAATCGTCACTGGCGTCTGACCGAGCGTTTCTCGATTGCTCTGACAGCGCAAATCGTCGCAAATACGCAAGCACCAGCTGAGGGCGATGATCCATCCTGGAGGATGTACGCATCCGATAACGCGCTCATTGGGCTAGCGTTTGCGGGGAACACGCAATTCGAAGGGTGGCATCCAGCCCGCAGCGCTTCGCCTATCCTTATCGTGCGTGAGGATGGACATGTCAGTATCGCCCGGTACGATTCTGATAAACTCAGCGCCGTTTCGGAAGCAGCCCAGGCGCAGATTGATCCGCTGCGAGTGGGTGACCAACTGGCCTTAAGCGTTGAGGTTACGGAGCGGTCCGGTCGACCGCAGGTTCAGGCGAGAGTATCGGTCAATGGTCAATCGGTCGCCGAACTGTTCTGGCCGGACGCAACTGTAATTGCGGACCGCGCTGGCTTTTTCGGCATTGCCGCCCGTGGTTTGATGGATGTGGCCGTGACGGGAGTTTCACTGTCGCCCGGTGCCAATCAGGTGCAAGATGCGCCGGTCAATGAATGTCTGGTCTGTTATGCGCTGGGCGATACGTTGCGCCGGGAAGGTGACTTGTGGCGCGTGCGCTTTGTCGCTCTTTTTCGCAGTTCAGGGGATCGAGTAGATCTGAGGATCTCAGACGAGCAAAATCCGTCCAGTGGCTGGGCAAGTGTAAAGTCCTGCGGGCACGGAGCCATCGAGTCGAATGACTTCCGTCACAATACCGCTCTTATCGATGCCGTGCTACCCTTCGATCCAACAGGGCGGAGCCTGTATTTTACCGTGTGGAAAGATGGTCGGGACGTCACGGGCGATCCGCGGATCGGAACCGCGAGCACTGGACCTGGCACGGGTCTTGTAGGCGACGTGCCCGCATCAGGCCGCTATGTAGGGTGCCTGCCGCGCCTCGCAGCGCCCTATAAGCTCTGCGGCCTGAGCTGTCATGCGGTCAGCACGCTGAGACGCTCCGCTCTTCCAGACAGCGGTAGACCTGGCGATTATGCCCATCCCTATTTCATCCATGATCAGCCGGCCTTTGGGTCGTTTCAATATCTGGAGGAGCACAATTATCAAATTATGCTCTGGGAGGACGATGTCTGGTATCTCGAAACGATCCTGTTCCCGCCAAGTACAGAAGATGCCTATAAGATCATTGAGCTGAGCATTGCGGGACCGACGACGCGCTGGCAGATGATGCGCCACTGGAATGTCATAAATCCTGGCGATCATGATTATGGGATGGACGACGTCAAAGGACCTGAACAGTTATTGTTGCGCAACCGGAACGATCTCGGTCAGGATTCCGATTATATGCGACGGAATTTTCAGCTTGTAGAGCATCTGTCCCGCGGCGTGGAAGATCCCTCCGGTAGGGACAATCCCAAGAAATGGCGCAAATGGACGATGCCTGATGGAGATTTTACGCTATTGATTTTGGACGCTCGGCTGTGGCGCAGCAGTCAGGATACGAATATCTGGGACGATCAGGGATGGGGAGACTCAGATAGTCTGTACTCGCGCCGTGATCCGACCCGGACGCTGCTCGGTGAGGAGCAGTTCGCATGGCTTGACCGTCAGATACGCACCGATCCCGCAATGCTGATTTGCGCAACCGGACTGAATGCATTGCATACCGTTTGGAGCGGTTGGGACGAAAGGGGCTACAACGGGCGAATTAACGAGCGCGACCGGGTATCAGCGGATTATGCCGGATGGGTTAGCGCCGGCACCGACCGTGTTCTCGATCTCTTCGCGCGCCGGGGTGGCGTCGTCTCAGTTTATGGCGATGTGCATGCGGGCTGCATTCTGCGAAACAAGGACCGTCGGCTTTACGAATGCTCTTTCGGTCCCATCGGACGGTACGGCGCGCGGCAATTGATCGAAGGGTTTGGCCGCCATATGACGGATGACGATGGCCGTGCCATTGAATGCCTCGCGCTCTATCATGATGCGTTTGAGGGGCCTGAACTGAAGCCCGTCGCGAACCCGGACTATTGGAATATTCTTGAAATGGTGTTCGATCCACGCGGGCAAGCGCCGAGTGCATCGCTCCTTTTACGGAACATCGCAGACGGGCCCGACGATCCGCCGCGCGGAGGCGAACG
>CAYUEM010000091.1:0-10017 GCA_964442925.1 uncultured Hyphomonadaceae bacterium
CGCCGCTCGACCCGTCTCAGCGCACACCTGAAGCAACTTTTTCAACAGCCCCCGGGGGATCGATTGCGCCCCTGGACGGCTCAGGGCTGCAGGCGCCATCAGGGACGGCGCTGCTTGGCGGTTAAGCCTGCGCGATAGAAATAGGAATGAGGCGCGATCCGTCGCAGCGCAGGTCCCCGCGACCCTGTCGCATGAGCCTTGCTTACAAGGCCTACAATGTGTACAATTCGAGCGAACATACACATAAATGACCGCTGCGAGAGTTTGCCATGCGCACAAATATTGATATCGACGACGACCTGATCAAAGAGGCCATCGCTGTAACAGGCGCAAAGACGAAGAAGGATGTCGTCACCGAGGCTCTGCGCCTCCTGGTGAGAACGCGCCGGCAAGCCCGCATCAAAAATCTTCGCGGCAAGCTCAAATGGGAAGGCTCGCTGGACGCGATGCGCACCGACGAATGATCCTGGTCGACAGTTCGGTCTGGATTGATTTCTTCAACGGTGTTGAAAGTCCTCAAGTCTCCCTACTGGACGCCAGCCTTGGCGAGGTTCCAATCCTTGTCGGCGATCTTATCCTGACAGAGGTCTTGCAGGGTTTTCGTCAGGCCAGGGATTTTAACGCAGCAAAGACCGCGCTGGAGCAGTTCGAATACCGGGACATGCTTGGCCGGGATATCGCCTTGCAGAGCGCCGAAAACTACCGCCTGCTCCGCCGGCAAGGCATCACGGTTCGCAAGACCATCGACGTTGTTATCGCCACGTTTTGTATCGAGAACGGCATAGCGCTTTTGCATGCCGACAAGGATTTTGATCCAATGGAAAAGGTATTGGGCTTGTCGGTGGTTGCAGGGTGATCCTTGCCACAGGGTGACCGCGTCGCGGAACCTGGCCCTTCACCCGCCATTTGCATCGCCCGGACTTAGAGCCGCTGTTCAAAAACTGACCGGGATCTGACAGGCTGGCCTTCCGGCGAAGGGTCAGGGATGATGAGGTGCCTTTTCGAGCCAGATCTCGCCGGATAATGCAACTCATGAGCAGGCCAGAAAAGTGGGAACTGGTTTTCGGTTAAGCCGGCGGGGCAATCAAGAACCAGGCAGGTCCGCAAAGTGCGAAGCGGTTTTCGGTTAAGCCAGCGCGGCAATCAGGAACGAGGCGCTGGCCAGAAAAGTGCGAAGCGATTTTGTGTCCTTCTGTGCGGGCAGAAAACCTTGCTGCAGGAAAAGGGATGCCTGCCCGGCGCAGGGCGCGCCCGATCAGGCCCAATGTCACTGTGACAAGCGCCAAGCAGGCGTCCGGCTGCTACTTCGCCCAGTTCGCCAGACGCAAGCCCCCGACGCGCCAGAATTCGCTTTCATTGTTCGTGACCAGGCACAGCCCCCTGGAGCGCGCATGACCCGCGATCATGAAGTCGAAAGGCCCGATGGCGGTTCCAGCTGCCGCCAGCTCGGCACGGATCTGGCCGGCGTGTTCGGCGCCGCCGAGGTCAAAGTCGAGAAGCTCGAGACGCCCAAGCAGGCCCTCTATGATGTCCAGGTTGCGGCGGACGGCCTGCGATTTATGCGCGCCGTAGAGAAGCTCCATCGCCGTGACACTTGATGCGCAGATCTCGCCGTCATGTGCCTCGAAGTGCTGTCGAACCACGTCCGGCTTGTTCCTGATCGTGTAGATCAGAATATTCGTATCCAGCAAGTAACGCACCCATCAGAGCGCCGCGCGCTCGTGGCCTGCGGGTTGTTCACGCTCTTGCAGAAAATCGCCGCTGACCCCCTCACTCTCGAACCATGCCGCCCAGCTTTGCTCGGAGGGTGTGATCACCCAGCTGCGGCCGCGGCGCTGAATGTCGACGCTCGTGACGCCCTCGGGCAGGCGCACCGATTTCGGGAAACGAACGGCTTGCGTCTTGTTCGTCATGAATACCGATCCACGCTCCATGTAACACGTTTCCCATATGACTCTGAAATTGAGGTATACACGCTTACTATATACAACCGATCCTGTCAGCCAGCTCAGGCTGAAGACTGTCGTATCCCGCCGCCGTCTGCCGTTTGCGTAACCCTCCAGCCTGATAAGATATACATCAGGGGACAGGTATATCTTTGACTGGAGGCCGCCACATGCGCGTCGCAAAATGGGGCAATTCTCTTGCCATTCGCTTCCCCCAATCGGTCGTAGACGCGCTTAAGCTGCGCGAGGGCGACGACATTCAAATCGAGATCACAGGCGCACGGTCTCTCGAGATCGAAGCGAAACCCTCCAGCGCTGAGTTACTGGCCCGGTTGAGAAAACTTCGCGGCAGGCTGCCCGAGGATTTCAAGTTCGATCGGCTGGAAGCCAATGAGCGTCGCTAAGCATGCGTTCATTGACACGAGCGTCATTGTCTACCTTGCTTCAGGAGACACCAGAAAAGCCGATCGGTCGGAGACGATACTCGCCGCTGGCGGCGTCGTCAGCGTGCAGGTGCTGAATGAATACGTCTGCGTCGCGCGCCGGAAACTCGCCTTGTCCTGGGCAGAGACACGCGAGGTGGTCGCGGCGGTAAAGCGCGCCTGCGAAGTTGTGCCGTTAAGCGCAGAAGCGCAGGCTGCGGCCATGCGGATATGCAAAACAAGCCAGCTCAGCATTTACGACGCTTCGATCCTGGCGGCCGCACGCGAAGCAGGTTGCGACACGCTTTTCAGCGAAGACATGCAGCACGGTCAAACGTTTGAGACGCTCTCGATCGTCAATCCCTATCGCAGCTTGAAGTGACGAGGGGCTTACATAGCCGGTGGGCGACGACCGCCCCCGCCGCACGTGCCTGCCCTGAACTCAACCATCAGCGACGCCTCTCTCGCCTTACAAATTTCGCCATAGCGCTTTGAGTACGCTCTGCGGGCCGCGCCCGGTACTGCTGCACCGCCCAGCGCTGGCCCGCGAAAGTTCGAAGCGGTTTTGGGTCAAGCCGTCCGTAGACGCCGCGTACCGCACCCATACGCATCACCGGCCTGATGATGATCGGCGGATAGCGACGGGTTTTAAAGACATGGTCTGTAGGCTTATACCAAGTGACATGGACCGGAACCGATCCGTACCGCGCAGGCAAGCGCGACTGCGCGTCGGCGCTAACGCGCCGTATGCGCGGATGAGTCAACATCCGCGCACCTTGGTATTACTCGTTGCTTCGGCGATACCTCCTGGCAGGTTCAGGGCATGCGCTTGCCCGGCGAATACGGCGCCGGCGAACAAGGGGGATGAAGGCTGCCCAGGATCGCCTGCCGACTGTTCTCCGGCCCGGGCGCGGGCTCTGGGGCGATGCACATCGGGCGGTCTTAAAATCCTGTCCGGACAAATGGCTGAGGGCGGCACTCGCCGCAAACGATCACGGCGTGGCACGCACCAATGATCGGTGTGTTGGCCGGGATTTTTCGCCGGCTCAGAGGCCGGACGCCCCGTCAGACAGCTCTGCATAAAGGCGTTCAAACCATTCGGGGAGATCGCGTGCAACCCAGTCGGCTGTGCCCAGGCTGGTCTTTGCCAGCAGACGCGGCGCCTGGTTAAGCCGCGAGGCGTCATAGACCGCGCCTTTATCGGCCATGAGGATTGCGTCATGGATCAGCTGTTGGTTGCGCGCGTACCTTTCGCGGATCTTTTTCTCGGGCACAGGATGTCCGCCCTCATCAACGCGCGCCGCCACGCGCGCAACGGCGAGATCAGCAGATCCAAGATGAAGGTGAAAGACGGCGATCCGGAAGCCTGCCGTCCGGGCTGCGTTCAGCATCTTGAGTTTGGAAGGATGCGAAAGCACGGTTTCGGTAACAAAGCTCTGGCCCGATCGGAGACAGTCATCGCGCCGCGCCGAAGCGATTTTCGCCGCCTCATAGGCGGCATTAACGCAAGGGTCCTTCAGCTCATCGCGCTGAATGATGTCGGCATTGATGAAGGGCGCTTGCACGCGCGGCTTAAAGACGGCGTCGTCGAAAACCGACTTGCCGGCGCCATTTGGACCCGCGATCAGAAACAGCGTCGGGCGCGGCGCCGGTGATGTCATGCCCGGCCGGGCGTCTTCTGCCTGACAATCTTGCCTGCCTTGTCAGCTCCCACGCCGAGCCCTGCCTTGCGCCGAGCGGCATAAAATTCTGCCTGTTCGGGTGTTTCCGACGCGGCGATATCCATGAGTTCATCGACATAGACAGCCTGTTCCTCGCTGGTCAGCGCGTCCGGGCCGCGGCGGGCCTGGAGCGCTTCGCGGATGTGTGCGTAGTTGAAGTCCGGCGCCCGCTCAATCGAACGGCCGATCCGCAGCCAGTGCGTGACCTGGCCAGCGATTGAGCGGGAGGCAAGCCTGGCTTCCCTGCGCAGCAACTCCATTTCCTCATCCGGGATTTTGATAGACTGCGCCATGCGCATCTCCTTGAGGTGGCAATATGCCACTCCTTTAGGCGACTTTCAAGACAGCGCGCGGTTCTGGATCAAACTGGACGACCGTCGGGGGTCACAGCAGCTGCTATTCTCAACCATCGTGCATTTTTCGGCCCGGCAGGCATTCTGTGTCGTCATCATCGCGGCATCAAACTCTGCCGCCTACGTCTGTCGATCGGAGACTTGCGCGATAAGGCAGCACCTCGCGCCGGCCCGAAAAGCGCGCAGCGGTTTTCGGTTAAGCCTGCGCGAAAACAAAGCATCTTGGGTGATTGCTCGGCGCGGTTGCGCCATCGCCTTCATCTTGCTTGTGGGACGCCCTGTATCGAGGCCGGCGCGCTGTACGGGCTGTTGTTGATCGGGCCGTTTCGTTCAGGCTCTGCCCGGACATGGCTTGCCAGCCTTTGGTGATCTGCCGGAGGTGATCGACAAGGCATATCCATTGGCGGAGTGATTGACGAATTAGCTACATGTGGCTAAAGTTTGGCCATGAAAACAGTGTCGATACGTGATACGAAAAATCGCTTAACCGAACTGGCCCGGGAAGTTGAAGCGGGCAAGACCATTGGGGTGACCCGAAATGGCCGGCCCGTTTTTGATCTGGTTCCGCATCGCGCGCGCGGAGGGCTTGACCTTGATGCGGGCCGGGCCTTTCTCAAATCCAACGATATCAGCCACCCGGTGGCCTTCATCTCAGACGACTTCGACGCACCGTTGCCAGAAGATATCCTTCTGAATGACACTTTGCCTGGGGCATGAATGTCCTGCTCGACACCCACGTTGCACTCGCGCTTCTCAAGGGCGATCTGGCCCGCGATTATCCAGCGATATCAGCCTGCCTCTGCCTGCCGACGACACTGAGTTTTCTCAGTGTGGCCAGCCTGTGGGAGACAGCCATCAAAACACGCCTTGGCAAGCTCGATCCGGGCATGAAACTGGAGCAGATGGCAGGGTATTACGAGGCAATCGGGTTGACGATACTGGCAATCGAAGCGCGCCACGTCGCCACAATGGCCGAGCCCGAGCCACCAACGCATGATCTTTTTGACCGCCGGCTCCTTGCGCAATGCCAGGTCGAAAATCTCTTGCTCGCGACTGTTGATCGCGCCCTCGTTGGCCATCCCATGGCATTGAAAACAACGCTTTAGGGCTTTTTTGTCTGATCCCCGCTCCGGCTTCGCTCTTCGCGGTGGGTCGCGCTCAGGGCTTTTCTTGTTTGACCCCCGCTCCGGCTTCGCCTTCGCGATGGATCGCGCTCAGGGCTGTTTTTGCTTCACCCCCGCTCCGGCTTCGCCCTCGCGATGGATCGCGCTCAGGGCTTTTCTTGTTTGATCCCCGCTCCGGCTTCGCCTTCGCGATGGATCGCGCTCAAGGCTTTTTTGCCTGATCCCCGCTCCGGGCCTGTGCCCTTCGCGATGGGTCGCAGCTCAGGGCTGACTTGACGCATCGCTCCAATTGTTCTTTCGCGCTTCGCGGCGAGCCATGATAGTTTCAACCTTGTCCTGCACTGACCTTCCGGAGACCTGAGCGAATGACCACACCTTCCCCCACAGCCCTGATTACCGGCGTGACCGGCCAGGACGGGGCCTATCTCACCCGTCTCCTGCTCAAAAAGGGCTATCGCGTGCACGGCGTGAAACGCCGCTCATCGAGTTTCAACACCGCACGGATCGATGACATCTACCAGGACCCCCATGAAAGCGACCCGCGCTTTGTCCTGCATTATGGCGATCTGACCGACTCAACGAACTTGATCCGGCTGGTCCAGGACACCCAACCTGACGAGATCTACAATCTCGGTGCCCAGTCCCATGTCCAGGTCAGTTTCGAGACGCCCGAATATACCGCCAATTCCGACGCGCTCGGCACGCTGCGCCTGCTTGAAGCCATTCGCATCCTGAAGCTGGAGGCCTGCACGAAATTCTACCAGGCCTCGACCTCGGAGCTTTACGGCCTTGTGCAGGAAGTCCCCCAGTCCGAGACGACGCCATTCTATCCGCGTTCACCTTATGCAGCCGCCAAGCTCTATGCCTACTGGATCACGGTCAATTATCGCGAGGCCTATGGCATGTTTGCCTCCAATGGCATCCTGTTCAATCATGAAAGCCCGCTGCGCGGGGAAACCTTTGTGACCCGCAAGATCACCCGCGCAGTCGCTGCCATCCATCATGGCCTGCAGGAGACGCTGTATCTCGGCAATCTCGATGCCCAGCGTGACTGGGGCCATGCACGCGATTATGTGGAGGGAATGTGGGCCATCCTCCAGCACCATAGCGCCGATGATTTCGTGCTCGGCACGGGTGAAATGCACCCGGTGCGCGAATTTGTCGAAAAAGCCTTTGCCCATGTCGGCCGGCACATCGAATGGTCGGGCGCGGGCATCGATGAGGTCGGAACCGATGCTGAGAGCGGCCAGACGCTGGTGAGGGTCGATCCGCGCTATTTCCGCCCCACCGAGGTTGAACAATTGCTCGCCAATCCGGAAAAAGCCAGGCGGGAACTCGGTTGGAGTGCGTCAACACACTTTGCCGATCTGGTCACCGACATGGTGGATGGCGACCTCAAGGCCGTGCTCGCCGAGGCGGAGCGAAAGAACCGCCATGACTGACGCGAAACTCTATGACCTGACCGGAAAACGCATCTATGTGGCCGGCCATCGCGGAATGGTCGGATCGGCCCTGGCGCGGCGCCTGAAGTGCGCAGGTGTGAGCGAAATCCTCACCACACCGCGCAGCGAGGTTGACCTGGTCCGCCAGGGCTCGGTCGAGGACTGGTTTGCCCGGTCAAGGCCGGATGCGGTGTTCATGGCAGCGGCACGTGTCGGGGGGATCGCCGCGAATGCCGCGCGCCCGGTCGATTTCCTCTATGACAATCTGATGATCGAGGCGAACATCATCCGCGCGGCGGCTGAAGTGGGCGTGGAGAAATTCCTCTTTCTGGGTTCATCCTGCATCTATCCCAAGCATGCCGAACAGCCGATCACAGAGGACGCGCTGCTGACAGGCCCGCTCGAGCCAACCAACCAATGGTATGCGATCGCCAAGATTGCCGGCATCAAGCTATGTCAGGCCTATCGCAAACAGGAAGGGCTCGATTTCATCTCGGCCATGCCGACCAATCTCTACGGGCCCCATGACAATTTTGACTTGGAGACCAGCCATGTCCTGCCGGCGCTTATCCGCAAGGCGCACGAGGCAAAGCTGGCCGGGGAGCGCGGCATGGAAATCTGGGGCAGTGGCACGCCGCGCCGGGAATTCCTGCATGTCGATGATCTTGCCGACGCCCTTGTCCATGTGATGGAGCGCTATAGTGAGGACAGCCACATCAATGTCGGTTCCGGCGAGGATGTCACGATCAAACAACTGGCCGAGCTCGTGATGGAGGTGGTCGGGCTTGAGGGCGAGCTGCGCCATGATCGCTCGCGCCCTGACGGCACGCCGCGCAAGCTGATGGCAGCTGACAGACTGCGCGTGTTGGGCTGGGTTCCATCCATTGGCCTGAAAGAGGGCATCGCCTCGGCCTATGACTGGTTCCTCGGCTCGAAATGGGCTGGTGTGTCATCTTCGCGAGATTGATGACGCGCGGTGATGCGGCTGCGGGCAACACCCTCGAATCGGTCGGCTGTCACAAGAGCTTCGTGAAAGCCGGAAACTGACAAAAAGCGGGCCTTTCAGTTGGCGGCGGGTCACAAGTGCGTTAAAGCAAGGTGAGTTTATGATCAGGAGATTTCATCTTGCTCCGTTTTGCGTTGTTAATTATCGCATTATCAGTCTTCGGTTTGTCCGGCTGCATATCGACGAATGTGGCGCCTGAGGCCTCGCGGCTGGATGTTCCTGACACCACATCGTCAATCACTTCGGGGGATTTGCAAATCGGCCCGATGGATGTGGTCCGCGTGAATGTGTTCGGGGTCCCGGAACTGGAAAATGACTACCAGGTCGACTATTTCGGTGCGATCAGGCTACCACTGGTCGGCGAGATCGCGGCGCGCGGTTTTACAGCGTTTGAGCTTGCCCGCAAAATTGAGGTCAGCCTGGAAGAAAGTTATTTGCAGGATCCCGATGTCAACGTCGTGATCGTGGAGTCGGTTGGTCAGAATGTGACGGTTGACGGCTCGGTTGAAAAGCCAGGGCTTTATCCGATAGAGGGGAGGCTGACCCTGCTGCAGGCGGTGGCCACAGCGGGCGGGCCATCTGACGGCGCCAATCCGAAAAATGTGATCGTGTTCCGCACGATCGAGGGCAAGCGTGAGGCCGCCGCATTCAACCTGGAAAAGATCCGAAGCGGCGAAGCCGATGACCCGGAAGTTTTCGGCAATGACATCGTTGTGGTCGACGGATCCGAGGCGCGCCGGGCCTATGGTGATCTCATCCGCTCAGCGCCTCTCCTGCTTCTTCTTGGTCGCTCTTATTAGGCTTCTGATCGACAACGCGAAAGACCTGACCCATGCGCTATGACGATCCGGATATTGAACCCGGTCATGATCGACGGATGGCCGGCGTGGTTCCCCTGCGCGCGGACGCGCTGGACGGGATGTATTATGCCCGGGAGAGTGAGTTTGCTGAGGCCGATGATGACGGGTTCCAATTCTGGGACGCGCTCTCCGTGGTGCTCTCGCGCAAATGGATGATCATCGCGATCACCATATTTGGCCTGGTTGCGGCAGTTTTGCTCACACTTCAGGCAACGCCGATGTACCGAGCCTCCGCCACGATCGAGATCCAGCGCGAGGAAATGCAGATCATGGAGGGTGCCGGGGTCGATAAGCCGGTGATCGCCGACCCCGAATATATGGCGACCCAATATGAACTGCTGCAGAGCCGGTCCCTGGCCGAGCGTGTGGCCGAACGGTTCGATCTGGCATCAGATGCGCGCTATGCTGATCAGGAGCTGGCGCGACCGGACCGGCTTCAGGAAGCTGTTCTGCAGATCTTGGAAAATCTTCGCGTGGTGCCGGAGGGGCGCAGCCGAGTGGTCCGGGTTGAATTTGTCAGCCCGCACCCATATGAGACAGCGCGGGTGGCCAACAGCCTGGTCGAGAATTTTATCCAGTCCAATCTGGAACGGCGCTATAACACAACAGCTTATGCCCGCGATTTTCTTGCAGAAAGGCTGGCAAGCACGAAGGCGGCGCTTGAGGAAAAGGAGCGTGAGCTCGTCGATTATGCCACCTCGGCCGGGATCCTCGATCTGTTTACGGTCGGGGAAGGCCGCGCCTCGCTCGATGTCAATTCTATCGTGTCCCTGAACACCGAACTTGCCGCAGCCGAAAGCGCGCGTATCAAAGCCGAACAGATCTACCAGGAAGCGCTTGGAAACCCGTCCATCCGCGAGATCACAGACAATGAAGCCTTGCGGGCCTTGCGGCGCGAGCGCGCCGAACTCAGGGCCGACTACCAGGAAAAGCTCGGCATGTTCAAGCCGGACTATCCGGACATGAAAAGGCTGCAGGTCCGCATCGACAGTCTCGAGGCGGAAATCGACGCAGAACGCGAAGCCATCCTGTCGGCACTTGAAGGCGATTATCGCGCAGCACGGGCGCGCGAGGGCTCGCTGCGCGCGCGCGTCAGCGAACTGGCCGGCGAGCTCCAGGCCGAGCGTGACAAGCGCATCCAGT
>CAYUEM010000092.1:0-10000 GCA_964442925.1 uncultured Hyphomonadaceae bacterium
TTCGGCCATTCTGGGAATCCCCCACCGAGTCAGGTTCCGGTCAAAATGCGCTAGCTTATACCAGAGCGCGCGGATGAGTCAGCATCCGCACACAGTGGCACTTGGCCGGAAACCGCCCTGACAGAAGCATTTCGACAAGTTGGCAGGTTTTCAATTCAGGCAGCCGCCAATCGGATGCCGGCGGCTTATTCTCCTGCCTTTGCCGCCACGGTGCTGGCCTTGCCGACCGCTGACAGCGCAAACGCATATTCGATCGCGGTTTCCTTCAGCCCCTCGAACCGGCCCGACGCTCCGCCATGGCCGGCATCCATGTTGATGCGGAGATAATAGGGGCCGGCGCCGGGGGCTTCATGGCGCAGTTTCGCCGCCCATTTGGCGGGCTCCCAATAGGTCACGCGCGGATCCGACAGCCCGCCGGTGATCAGCATCGCCGGGTAGGGGCGGTCGGTGACCTGATCATAGGGGCTGTAGGTCAGGATCGTGTCATAAGCCTGCGGGTCGGTGATCGGATTGCCCCATTCGGGCCATTCCGGCGGGGTCAGCGGCAGGCTTTTGTCCGACATGGTGTTGAGCACATCGACAAATGGCACCGCCGCAATGATCCCGGCGAACAGCTCCGGGTCCATGTTGGCCGCCGCGCCCATCAGCAGGCCGCCTGCCGATCCGCCCATGCCGACGACGCCGCCTTCATGGCCATAGCCCTCTGCAACGAGATGTCGGCCGGCTGAAATATAGTCGCGAAATGTGTTCGGCTTTTTCGCAAGCTTGCCGTCGAGATACCACTGATAGCCCTTGGCCATCGATCCGCGCACATGGGCGATCGCGTAAATGAAACCGCGATCAACAAGGCTCAGTCGGGAGGTGCGGAAATCGGCTGCAATCGTGTGGCCGTAGGAGCCATAGCCATACAGCAACAGCGGCGCGCTGCCATCGACCGGGGTGTCGCGATGGCGCAGCAGGGTGACCGGAATGGCCTGGCCATCATGTGCCGGCGCGAGGATGCGCTCGACGACATAATCATTGCTGTCATGGCCTGATGGCACTTCGCGGGTCTTGCGCAGCGTCTTTTCGCGCGTTTCGAGATCATAATCATAGACCTGATCGGGCGTGGACGGGCTGGCATAGTCGAAGCGGATTTTCGTGGTGTCATATTCATAGCCCGCCGACATGCCGAGATCATAGGCGGCTTCTTCAAACGAAATTGTGTGCTCGCTGCCATCTTTTCGCGCGCGCACGACAATGCGCGGCAGGCCAGCTTCGCGCTCAAGGCGCACCAGATGATCCGACAACGCATCGACATCAAGGATCAGCGTGCCCGGTCGGTGGGCGATCAGGTCGCGCCAGTTGGTCCGTCCGGGGGCAGAGACCGGCGCGGTGACGATCTTGAAATCGGTTGCGCCATCGGCATTGGTCAGGATCACGAATTCATCGCCCCAGTGATCGACGGAATATTCCACACCGGTCTCGCGCGGCGCGATCAGCATCGGCTCGGGGGTTTGCGCATCGGCCGGAAAGGCGCGCCATTCCGAGGTGGTGTGATCATTGGCGGTGATGAAGATCCATTCGCCCGACTGGCTCTTGCCAACGCCGGTGAAATAGCCCTGATCGGCTTCGCGGTAGATTTCGGTCGAGCCGGTCTCGCCAAGCCGGTGGGCATGGATCGCGAGATAGCGGCCATTGTCGTCGCGCTCGACCCAGTAGATCACATCGCTGCGTGCGCCCCAGACAAAGCTGCCTGCGGTGCGTGCGATCAGGTCGGGCAGGTCCTTGCCCGTGGCGGTGTCGAGAATGCGAATGTCGTAGTATTCGCTTCCCTGATCATCGACGCTGTAGGCGATATAGCGGTGGTCGGGCGAGTGCTCGACCTCACCGAAGCTGAAATAGGCCTTGCCTTCGCCCATGGCATCGCCATCGAGAAGCACGCTGTCGGGTGCGTCTGTGTCATAGATGTCTTCGGCGCGCTTTCGGGCATGGATCGGATATTCGCCGCCTTCGCGAAAGCGCACCAGATAGGCATAGGGCCCGTCGCGCACCGGAAGCGAGGCCTCGTCTTCCTTGATCCGTGCGCGCATTTCATCAAACAGGGTTTCGCGCAAAGCTTCGGTCGGCGCTTCGAGCGCTGCGCGCGTATAGGCATTTTCGGCTTCGAGATAGGCGCGGATATCGGTGCGCAGGACCGAAGGGTCCGACATCACCTGTTGCCATTTTTCGTCCTTCAGCCAGGCATAGGGATCGGTGCGGGTGCGCCCGACCTGCTCAATCACCATGTTTTCGCGCTTTGCGAGCGGCGGGGTTGGCACCGGAGCAAGCTCGGAGGTCTGGGTCATTGTGTCATCAAAAGGCATCTGGCCTTGTGTCATGGTGCATCCTGTCGCGATGATGGCGGCGGCGAGACTGGCTGAAAGCGTGAGAAAGCGCACGCGGTCCTCCCTTGGCGTTTCGATACCGGCAAGGGGCCACGGCTTGCCAGGTTTGTCCAGTGGCTGGCCCGGCAGTTTCGGGCAGGGTGCATATAGCAGTCACAAAATGCTGATCAGGCTTCACAGATGCGCGCGCGATGCTACCGTCAGACAATCATTTGGAGAGGGGTTTTAGAAATGCAATTTCGGATTGAAACCGGTAGCATTTCCGTAAGGGCAGGTTTGCTTGCGCTTGCCGCCAGCCTTGCACTTGTCAGCTGCGGTGGCGGAGGCGGAAGCGGGTCCTCCGGCACGTTCTCGCCACCTCCACCTCCACCACCTCCTCCTCCGCCTCCGCCCCCGGCCGGACCGGTTTTCACGCCGGGGGTCTTCGAGGCTGCGAGCGTGTTCAAGGACCAGTGCGAGGCACCGCGCTCGGGTGTCGACATTGAAGGCAATGCGTTCCCTGACCAGCCCGGCAGCTTGCTGGAAGAGCTGTTCTGGCTGCGCTCCTGGACGAATGAGACCTATCTCTGGAATGATGAGGTCACAGACCGTGATCCGAATGATTTCAGCGATCGTGTCGCCTATTTCGACGTGCTCAAGACCGAAGCCCTGACCCCGTCCGGCAAACCGCGAGATGATTTCCATTTCAGCGAACTGACAGAGGATTTTCTGGAGCGGCGCAATTCAGCGCCTGCTGCCGGTTATGGGGCCGATTTCGCGATCCTCGCCGCTTCGCCCCCGCGTGATGTGCGCGTGGTCCTGACCGAGCCGGGTTCGCCGGCGGCCGGGCTGGCCAGTGGTGTGCCCGCCCTTTCGCGCGGCACGCAGATCCTGCAGGTCGATGGCGTTGATCTCGTCAATGGCACCAGCCAGACCGACGTGGATGCGCTCAATGCCGGGCTGTTTCCGCAAAATACCGGCGAGACACATGTGTTCCTTGTCCGTGATGTCGCCAGCACGACTGACCGCATGATCACGCTGGTCTCGGCCAATATCACGCCGCGCGCCGTGCGCGAGGCCACGGTGATCAATACGCCTGGCGGGCCGGTGGGTTACCTTCCGGTTCTCAGTTTCGGCTCGTTTCAATCGGAGGCCGAGATTGCCGCCGAAATCACGCGGCTGGATCAGGCTGGTGTCAGCGATCTGGTTCTTGACCTGCGATACAATGGCGGCGGTCTGCTCGCGGTTTCGGCGCAACTCGGCTTTGCCGTGGCCGGCCTCGCGCGCACAAATAACCGCGTGTTCGAAGACCTGCGCTTCAAT
Organism: uncultured Hyphomonadaceae bacterium; assembly: GCA_964442925.1. Lineage (GTDB taxonomy): Bacteria > Pseudomonadota > Alphaproteobacteria > Caulobacterales > Hyphomonadaceae > UBA5336. The sequence continues at coordinate 3,669 of CAYUEM010000092.1, forward strand.
AATGGTATCGGCGGGGTCAATCCGGTGACCGGTTCGACCAACAATGCGATCCCGTTCATCTCCACGGGCATCGGGTTTTCGCTGGCGAACGGCACACCGCTCGACACGCTCAATCTTGGCCGGGTGTTCGTCCTGTCGACCGACTTCACCTGCAGTGCCAGCGAGTCCATCATCAATTCCCTGCGCGGCATTGATGTCGATGTGGTGCTGATCGGCGAGACGACCTGCGGCAAGCCCTTCGGCTTCTTCCCGCAGGACAATTGTGGCCGGACCTATTCCACGATCCAGTTTCAGGGTGTCAATGACAAGGGTTTTGGCGATTATACGGACGGCTTCGCCCCACAGAACGAGGTCGGCAGCGATGGTATTGCCATTGCGGGCTGCGCCGTGGCTGATGATCTCAGCCATCCGCTTGGCGATCCGGCAGAAGCGATGCTGGCGGCCGCCCTGCAGTTCCGCTCAGACGGCACGTGCCCGGCGCCGCCGCCCGTTGCCGCCGCACCGGCGCTGGCAGATGTCGGCGCAACCGGGCAGGATGCAGCAGGCGCGCCGCTGCGGGCACCGGAGGAAAGGCGCGCATTCGATCCGCGTGACATGCGCATGCCGCCGGGTGCGAGACGATGAGCGGAGCGGCGATCCGGGGCGTTGTCTTCGGTCTGGTTCTCGCCAGTGCCGGCGCGTGTCAGTCCTCCTCGCAGACAGCGATGCCAGCGGTGCTGTCATCCGGCGATGCAGAGACCCTGGCGCAGGTAAAAGCGGTTCTGTCCGACGCACTCGGCCGGGCCCGTATCAACTTCGGCGCTGGCGATCCGACGCAGCAGCCGCAAATTTCCGTCCTGCCGCCACCGATCACGCCGCCTGAGCAGCGCAGCCTCGCCAGGCCGGAGATTTTCGATCTCGTCCTGATCGGTGAGCTCTGTTACGCGGTGCGTCGCACGACCGGTGATCGGTTTGTCCTTGAGGGCGTCAGCTGCCAGCCGGCACCGTGACGGCCGACCGGTTGGTCAGGCCCCCGCCTCGGGCCGAAACTCCAGCACGACACCGTTGATGCACCAGCGCTCGCCGGTGGGCGCGGGGCCATCATTGAAGACATGGCCCATATGCAGCCCGCAGGTGGCACAATGGCATTCGGTGCGCGGCATCAGCATCTTGAAATCGCGGCGGGTTGCGATCACGCCTTCGCTGGCCGGCTTCCAGAAGCTCGGCCAGCCGGTTCCGCTGTCAAATTTATGCTCTGAAGACCACAGCGCCGTGCCGCATCCCTTGCAGTGATAGAGGCCGGTGCGTTTCTCGTCATTGAGATTGCCCGGCGTGAAGGCGCGTTCGGTGCCTTCCTTCACGCCGACCCTGAATTCCTCTTCGGTCAGCAGCTCGCGCCATTCGCGGTCACTGCGTGTGATGGTCAGGGCGTTCGTCATCAGGCTGGGCCTCCCGGAGCAGTGGTTATCCTGCGTCAAGACATGGGCTATTGCCTTGCAGGAACAAGCCGGCCAGTAGCAAACCGCCTGCAGGCATGAGCGCGATCAGCCGCCATAAAGAACGGTGATCGTCTCGGCGACGAGGGCCGGGCGCTCCTGCCCGTCAATCTCGACTGTGGCCTCTGAGATCATCTGCTTGCCGCCGGATTTTTCCTGCACGGACAGGCATTTCTGCTTGAGCCGCACCTTTGAGCCGACCGGCACCATATTGGTGAAACGCACCTTGTTGGCACCATAATTGATGCCGCGTGTGGTGCCTTCGACCCGCAGCACTTCCGGGCCGAGCATCGGCAGCAGTGAAAGCGTCAGGAAGCCATGGGCTATCGGCGAACCCATTTCCTTCGTCGCGCGTTCGACATCGACATGGATCCACTGATGATCACCGGTCGCATCGGCAAACAGGTTGACCCGGTCCTGATCGATCGTGTGCCAGTCGCTGGTGCCGATCTCCTGTCCGGCGAGTTGTTCCAGGTCGTTGAAATGGATCTTGCGTGGATCGGCCATCAGACGTGTCTCCCTTGTGGTTGCTGTAGGCTGCGAGATTGACGCCAGCGCCGGCGATCTGCAAGCCTGACTTTGGGTCAGGCCCGCCTGTGCCGGGTCTGCTCGATCAGCGCCTTCAGCCAGTGATACGAGGCCTTGGGCGTGCGTTTCTGGCTGGTGAAATCGCAATGGACCAGACCGAACCGGGTGGCATAGCCCTTGGCCCATTCGAAATTGTCCACCAGCGTCCAGGTCAGGTAGCCGCGCACATCTGCGCCGGCTTCGCGTGCTTCGAGCAGGGCGCTGAGATGTCGGCTGAGATAGGAGATGCGCTCGCGATCGGCAATCTCGCCATCGGCCGAGGGTGACAGCGCGTCGGCGGTTCCGTTTTCAGTGACGTAGACCGGCAGGCCATAACGCTGTGAAACCTCCACCAGCATCTGCGTGAAGGATGGCGGATGCACCTCCCAACCCATCAGCGAAAGCTCCGCGCCGGGCGGCGGCGGGGCAAGGCGCATCCCTGACGGATTGTCCGCCGCTGCAGCATCGAGCGGGCTGTAATAATTCATCCCGAACCAGTCGAGCGGCTGACAAATCGTTTCCAGATCGCCGTCATGAATGCGCGCGCCGAGCCGTTCGGTCAGAACCGGGTCATAACCGCCATGAACCATCGGCTCGGCAAAAGCGCGGTTCCAGTACGCGTCGAGCACCTTGGCGGCCTGCGCATCGGCCGGGCTGGCAGAGGCGGCCCGCACGGGTTGCATGTTCGGCGCCAGGCCAATGCGCGCATCCCTGACATTGGCGCGGATCACAGGGCAGGCCTTGCCATGCGCGAGGTTGACGGTGTGCACCGCATCGAGAAAGCCGTCATGGTCGGCAAGTCCCGGCGCGTGATAACCGATCAGATAGCCGAAAATGCTGAACACGTTCGGCTCATTGAAGGTCAGCCAGTTGCGTGCACGGTCGCCCAGCCGGCGGGTGATGATGTCGCTATAGTCGGCAAATGCATCGGCGCAGGCGCGGTTGCGCCAGCCCCCGCCATCATCCTGCAGCGCCTGGGGCAGGTCCCAGTGATAAAGGCAGGGCCAGGGCTCGATCCCGGCTTCAAGGATGCAATCGACCAGCCGGTCGTAGAATTCCAGCCCCTTTTCATTCACCGCGCCGCGCCCCTGCGGCAGGATGCGCGGCCAGGCGATGGAGAAGCGATAGGCATCAAGGCCGAGCGTTTTCATAAGCGCGATATCCTCGCCATAGCGATGATAATGGTCGCAGGTCAGATCGCCGGTCTCGCCACTATCGATCTTGTCCGGCATGTGGGAAAATGTGTCCCAGATCGAAGGCCCGCGGCCATCTTCTTTGACGGCCCCTTCGATCTGGTAGGACGCCGTTGACGCACCCCAGACAAAGCCGGGCGGAAAGCGGGCAGGGTCGATTGTGTCAGGCACGGCTGTCTCCGGGACGGTTTCGCTCTGGCCGCCAGCCTAACAGGCTGCTGAAAAACGCATAGGGATTGTTTTTTGAAAATATGCCAGACAACCGCCTTGTCCCGGGCTTGCCCGGGGACCTGCCTGTTCTTCGCTCCGCAAGCAACAGGCCCCGGATCAGGCCCGCGTCCAGAACGACGGCAATGAACTGCCTGTGCGGCCATGCTTCGGGACGATCACTGCCGCGAAACTCAGACAATCCGGCTGCCGGTATTGCCCCAGTAGCGGTCGCGGATCAGCCGTTTATACAGCTTGCCGGTGGCGTGGCGCGGCAGTTCCGGGTCGAAATCCACGCTTTTCGGGCATTTCAGCTTTGACAGATGCGCCTGGCAATGGGCCATCAGTTCCTCGGCCAGTTCCGCGCTTGGCGCGATGCCGTCAAGCGGCTGCACCACGGCTTTCACCGCCTCGCCGAAATCAGGGTCGGGCACGCCGATTACGGCGCAGTCGGCGACTTTCGGATGGGTGATCAGGATATTCTCGGTTTCCTGCGGGTAGATGTTCACCCCGCCAGAAATGATCATGAAGGATTTGCGGTCGGTCAGGTATAGAAAACCGTCCTCATCCAGCTTGCCGACATCGCCGAGCGAGGACCAGTCTTCGTGGCGGGGATGGCGCGCGCCTTTCGTCTTCTCTTCATCATTGTGATAGTTCGGCGGCACGGTTCCGCCAAAATAGACCTGGCCTTCCTCGCCGATGGGCAGTTCCTCGCCATTCTCGCCGCAGATATGCACCTCGCCGAAGATCGCGCGACCCACCGAGCCCTTGTGTGCCAGCCAGTCGGCGCTGTTGACCCAGGTCATGCCATTGCCTTCCGAGCCGGCATAATATTCCTCGATCACCGGCCCCCACCATTCGATCATCTGCTGCTTGACCGGCACGGGGCAGGGCGCAGCAGCATGGATCGCACAGTTCAGCGAGGAGACATCATATCTCGTGCGCACCTCCTCAGGCAGCTTGAGCATCCGCACGAACATGGTCGGCACCAGCTGGGAATGCGTCACACGATATTCTTCAATCGCTGCAAGATAGCTCTCCGGGTCGAATTTCTCCATGATCACGAGGGTTGCGCCGAACCGTGTCATCGACATGCACCAGCGCAGCGGCGCGGCATGATAGAGCGGGGCGGGCGAAAGATAGATCGTGTTCTCATCAGCGCGGCAAAGCGCCTGCGCGATCTGGGTCAGCACATTGTCCGCGTCGATCGGCAGGCCCTGTTGCAGCGGCGGGCGGATGCCCTTGGGCCGCCCGGTCGTTCCGGACGAATACAGCATGTCTGTGCCGGCCATCTCGTCAGGAATTGGCGTGCCTGGATAATTCTCCCGCAGCTCTTCCAGTGGGCTGAAGCCGGGAACGGGGCCGTCGATGGACCAGCGCTCGGAAATGCCGGCTTCCAGTGCGGCCGGCACCGCGACATCGCCAAGGCTCGCGCCCGCAATCAGCAGCTTCGCGCCGCTGTCTTGAAGAATATATTTCACTTCCGGGGCCGTCAGCCGGGACGAGATACAGACATAATACAGCCCTGAGCGCTGCGCGGCCCAGCAGATCTCGAAATAGCGCGGGGAGTTTTCCGCGAAAATCGCGATTGTGTCGCCCGGCTCGCAGCTGGCATCGCGCAGGGCATGTGCGATCTGGTTCGAGCGCGTCTCAAGCTGTGCAAAGGTGACGGTCTCGCCCGATCCGGCCATGATATAGGCCGGCTTGTCCGGGTGGGTTTTGGCGTGGTGGCAGGGATGCTGGCCCGACATGTTTCCTCCGCATATCTGTTCTGGAAGCCCGCAAGGAACACGGGCCGTGACTGCAGTCTACAGCGCGCACGCGACATGAAAAGCCATGCCCGCAGGACAGGCGCAGCACTGTCAGCCGGGATGGGCCATGCCGTCCCTGATTTCGATATGTTGCGCGCGCGTGCCAAAGGCTTCGAACAGAAAGGGTTCTGTTCCCGTCAGCCAGGACTGGCCGGGCAGGGCCGCCAGCGCATCAAACAGTGCCGCCCGCCGGTCCGGGTCGAGATGGGCGGCGGCCTCATCCAGCAGGATCAGTGGTGAAGGCCCGTCTGCGCGCTCGGCCAGCGCAGCGGCAGATGCCAGGATCAGGCCGATCAGCAGGGCTTTCTGCTGGCCGGTGGAAGCCTCGCGCGCCGGCAGTCCGCTGGGCGCGTGGATCACTCTCAGGTCGGTGCGGTGCGGGCCTTTCAGCGTGCGCCCGGCTTTCGCGTCGGCGCGCCGCATCTGCCGGAACATGTCGGTCAGCTGGTTTTCAATCTCGCCCGGGCCGGCCCCGTGCGCGGCAAGCGTTTCAGCCTCACCTTCCAGTGCCAGCTGCGCCTTGGGGAACGCATCATCGGGCCGCGCGTCAAGGCTGGCCTGCAGCCTGGCGATGACGAGCTGGCGCGCGAGCGCCATTTCGGCGCCGGCTTCGGCCAGCCGCGCCTCGATGGCATCGGCCCAGCCCGGATCGACAAAGGGGCGTTCCAGCAGGGCATTGCGCTCGCGCATTGCCTTTTCGTATCGCGCTGCAGCCGGGCCATGTGCGGGCATATGTGCCATCACCTGGCGGTCATAAAAGCGCCGCCGCTCGCTTGCGCTGCCACGAAACACCCCGTCCATGGCCGGCGTCAGCCAGACAATGCGCACAAGTTCGGCAAGGTCGCTGGCCTGTGCCTTCTCGCCATCGATCCGCAGGGTTCGCTTGGCTGCACCGCTGGACACATCAAGCCCCACCCCGATCCGCCGGTCGCCGAGTTCGCCGGCAACGGTCCAGGGCGTCATCGCGCCATGCCGGCTGAGCTCCGGCAACGCAGCCGATCGCAGGCCGCGACCGGGGCCAAGCTGGCTGACGGCTTCCAGCAGATTGGTCTTGCCCGAGCCATTGGCACCCGACAGGC
>CAYUEM010000093.1:0-9960 GCA_964442925.1 uncultured Hyphomonadaceae bacterium
GCCGGCCGATCACCGTCAGCACCACGCCGAAGATGAGTGAAAACGCGATGACGGTACTTGCGCGGTCGATCGCGCGCACGCTCCGACTTGACGAGGATCTCGCTGAGGCTCTGGCGCTTGCCCATGATATTGGCCATCCGCCGTTCGGCCATGCCGGCGAGGACCAGCTTGATGCCTGCATGCGCGATTATGACGGCTTTGACCATAATGCCCAGACCCTTCGCGTGGTTTCCTTTCTGGAAGTGCGCTATCCGCAATTTGACGGGCTCAACCTGAGCTGGGAGACGCTTGAAGGCCTGGTCAAGCACAATGGGCCACTGCTGACCCCGGAAACGCAGCTTGCCGACCTGCCGGCCGCGTTTCGCGAATTCGAGCATCTTGAGGCGCTGGAACTGCATGGATTTGCTGGCCCGGAAGCGCAGGTCGCTGCGCTCTCCGATGACATTGCCTACAATAATCATGACATTGATGACGGCATTGCCGCCGGCCTGTTCACGATTGACGAGATCATCGACATTCCGCTCGTCGGCGATGTGTTTGCAAGCGTTCGCAAGGATTATCCGGAGCTTGACCAGCGCCGCATTGTCTACGAGGCCGTTCGCCGGCTGATCGGCCTGTGGATTGAGGATCTGACAAGCGAGACGCTGCGACGGGTCCGCAAGCACAAGCCCCGCTCAGTAGAGGATGTGCGCGCCATGACGGTTCCGGTTGTTGCATTTTCCGAGGCCCATGAAACCCGCCAGCGCGCCCTGCGCAGCTTCCTGCATCAGCGGATGTACAAACATTACAGGGTCAATCGCATGCGCAGTCAGGCTAAACGTATCCTCAAGGAACTGTTCGATGTGTTCCTCGCCGAGCCGGAAACCCTGCCGCCGCCCTGGCGCGCACAGGCCGAGGCCGGCGACGAAATGCGCCGCGCAAGGCTAGTGTGCGACTATATCGCCGGAATGACTGACGGCTATGCGATAGAGGAACACCGGCGCTTGTTCCAGCTCCATGCCAATTCGTGAAATTCAGGATTTATAAAGATATTCGTCAAATTCGTGACGAATTTCACAGACACGATTCAAGCCTCGTTAACACTGCTGGCGATAGGGTTAACATTTCAGGCAAGCGGCTTGCGGGACAATGGCAATGCACAGAGATGATTACGATCGCGTGGATTTCGGACCGGCTGACGATGATTATCGCGGCTTTGCAATGAGCGACGAGGAAACCGCACGCGGCCCGCTGATACTGGCGCTGGCCGCTGGGGTGCTGATCGTTTTTGCAGCCGTTGTCTGGAACACCTATCGTCAGGGCGTGCGCGACGGTTCCGGCGGCGTGCCGGTGATCCTTGCGCAGGACGCACCTTACAAGCGCAAACCCGACGAGGCCGGCGGCGTGACCACGCCCAATCTCGAAGCGCGGGTTTATGACGAGATGGACGGCTCCTCGCGCCCGGTTCCGGGCAGCCTGCGGCGCCTGCCCGGCAGCGTGACGCCCGAACGCGATATTCCGTCCGCGCCCGAAGGTGAGACGCTGCAGGGCGGCCCACCGCTTGAGCTGCGCCCGGATATGGATGATGGCACGGATGACCCTGAGACCGGGATGCCGAATGCCCTGCGCGACGAAGTTCGCCGGCTTGCCGATCTGGAAGGGCGCGCCGATGACGCGGCTGAACGCACCGATCTGGCCTCGATCAATGAAACACCCCTCGCAGCGCCTGCGCCCCGGGCTCAGCCCACACCTACGCCAGTGCGCACGGCAATGTTCGATTTCGCCGAGACCGGCCTGTTCCTCGTCCAGATGGCAGCTTTCCGTGAATCTGCCGCCGCAGAGACCGCCTGGAAACGTGCCGTTGCAAGTGATCCCGACATGTTCTTCGGTGCGCAGCGCGATATCCAGCGCGCCGACCTTGGCGCGCGTGGCGTTTTCTACCGCCTGCGGGTTGGCCGGTTTGCCACTCGCGACGCGGCCGGCGAGTTCTGCGCGGCCCTGAAAGCCGATGGCGGCGACTGCATCGTGGTGCAGCAATAGGAATGTCCCAGCGCGCCTGCATCCTCTCGGTTGCCGGGCCGGACCTGTTGCCTGCCGAACGGGTCCTGCTGTCCCGGATCAATCCATGGGGCGTGATCCTTATGGGGCGTTCCTGCGTCTCACGCGCCCAGATCCGCCGCCTCATCTATGATATCTGGGACGCGACCGGCAGGCGCAGCCTCATTTTCATCGATCAGGAAGGCGGGCGGGTTGCCCGTCTCAGAGCTCCGGAATGGCCGCTGTTTCCGAGCGGTGCAGACTATGGCCGGCTGTATGGTGAAGATCCGGAACGCGGATGCGAGGCAGCCTGCCTCGGTCACCGGCTGATCGCGCATGAACTGGCAGGCATGGGCATCCATGCCGATTGCGCACCGGTGCTCGACCTGCCGGTTGCCGGTGCCCATGACGTGATCGGCGACCGGGCTTTTGGTCGTGACCCCGCGCAGGTGAGTGCGCTGGGGCGCGCTGCAATCGAGGGTCTTGCCGCTGGCGGGGTTGCCAGCGTGATCAAGCATATTCCCGGCCATGGCCGCAGCCAGGCCGACAGTCATCTTGAACTGCCGCGCGTCCATGCAGGGGACAACGACCTGGCGAAGGATTTTGCCCCCTTCGTGGCGCTCAATGATGCGCCAATGGCGATGACCGCGCATATTGCCTATGATGCGATTGACCCCGGCGTGCCGGCCACATTATCGCCCCGATTGATCGGGGAAGTCATCCGCACCCGAATCGGTTTTAATGGTTTGTTGATGAGCGATGATCTTGGAATGAAGGCCCTTGGCGGCACGCTTGGCGAGCGCACACAGCGCGCGCTGACGGCTGGCTGTGATGTCGTGCTGCACTGCTCCGGCTTCCTGCGCGCGCCCGGTGATATCCTGTCGGAGATGCAGGAGGTCGGCGAGGCAGCGACTGCGCTGGCTGGCAAGGCGCTGGCGCGGGCGCAGGCCGCAGATGCGGTCAGCCGCGCAGGCGAGCGTTTTGACCCGGTTGCCGGCTGGGCGCGTCTGCGCCAATTGCTGCCAGCTGCGAGGGCGCAGGCATGAACGCCGATACGCTGTCACTTGAAGAACTGTCCGCGCAGGCCGCAGAGGCGCTCGCAGAGGAAATCTTCGTCATCGATATCGATGTCTTCGAAGGTCCATTGCACCTTCTGCTGGAACTGGCCCGGCGCCAGAAAGTCGACCTGCTGAAGGTCTCGATCCTGGCGCTGGCCGAGCAATATCTCGACTTCATTCAGGACGCCAGGTCGAAACGCATCGATCTGGCCGCCGATTATCTGCTGATGGCGTCCTGGCTGGCCTGGCTGAAATCCAAGCTGCTTCTGCCGCGCCCGGAAAAGCCGGAAACAGACGGGCTCGACAGCGAAGACATGGCTGCGCAGCTCGCCTTCCGGCTGAAACGTCTCGATGCCATGCGCCGCGCCGCAAAGGAGTTGCAGGCTGGCGCGATCCTCGGCCAGCGCGTTTTCCTGCGCGGTGAGCCGCAACAGCCGCGTGTTGTCAGGCACACCGAATATGACACCACGCTCTGGCACCTCATGCAGGCTTTTGGAACCATCCGCTCACGCAAGGCCAAAGCCGCGCCGCATCGGGTGGAAAAGCAGTTTGTCCTGCCGCTGGAAAGCGCTCGGGACGGGTTGCGCATGCTCACTCACGAGCTGCAGGCCTGGGCCAGCCTGGAGTCGATCGGCGTGCGGCTCGGCGCGCTCGACCCGGATGTGCCGGCGCGTTCGGTGACCGCTTCAGTGTTTACCGCCGCGCTGGAACTGACGCGTGACGGCGAGGTGGACATGCGTCAGGATCATCATTTCGCCCCGCTCTATCTCCGCGGCGCACAAGCAAGTGAACTGGAGGCTGCCAATGACGCCGCCTGAACATGACCGGCTTGACAACGCGCCGGAATCGATCCGCCAGGCCGTGCGCCAGCTGTCCTTTGCGTATCGCTCCGGCGAAACCGCACTCAGCGAGGCGCGCGAGGTCATCAGCAATGAGGGCGGGAGCGAGACATCCCCGCTGCCCGGTCCGCGCGCCGGCATGGCCGAGGCCCTTCGCCGGGCCGAAGCGATCCTGTTTGCTGCCGGCGAGCCGCTTTCAGCGCAAGCGGTCGGCGAGGTCCTGCCGCATGGGTTTGAGGCTGGCGAAGTGCTGATGGCGCTGAGCGGTCATTATCGCGGGCGCGGTGTGGAACTGGTCGAAGTGGCCGGAAAATGGCGCTTCCAGACCGCGCAGGACCTCGATTTCCTGTTCGTCGAAACCCGCCACGAGCAGAAGAAACTCAGCCAGGCCGCGCTCGAAACACTGGCAATCATCGCCTATGGCCAGCCGGTCACGCGCGCGGAAATCGAAGCGGTTCGCGGCGTTGCAGTGTCACGCGGAACGATCGACACGTTGATGGAAGCGGGCTGGGTGCGGGTGAAGGGCCGGCGCAAGACGCCGGGCCGGCCGGCAACATTCGGCACGACAGATGCGTTCCTTGAGCATTTTGGCCTCGAAGGCCTGTCTGTCCTGCCCGGAAAGGCCGATCTGGAGGCCGAAGGTCTGCTCAGTGACGTTCTGCCGGAAACACTGGGTCTGCCCGGCGAAGACGCCCCTGATGACGATGATCCGTCAGAGGCCTTCACAGCCGATCCGGCTGAAGAGGACAGCGAATTCGTCACCGATTTCGTCTCCGTGGAAACCGCCGCTGAATGAGGCCACCTGCACCGAAAAGCTGATCTGTCGCAGGCGTCTGGAAGATCACATCCTCGGTCGGCCGGCACCGAAGCGGATGGGTTGTGGACACCCTCCATAGTGCAGGCTTGCCGAACGGTTTCTTCAGTCATCAGCCATTGACGCGGCGCGTTTGCCCCATTAGGTACGCCGGCTTCAAATGACCAGCCCAGATGGCGGAATTGGGAGACGCGCACGGTTCAGGTCCGTGTGCCTTCGGGCGTGGAGGTTCGAGGCCTCTTCTGCACCACACCGTGTTGATGAGATACACATTCACCACGGAAATACCAACATAAAACAGTTGGTTGCGGGCGCGCTTCGGGTCCCGAGCGTCCATGCTCGTCCATCCGCGTCCGTGGCCTGCCAATACATTTGTTGGCACCGCTATGACGGCAAGCAGAAAACGCTTTCCTTTGGCGACGATCCCATCACGACGCTCGCCAAGGCGCGTGAGCGCATGGTGGAGGCGCACCGCCTCCTTCGTGACGGCATTGACCCCATGGTGCGATGGACAGACTGAAGATCGATCAGAAACGTCTCGCGGTCGCGGCTTAGACACCACTTGAAGCACAAAGTGTCCCACTTTGTGGGACCCGGATCTGAGAGTGAGACTATTTTCGCCATTTTTATTTATAAAAACAACGTAAAAGTAAAAGGGTGGTGGGCCCGGCAGGACTTGAACCCGCGACCAGACCGTTATGAGCGGTCCGCTCTAACCAACTGAGCTACAGGCCCCCAATTCAGGGATCGCGAACATGCTACGGCCTTGATCTGGCCGCAATGGGGCTTTTACGGTATTTTGCATGCAAAATGGAGGACGCCGTATGTCAGGACACCGAACAGCCTTTCACGCACTGCGAAGTGGGGCAGCTGGGATTGGGCTTGCGCTCGCGCTCGCCGGCACCGCTCCTGCCCTACCGGCCCATGCCCAGGAGGTGGCCATGACCGCACATCCCAATTCGATCCAGCCCGAGACCACGCTGTCAATAACCGCCAGCGGCGAGGTCATGCGAGAGCCCGATATTGCCTTCATCAGTTCTGGCGTGACGACCGAGGCCGAGACGGCGGGCGAGGCGATGGAGACCAATCGCGCGCGCATGAACGGCGTGATGGGGGCCCTGAAGAAAGCCGGCATCGCGGAACGCGACATCCAGACATCGAATTTCTCGCTTCAGCCGCGCTATGAATATGAAAAATATGATCAGGGCAATCGGCGCAAGCTCGTCGGCTACCAGGTCTCCAATCAGGTCACGGCGAAAGTCACGCAGCTGAGCCGGATTGGCCAAACGCTCGACGCGCTGGTCGATGCTGGCGGCAACACGTTTTCGGGTCTGCGTTTCGGACTTGAGGATGACAGTCAGGCGCGCAATGAAGCGCGCAGGCGGGCGATGCTGGAGGCGGCTTCGCGCGCCGAGCTTTATGCGAGTGCGGCTGGCTACCGCGTCGCGCGGATTGTTACGATCAACGAATATGAACAGCAAAGCGGGCCGACGCCACAACTGATGATGGCGCGCAGTTCGGGCATGGCCGAGAGCGCGCCCACGCCGATTTCTGGCGGGGAGGTCGGCTATTCGGTCCAGGTCAATGTCACATTCGAGCTTGAAAAGGCCAATTGAGCGCGACCTGTTCGACGGCCCTTTGAGGGCACATTTCCGGTTGGACGGTGCCGCCTGAAGCGGGCACGGACGTTTTTCGAGTGACCGTTGTCAGGCGGGTAAGGGCGCAGGGGAATGACCGTTTCGATACAGCCTTCAGGCCAGACCCGGTCGGGCCTTCGCCGCGCACTTGAAGGGCCGGTCTTTCTCAACGCGGTCACCGGCCTGATCGTCACCAATGCGGTGATCCTCGGGATCCTGACCTATGACACATTACCACCTTCGCTTGAACAGATACTGAGGCTTGCCGATCAGGCGATCACCTGGCTGTTCGTCGTGGAAATTCTTGTGAAGCTTGCCGTTTACGGGTTCGGTTTTTTCCGGTCCGGCTGGAACTGGTTCGATTTCGTCGTGGTCGGCATATCGATAATGCCGTTCGGGCAGGGGCTCAGCGTGCTGCGGGCCTTGCGGGTGCTGCGCGTGTTGCGGCTGCTGCATATCGTGCCGATGATGCGGCAGGTGACCGAGGCGATGTTGCGGGCGCTGCCCGGCATGGGGGCGATCCTCGCGCTTCTCGGACTGATCACTTATGTCGCCGCGGTGATGGCAACAAACATGTATGGCGACAGCGCATCTGAGGACGTCGCGCAGCTGTTCCATGACCTGCCAAGCTCGGCGATTTCGCTGTTTCAGGTGATGACGATGGATGGCTGGCGGTTCGAGGTGGTCCAGAAGGTCGTCGATGATGGCCACGAATTTGCCTGGGTGTTCTTTCTGACCTTTATTTTCGTGGCCAGTTTTCTGGTGCTGAACCTGTTCATCGCGCTGATTGTGGAGGCACTCCAGCTCGAACAGGAAGCCATGCAGGAAGAACATATCGAAGCGCTGGAAGATGACGCTCAGATCGCAAGAGAAGAGCGCAGGGCGATCCTCGTCGTGCTGGGCGAGCTTCGCGAGGAGCTTGCCGAACTGAGGCGCATGAACGGCGCGCGGCGGCCCGGACACGATCACTAGCAGGCTGCTGAAAAACCAGCGCACGTGGCCCATCCTTCGAGACGCGGCCCAAATGGGCCGCTCCTCTTCGATGAGGAATCTCGTTGGTTTTCCTCATCGGCGAGGTGCGAGCGAAGCGAGCCTTTAAAGGACGAGGAAAACCTGGAGACGTGTTTTTCAGCAGCCTGCTAGGGCGCATTGCCCTTCCAGTCGATGATCCAGTCGATCTGGTCTTCTTCCAGCACGGTGTCTTCACTGCGGGTGCGGCCCATGATCGAGTGGCCTTCGCGGTGGATGCGTTCACGGTCGCCGCAAACCAGATGGTGCCAGTCGGGCAGGTCGGCACCCTCTGCGATGAGGCGATAGGCACAGCTGCGCGGCATCCACGCAATCGCCTCAATCGTCTTCGGCGTCAGTTTCACGCAGTCGGGAACATGCCTCTTGCGATCGGCATAGTTGGAGCAGCGGCAACTGCCCGCATCCAGAAGCCGGCAATGCAGCCGCGTATAGGCAATCTCACCACTGTCTTCGTCTTCAAGCTTGAGCAGGCAGCATTTCGCGCAGCCATCGCAAAGCGACTCCCATTCTTCATCGGTCATTTCGCTCAGGCGTTTGGTTTTCCAGAAGGCAGGTTTCATCCGTTCAGGACATCGTGCCACTGGCTGTGTTTGGCAAGCTGATGGCGGGCAAAACCACAAACCGGCTCCAGTTTGAAGCCGTCCGTGCGGGCCTTGTCCACCAGCGCAGCGACCAGCTTTGTGCCAAGGCCTCGCCCGCCCAACGCGCGCGGCACTTCAACAAAATCAACCCGCATCACGCCCGGAGAAGACCAGCCATATTCGACCTTCAGCTGATGACCCTCGACGCTGGCGGTCAGTCGGTCGCCATGATCTGTGAGAACCAGTTGCGTCAATTGAGCTGTCTCCGGGGTTATCGAGTTGTGCGCTTACTCAGGTCGTTCCTGGTACAATCTGCCCTAAACCGGCAAACCGAGACTTGCCAAGGTCTGCGGGATCGCTTTTTTCAGCCTGAAGAAGCCGGCAGTGGCATGTGGCCAGAACGCAGCGTCCCAGTCACGCTGGCGGCAGACCAGTCTGATACCCTCACCAGAAAGGCTGTCGCGGGCCGCATCGATCGCGGGCCGCACCCAGCCAACAGGGGCGAAACCGGTGAGGATCACGCGTGTTTGCGCCAATTTCGCCAGTTCACGAAGCTGGTCGGCCAGATCGAAATCTGGATCGAGCCGTTGTGCCGATACACCGAAAAGCGCACGGCCACGCTCAAGCGCGTCATCAATGGCTCCTTCTGTAAACAAGCGTGCCGCTCCTCCGGCCCCCGCAGGGCTTCGCGCCCCGGGCATGACGAGACCTGCCAGGGCCTTGATGGTTGCACCGGGCGGGCGAAGCGTTTCGACATGAAGATCTGCCTCGGTCAGCAGCAGCGCGATGTCACCCTCAGGCAAGTCGTCACCCCTGCGCAGCGCAGTCCGCGCGGGGTTTTCGAAGCCGCTGATCGCCGCCGCCTCCGCAGACAATCCGACGGGATTGAAGCGATCCTCTGTGTATTTGCGAATATTCGAGGCCCGGGCGAGGTAGGTCTTGCCCGGCGTATGCAATCCGCCGACCCAGCGCCAGGAAAGAGTATTGGACGCGGCATCGGCGTCGATCAGGTGATGGAGGAAAAAATCTGCGCCCAGCTCCCAGGGCAGTTTCAGGGTGAAGATCCAGATCGAGGCGAACCACATCCGCGCATGATTGTGCAGATAGCCGGTCTCGACCAGTTCTCGCGCCCAGCCATCGAAAGCGTCGATGCCGGTTCGCCCCGCAACCGCCGTTTCGTAACCAAGGCGCAGGCCGGCATTGGTCTGAAGCTGCTGGTATTGCCGGCTGCGAGCGTCGACAAAGGCGTCCCAGACACCGGGGCGTTGCTCCATCCAGCCTTTGAAATAGGCGCGCCAGCACACTTCCTGCAGGAATTTCTCGCAGGCCGCGAAGCCATGCGCTCCAAGCGCGGCGCCCGCGACCTCCTCTTCGAGCACCTGGCGATGGCTGATCCAGGGCGAAAGTGTCGAAACATTCGACCGGTTGGCCGGCCCGAAATCATGATTGCGCCATTGGCCATAATGACGGCCCATAGCAGACCGAAACGCATTCAGGCGCGCCATCCCGGCGGCGCGGGACGCAGGAGAAGTCGTGGTCTCTGCGCCATCGGGTAGCTCGGTCATGCACAACGCTCTCGGGTGACTGCCTAACCACAACAATGATGTGGCCGAAACGTCGTCAGGCAAGATAATCATGCACGACGCGGCCATAGGGCAGCGACAGATCGGCGATGATATGCTGGCCTTCGAGGATGCGGCGCACCGGCTCCTCCGTCATGGTCCAGCGGTAGCGGAACGACTCGTCGAGCTCGCGGCATGGCGCGACGATGGGCGCGAGCACCTTCTCGTGGAGCGCGTCGCGGAAGGCGCGGAGGAGCGCGAAGGCGCGATCATCGGCGGAGGCGCCGCCGCTCCACGCAGCGAGCACGCCGCGTGCGCGCGCGAGCAGCGCGTCGGACTCATCCGCCGGCGCGGCCTGCAGCGCGAGGTCGCGGTAGTAGTCGTGGACGGGGGAGCGCACGTCGAGCTGGATCGCGAGGCACGC
>CAYUEM010000094.1:0-9946 GCA_964442925.1 uncultured Hyphomonadaceae bacterium
GCCAGGTCGGTTTCTATGTGGACATCTCCCGCTCAGCCGACCGGCTGGAGGTGATCACCGACAATGCCGAGCGCCTGACCGAAACGCTGGAACGCAACACCGGGCTCAAATCCTCAGCGCTGGAAGCCAGTTCGCGGATGGAAGCCCTGACCGGGCTCGATCAGCCGCCGATGTCACAGGGCCAGAGTACTGAGGTCGAGATCGAGGATGAGTTGGAGGCCAGCGGGCCGGACGACCGCACGCTGGATGAGGTGGACACCGGGATTGACGAGCCCGGGGAAGAGGGCCTCGAGCCGCCGGGACTGGATCAGGAGATTTCGATGTGAGGCTGATTGCTCTTTGATCCCGGAAGGAGCCGAAACGAACTCGGCTCGCACTCCCAAAACCAGACATAACGAGATCGCGGTTCAATCCCGATTAAAGAGGTTTGTTACTTGTATTGCAGAACCAGCAGCAGACGCGGAACGGGTGGTGTCGAACATCTGAGACTGACGGTCGATGGTGTCGGCTTCGGCTAAAGCTCGACATGATCATCTCGGTGATGCTTGACACTCTTATCATGCTTGGTATTTTTAGCATGAAGGAGATTCGCTTATGCAAGGACTCGGAGACTTTCTAGCAAACGCCCGCAAGACGGCTGGTCTGACCCAGCGTCAAGTCGAGAAGGTAAGTGGAATCTCCAATGCCTATTTGAGCCAACTGGAAACAGGAAAGATCAAGACGCCTGCTCCGAAAATCCTCCATACGCTCGCGAAGCTTTATGACGTCTCCTACGCAACGCTTATGCAACTTGCGGACTACCCACTCCCCGATGATGCCTTGAACGAGGACGCTCACGGCGCAGCGCGTCTCGCGGCACGTATCGGAAAGATCAGCACAAATGAAGAAGAGGCGATTGTCGATTATGTGCGCTTTTTGCGCTCCAAGGGGAGCGAGCCGACATGACTTGGTCCTACTCAAGTTCAAAAGCGTTCAAGCGTTGCCAGCGGCAGTGGTTCTTTAGCTCCATCGCCACTAATGGGAAAACGCGCGATCCCGTTCGTCGGCGCGCTCTCTTTTACGGCAAACTCAAAACGATCAGCGCCTGGCGAGGCCATATCGTTGATAAGGTCATCGAGACCTATCTTGTCCCTACCTTGAATGGTGATCTCGGCGATCGGACGCCTAGACTGCGCATTGCATTGGATCGTGCAAGGTCGCTGTTCGATCAACAGCGAGTCTATGCAGAGCAGAACCGGGCGGAGACCATTGATGTCACCATCAACAAGGAAGGCGATGCGTTCGCTCTCCTTTTCGCCAACGAGTTTGGCGACGGTTACACAGAGGAGCAGTTCGAACGTGCTTGGTCGGAGATCGAGCGTTCCCTGCAAAACCTATGGCAGGATGAGACAATCAAACCGATCTTGAGCGACGCTGACCGGCTTATGGCTCAAAGAGCAATACATTTCCCAATCGCCGACGGTCTCAAAGGTTTTGCCATGCCCGACTTGGTGGCCTTCAAAGACGACCAGCCGCCAGTCATCATCGATTGGAAGGTTCACGCGAAAACCGGAAACGATGCTCGGTTTCAGCTGGCCACATACGCGATCGCCCTTAGCCGTTGCACGAACCCGCACCGAGACTTCCCGTTTGAATCCGAAGACCCGCCGGAAACTATGCGGCTGATCGAAGCCCAATTGCTGCTTGGGCAGACCCATGAATACGACCTTGATGAGGAAGATCTCGATGCCATTGACGCTGAAATTGCCGCGTCAGCTTACGAAATGATCTGTCTTTCAGAAGGCAAGCGCTACGACGACCAAAACATCGACGATTTCAACTACGCATTCGACGGCGCAACCTGTGAGGCCTGCGTTTTCCAACGACTTTGTCCGGAGGTCGCAAATGACGCTTGAGACGACGCTATTCGGCCTTGATGGGCTCGAATCTCTTTCCGCCACTTATTGGCTTTACTCGCTCAAAGGTATGCCGAAAGACAAGGCGAGTTATCATACGGCCGTCAGCAAACTCGTTCGTCGGCTTTCATTCCATCATCGCGCGCCCTTCATTTCTCTCATGCGCGATGGCGCCGCCCTCATTGCTTGTCCGGCATCGGTCGAGAACCTAACGTTGAACCACCGTATTCCCCCTGGAATGGTCACCTTGGTCGACGCCAACGAACGCCTGGATCTCACCTTCAATGGTCCCACGGACGAATTAGACCCTATCAGGCTGAGGTTTCTTGACTTTGCCGTCGGCGATCACCTCTTTCGGCGCTATGAGTTGTGGCAGCCCGGTGCTGGACAGCCCTATTTTGCTAAGCGCCCTTCAGCTCAATTCGGAGATATTGAGCTGTTTGAAGGATACTCCGTGCGCGCCACACGGCTCGAAGCAGGCTCTTTAGGGCTCGCAGTGGAAGCCAAGAGCCGCTTTCTTTCGAGCAAACCGATCGGTCCAAAGATCAGCAAACAGTCTGCCAACGCGCTGGCCCAGCGCCATTGCGTTCATAAAATGGGGGACCGCTGGTATGAATTCAGAATTGATGATGTGAGCGATCGGACCGTTGGCGAGCCGTCAATCATGGAAGATGACGGTTCAGTCATCAGCCTTGTTCAATACCTGAACCGAGAAGCCGGAAAAGCCGCGCCCCCAGAACTTGTCAATCTCAACCCGGACGGCGCAGCGCTGAGCTACTTCAGAGGTGAAGGGGATCAACGATCCGCCCCGGCCGAGCTTTGCTATCTTGTCGAAGACACACAATCGGGCTCGGTCGGACGCCATCAGCGTCGGACGATCCTGCGACCAGGAAACCGGCGCGAGCGTATCCACGGATTCGTCCGCAAACACCTCCAGCGCGTGAAGGTCAACAATGTGATTCTCAAGGCAGACCAACGCGCCCAAGACACAGACCTTCGCCGCTTCCCTGTTCCGGATCTTCTGTTTGGACAAGGGCATGTCTTGACCGGATCATGCGAAGCTAAGGGGCGGTTCGATCTTCGCGACTATTCAAGGGCACGTCGTGACCTGATGCTTGATCGGCGCGCTGGTTTTGTCGATCCACGGGCACTGGCCCGGCAAGCGGTCATCGTGCCAGCGAGCGTCAAAAACAGTTGGGGGCCAGCTTTCATCGACGAATTGAAAGCGGTGATGGCCAAACTCCTGCCCAATGGGAATTACGAGCCGGAGATCCATACGTTTGACGATTTCGAACACCGGCGAGACCTAGCTGGGCAAGTCAAAGCGATCCAAGCGCTTGCCGCTTCAAATGCCATCAAGGCCTCAAAGGCACTAGTGATGCTGCACCCGATTAAAGGTTCAGCCCGCAATCAAGACAAACTGGCCGCGCTGGTGGTCAATGAACTACGCGACCGGCATGATATACAGGCAACCATCATACACACAAGGACACCGGGTGACGCCTATATCCGCCGCGGTTCTGGCGAAAGAGCCAGCTATGTCAAGAAACATGGCAAACCCGGCAATATTTCAGGCTACTTAAAATCCGTTGCTCTGAACAAAATCTGCCTCGCAAATGGCTGCTGGCCCTTTGTCTTGGCGCCGAGTTCACCCCTGCATTCGGACCTGATTGTCGGTGTGGATGTCAAAGGCAACATGGCGGTCTTTACCCTCATTGCTCAGGGTGGACGCATCATTCGATATGAGACGAGCCGCTCCAAACAGCGCGAAAAACTAAATCCCATCCAGGTGAGAGACGCACTCAAAAGACTTATCTCTGCTGAAGCCGCGCAAGTCTCTGATCCGATCCAGAGCATAACAATCCATCGCGATGGTCGTGTCTGGCCTGAGGAAATCGAAGGCTTCAAAACCGCGTGCCAGGCTCTCAGTGAGGACGGCATCATAGAAGACGATTACAACCTCTCAGCATTCAGCATCTTGAAAAGTTCGCCGGCCCCGCTCCGACTATTTGACTTTGGAAAGCCTGACCGGTGGCATCCTGAAGGCGTGTTTAATCCACCGCTTGGGGCCTGGTTGTCCCTCTCGTCGTCTGACGGATATGTCTGCAATACCGGCGCGCCCCTCCTGCGACAGGGCACCGCCAACCCTCTGCATGTAAGGCGCGGTTTTGGCGACATGCCAATGGCACACGCGCTGGAAGATGTTTTCGTGTTGAGCTGTCTGACCTGGATGATGCCAGACAGCTCAATGCGCCTCCCCATTTCTATCCAGCTCTGCGATCTGGTTCTATTCGAAGACGCGCTTCAACCCAATCGCGACGAAGTCACCTTCGCAAAAGAAGCGGCCGACGCATGAGCACCGACAGCCTGGTTGAAACCACCTATGAAAGCCTCGACGAAGTCTGCAAGCTAATCGATGAAATTGTCCTGGCGGCCCTCGACCAGAACGGCCAACCGGCCCACGACAAATTGCAATTGGCGGCTCACATTCTCGCACCATCGCAAGACGATCTTCCCTCCATCGGTGCACTGATTATAGACTGTCTTTTAAGGTCGCCAGTGGGCCAGGATTTGATCAATCGCGACCGACTCTCAAGGTGTTTGCTCGAAGCCAACCTCGACCAGCAAACGCTGGCAGATCTCAAGCGAACCGCCGAGATCTTAAACAGTGAGCGCCAGCGCACCGCCCACCGCCTAATGAAACGCTAGCCCCATGATGCAGGCTTATGTCTCCGGTGCCACAAAACAAGCGCTTGCAAGGGTCCGGTCACTTCAGGAAAAAATCGCCAAGCAAGGACGACGGGAACTGTCTGATCTGAGGCGCATCTGCGACGACCGGCTTGGCGAATTGGCAAGTGATTTTGAAACCCTATCCCAGCTCATTGATAAAGTCTGGCACACTGAACCCAAAAGTCTCATTCGCAAGTTTGAAGGCCTACAGATCGAGTTAGCCAGAGTCGAAACCGAAGGTGTCCTCGCCCTCATCAGGCACAATTCAGACGATGTCTTCCTGGGCCGGCTAGTTGATCGCATCTGTCAGAACATCGACTATCCTTTGATCACTCCTACGGTGAGCCACACCTCGCGCGAATATTTCGTCATCAACCGCGAGTTCAATCTTATTAGCGTGCCGCCAAATGAAAGCCGTTTCCTTCTGCATCTGCCAGATCTTTATCACGAACTTGTTCACCCCATGTTATGGTGGAAGAATCGTCAACAGCCCGCA
The DNA here is from genome assembly GCA_964442925.1 of uncultured Hyphomonadaceae bacterium. Taxonomy (GTDB): domain Bacteria; phylum Pseudomonadota; class Alphaproteobacteria; order Caulobacterales; family Hyphomonadaceae; genus UBA5336. The sequence continues at coordinate 5,122 of CAYUEM010000094.1, forward strand.
CTCTCCCCGCTGGCCTTGAAATTCGCCCTCACCGTCAGGGCCCGAATAGACGCGCTGTTCGGCGACATTCGACATGAAGAGCGTATTGAGGGCCCGGAGCGTGATCGGCGGGCCCTCAATTCATGGCGGGTCAGCTGGGCGACGGGGTGGACCGAAGAGTTTTTTTGCGACCTGTTCGCCACCTTCTGGACCGGCCCCGCCTATGGCTGGTCGCATCTCCATCTCAGCATGAAACTGCAACGATCGCCCTTCGAAACACCGCTGTTTTCTCCGACAAGCCATCCACCTGATGATGCGCGTATGCGGGCGATCCTCGTCGCCCTCAATCGGCTTGGGTTTGAAAATGATGCTTCGCGCATTCAGGCGGCCTGGGATGAGTTTTGCCAACTCAAGGAGGGCCAGTCAGATATGGACTATGCCCGAGCTTTTCCGGCAGCAACCATAGACGCGCTCTGCGATGCCGCCTTTGAAGGCTTCCACGGCTTGGGCGCGACACCCTGCTCGACCGAGGACATGACAGAGATTGCAACGTGCCTCAACCAGGCCTGGTCAGCCTTTTGGCAATCTCCAGACACCTATCCGACCTGGGAAACAGCCGCCGTGGAGCGGCTAAAATCCTCGCTGTAGGCGTTCTGACCCGTCGGACTCTTGACAATTCGAGCTTACGAAGCTAAGAAACCTATAGGTCTGTACAGCCAGTAAGGTCCTTACAGTCTGTACAGACCTCCTCGACAGCACAGAATAGAGGCCTTATATCGGTTCTCAGAAAGGAAGGTGCGATATGAAACTCGACTTTACAGATCTCCCCGTTGGCGAGAATGGTCTGTCGAACACGCTTATCGATGAGATTTGGGAATCTATCAGCCCGGCTCTCGAACGCACTGGATTGGAAGAGTTTCGTCGCAAGCAGCGTGAAATTGTCGGGCGGACGGCACATGATGCCGGCGGCTCTATCTTGACGGCTTATGGTAATGACGTCGCAGCTGTTCTGCCCATGCGGTTTACAAAAGTGGCCTTTGCGCTCATCCACTTGGCGGAAAATGCCAGAGTGAACGCGGCCATGGACGAAGCCGATGGCGATAAAGATCAAAGCAAGGTCCGAATCCAAGACCTGATCGACGACGACGGTTCGTCTCAAACCGGCGTTGCCATGGCTTAACGGGACGCAACCTTCGACTATGGCTGAGGTCCTACTGAAGACGAAACCAAGGCAAGTGCGGCGCGGATTGCCCAAAACAGCCCGCGCCGCGTTAGATGCCAGGCTCCTAAAATTGGTCGCCAATCCGCTGCCAAAGGACGCAATCCGTATCGCTCGCAATCCAGCACGCTACCGCATCCAATTCGATACACTAACCATTGGCTACGAATACGACCAAGGAAGTGATGAGGTCATTATAAAAGCCATACTCCATGATGAGGACAATGGCCAAATGGATGAGACCGAAATCAACAAATGGCTCGAAAAGGTGATGAAGCGGGACTAAGCTTGAAAGGTTATCTGGATTGGATCGCTTACGGTTCCGCGATCATCCACCAATCGAACCTCCTTCTGAAACGGTAACTCCTTCACCAGTTCAGCACTGAAGCGCGCGTCGATCCGAACCTCGCAGCCCGATTTCTTCGTCACCAAATTGTCCGCAAACAAACCATCCCCATTGCTCACCAAAACTTCTGTACTGAGCGCGCCATCAATATCCGACCGGACAATCCGCACCTGGCGGGAAAATGATTTCGAGACAGACATCATGATCCGGAACCGAACCGGCTCTTCATCATTCCGCGGGCTTTGGGCCCGAACTTGGGCGGTATGGGCCACATAGGTGAGTGTGTCCGCATCCGATAGGGCTTCAATCTGCCCGGTCGCCGCCTGTCTCTGAAAAACTGTATGCGCACCGACCGCAACCAAACCTGATATGATCAGAGCGAGGTAAATCCAACCCTCAACCGGCGTTCCCGCTTCAACACCCACCTGACCCGTTGAGCCATCGGGTAAGCGCACCGAAAAGCTAAATAACACAGTGGACGAGAGCCCCGCTAAACCCGCAAACACGCTCGATGTCCCAAGCACCAATAACCGAATGTCAGGGTTCAGTCCGATGACCAGTGCCACGGTGAAAGCTGCGGCGACGAGCGCGAGTTTCCAATGACCATAAGGCGTGTAAGCCAGAACCAGTACAAGCGCGGCGACAGCAATGGCCGCCCCGATCGTCACCCAAATCCAACGATCACCAGGCAACGTCATATCTCCACCTCTTCACCATCCTTGCGGATCTTCAGCACCAGTGTCCTTGAACTCAAAATGGCATCGTCCGGGGCGAGCGACATAACCTTGCCCTCGTCAAAGAAGTGATGGGTGGCACCGGGCAAGGCTTCGAAACTCAGTGGACGCGATGCATTTGGATTGTGAAACACTTGGACTTCTTGTGTCCAAAACTCCTCATAATCGGGCTCCAGCAAATCCTGCGAAAACGACACGCCAACCGTCGCGTCTGGATCGGGATTAGGCTTCAGGCCAATGCGGTAATAGCGATGGTCAGGCGCCGCGAAACCCGCCGCAACTCCAATGCGATCGAACTTTGCAAGCGTTCCGGCATTGGAAAAGATCACCGCCGATACGTTTTCAGCCCCGGCTTGGTCGAAGAAGCCTGATGGTATCGTCTTTTCTCGATAGGAATGGGTATCAACCGATTCTTCCTTGATGACGACCTGATCATCGACAATTTCCCAACCCACACGATGACCGTACAAATAGGTGAAAAGCGCGGACTGGGTGTATGTCATCGACCCCAGCGAATCCTTGTCGGCCGGCGCATGAAAATCTGCAATGGCCAAACAAAACGGTTTGTCCTTCGCCCCTTCCATTTCCCAATATGCTTCACCGGCCTTGTTACGTTTATTGAGTTTCGAGGTCAGCGCCGACCCAAATTTCATCGGCATGTAATTTCTCAGAAACTCCTGCATTTCATCTTGGGTTTCAGGCTTAGGATGTTCGGCAAGCACGCCCCCTAGCGAAGGCGCAACCGTCGTCGCTTCGACCGTGAAGTCTTGGCCGCGCCCGGAACATCTGAAGTCTGGCGCACTTAGGTGCTCAACATCTAGCGCAAACTCTTTAAACGCCGCCCAAAGATAGATTTCCCATAGGCGTTGATCGAAACCCTTGGTTTGAAACTCTTTCGCCAAATGGGGGTCTTCCGGAGCAAGCCACGTTCCGATCTCCTTGATGACGGCGCGCGCTGGAGCCCGCCCCGGGTCCTCCAACAATAGCCGGAAATAGGGGTGAAGCTTCTCCGGATCCATGTCTGTTGGCAGCTCGAAAAGGTCCAGGGTCACATTCGTTTCGTCCCCCTGTCGTCCCAACTCCTCGATCTCTCCGCCTTCAACAAACTCGCCGATCCTGGCCCGAACCGCATCTTCTGCCAGCCTTTGGGACTTGAAGTCTGTCTGCACGTCGACGCACCGAAAACAGCCACGTAAATCCCGCGCAAGAATCATCGCGTTGTAGTCGCGATCTGTGTAATCAAAAGCTACGACGCCTAGCAAACGCTCATCGAGCGATGACCACCAAGAGACCTCGTGAACGCGCCCGTACAAAAAGGACTGCCGTGTCCCAATCGCATAGACATTAAATCGCGCGCGCTTAATCTCACATGAGTACTTGAACTTCGCCGCCTGTAGTTGCGCCCTGATTTTTGCTTCACCCATTACACCCCCGAAAAAATTATACTTCCAAACCTAATGCTCTCGGAGAATCGGATCCGCAGCATTGAGACAATCCAATGCACAGTCAGGCGATTCGTTTACTTCTGATTTTGCGCCCCTTAGAGCCCGTTCCAAAAAGAGGGGTGTGATTTCAGCGACTTATGATTCTGTTGGTTTGCGGACTAACAGGAGATCACGATGCCTTGGACTGAAACCACACGGCCACAATATGAGCGCGATTGCTCGCGCTATGCAAGCGATCTGACGGATATGGAATGGGCTTTGATCGCGCCTCATTTGCCTCCGGCGAAGGATCTCGGCCGCCCTCGCACGACCGACCTTCGCGAGGTCGTCAATGCGCTGCTCTACATGGTTTCGACCGGTTGCCAGTGGCGGATGTTGCCCAAAGACTTTCCGCCCTTTTCAACGGTCCAGAAGTATTTCTATCATTGGCGCGACCTGCGCCTGCTTGAAAAGATCAGTCACCACCTTCCGTACGAAGCACGCGAGGCGGTGGGCCGATCGCCTCAGCCGACAGCTGGCGTGATCGACAGCCAGAGCGTCAAGACGACAGAAAGTGGCGGAATATCAGGGTATGACGCTGGCAAGAAGGTGAAGGGACGCAAGCGGCATATCCTCACTGATACGGAAGGCTTCCTCGTGGCTGCGCTTGTCCATGCGGCTAATGTCCAGGATCGCGACGGCGCGCCCGCTGTTTTCGCCGAAGCACGCTATCGTTTCCCGTGGCTGCGCCACATCTTTGCCGATGGCGGATATGCCGGGGAGAAACTCCGCAACGCGCTGCGCAAGATGGGCAATTGGACCCTCGAAATCATCCGCCGGTCCGACAAGGCCAAAGGCTTCGAAGTCCTGCCAAGGCGATGGGTCGTCGAGCGGACCCTCGCCTGGCTCGGGCGATCACGCCGCCTCGCCAAAGACTGGGAGCGTACCCTCGAAAGCGCTATTGCCTGGCTCTTCATCGCCAACATCCGGCTCATGACCAGACGCATCGCAAGGGGCTGATTTCTTGACGGTCTTTATGAGTCCGACTCTTAAAGCCGATCCCCACCGCTGAAGTGACGGGCGCAAACTCGCCGGAAGTGGACAATTTGTGTTCAGCGCTGAG
>CAYUEM010000095.1:0-9938 GCA_964442925.1 uncultured Hyphomonadaceae bacterium
CAGCCTTGTGCCGGAAAGGCCGGATAGCCTCCAAAGCCCGCCACAAGGCTGGGGCGATGCTCATCGATCAGCCGCGCCGCCGCGCCGATACCGGCGTTCAGCTTCATCAGCGCAGCTGGCAGGGTCCAGGGCTTGCGCAGGTTCGGGCTGGCCGCCTGCACCGCCTGTTTCCAGTCGGCGGGGAAATTCTCGCCATAGCGCAAGCCGCGATCATCGCTGACAAGGCCGACAGCCCAGCCGCGCGCGCGCATCTCTTCGGCAAAAGCCGCCGCCGGGAACATGTGCCCGCCGGTTCCGCCCGCGCCGATGATCACCAGCGGATTTTCAGCCATACGGATAACGTCCTCCCGCAACCGGCCGGCGCACCAGCGCAAGCGCAAAACCGATCAGCAATGCCGTTCCGACCAGCGACGAGCCGCCATAAGACACGAAAGGCAAGGTCATCCCCTTGGGCGGGATCAGCGCCACATTCACCGCGAGATTGATCGCCGCCTGCAAGCCAAACAGAGCAAACAGGCCGCTTGCCGCGTTTCGGACATAAGGGTCACGCGCGCGGGCAGCCAGTATCGCCCCGCGTATCGTGATGAAGGCGAAAAGGCCGATCAGCACGAAAGCGGAGACGAGCCCATATTCCTCGACCAGAACGGCGAAAATGAAATCGGTATGGGCATCCGGCAGGCTCGACTTGACGAGCCCCTCGCCCGGTCCGGCACCGACCAGCCCGCCGCGCGAGATCGCTTCGGCAGCCTTGTCGATCTGATAGGTGTCATAGGCGCTGGGATCGAGAAAACTGTTCACCCGGTAGCGGACATGCGGCAGCGTCGCATAGAGCAGGCCGGACATCGCAGCGCCAAGGGCGACGAACACGACCGCCCAGCGCAGCGGAAGCCCGGCGACGAAAAAGGTGATCACGAAGGCCGCCGCAAGCAGGGCCGACTGTCCGACATCAGGCTGCAGCAGCAACAGCCCAAGCGTGACGACAAAAAACGCAAATGCCAAGCCGGCCCATGGCCCGCCGGGATATTGCTCGCGCTGCGCCAGCAGCCAGCCGGTCATGACGATCAGCGCCGGCTTGACCAGTTCAGACGGCTGCAGTGAAAACCCGGCCAGCCGGATCCAGCGCTGCGCACCCTTCGCTTCATGTCCGAACAGCAGGATGAAAGCCATCAGGGCGAAGGAAATGAAGAAGACGAAGGCGGCTGCGCGGCGCACCCATGGCCGGTCGAGAAGACTGAGGGTCAGCAGCAACACCGCCGCACCGGCTACGAAAGCCGACTGGCGCCAGACGAAATGATAGGGGTCACTGAAGCCGATGCGCTCGGCTGCAGGCGGCCCGGCAGCCAGCGACAGCAGCAGGCCGATCATCAGCAGGGCACCGCAAGCCGCCACTATCGGCAGGTCGATCGTGCGTCGCCATTCGGTCAGAACCGACGTGTCAGCGCGCGACAGCGCGGGCGCGGCCAACCCGCTCATGCCGACTCCATCATTGCATCCGCCCCCGCCAGTTGCGAGACGCTGCGCCGGAACGCCTCCCCGCGCGCCTCGAAATCGCGAAACTGGTCGAAACTCGCGCAGGCCGGCGACAACAGGACAACCGCATCGGGCTCACCAGAGGCAAGCGCATCATTATATGCCGCCTCGACGGCCATGCTCAGCGTACCGCAGCGGCGCACCGGCGCCTTGCCTTTCAGTGTGCGGGCAAAGGCCTCCTCCGCCTCGCCAATCAGATAGGCGCGTGCGACATGCGGGAACAGGGGCTCCAGCGGCGCGATACCATCCCCCTTGGCCTGTCCGCCGGCAATCCAGTAGACGCGGGGGTAGGCGCGCAGCGCCTGGCGCGTCGATTCCGCATTGGTCGCCTTGCTGTCATTGATGAAGCGGACATTGCCCTGCCGCGCCACCAGTTCCAGCCGGTGCGGCAGTCCGGGAAACGATTCGATCGCGTCCATGATCACGGCCGGCTCGATACCGAGCGCCCGGCAGGCAGCATAGGCGGCCGCTGCATTCTGGTGATTGTGCTGGCCCGGCAGACCGACGGCACTGTTAAGATCCCCGACACGCAGGGCCTTGCCGGAAAGACTGTCAAACAGGCGTGCATCAATCGCGCTCACCCCGCGTCCGAGCGCAAATTCCGATGAAACCTGGAACACCCGCGCCGGCCCGCGCTTGACGCTCATTGCCACCGCCTGGGAGTGCTCATCATCAATCCCGATGACAGCTGTGTCACCGGCGATCTGATTGGCGAAAATGCGCTTCTTGGCGGCGATATAGCCGTCCATTCCGCCATGCCTGTCGAGATGGTCAGGCGAAAGGTTCAGGAAAACAGCGACATTGCAGTGCAACGACTTGACCAGGTCTAGCTGGTAGGACGACAATTCCAGCACATAAACCGCACTGGCATGCAGCGAGGCGAGGTCGAGAACGCCGGTTCCGATATTTCCGCCGATGCGCACATCCCGCCCGGCCCGTTTGAGAATGTGGCCGATCAGCGCTGTTGTCGTCGATTTGCCGTTGGTACCGGTGATGCCGATGATTTTCGGCCGCCCGCGTTCGGGCAGCGCCTGCACTGCACGCGCAAACAGTTCCATATCGCCGACCACGGGAACACCAACCGCCTGCGCCATGCGAACAACACGGTGCGGCTGTGGGAAGCGATAGGGCACACCCGGCGAGAGCACGAGCGCGGCAAATTGCTGCCAGTCGCGCTTGTTGATGTCCGACAGACTGATCCCGGCAGCCTCCGCACGCTCGCGCGTCGCTTCATTATCGTCCCAGGCATGCACACGCGCACCACCAGCTGCAAGCGCACGCGCTGTGCTCAGGCCCGTGCGGCCCAGTCCGAAAACGGCGACATCGCGCCCGGCATACTCGCTGATCGGGATCATCTGCGCGCGCTCACCTCAGCTTCAGTGTGGCAAGGCCTGCCAGCGAGAACAGGACAGACAGGATCCAGAACCGGACGACGACACGGGTTTCCGGCCAGTTCTGCATCTGGAAATGATGATGCAGCGGTGCCATCAGGAAGATACGGCGGCCCTCGCCGGTCAGGCGGCGGGTGATCTTGAACCAGCTGACCTGCAAGATCACCGACAGCGCCTCAAGCACGAACAGGCCACCAATGATGACCAGGGCAAATTCGTGCTTCACGGCAACCGCGACAATGCCCAGCATCGCACCGAGGCCGAGCGAACCGGTGTCACCCATGAAAACCTGCGCGGGATACGCATTATACCACAAAAATCCCATCCCCGCGCCAATCATGGCCGCCAGGACAACCGCGATTTCACCGGTTCCGGGCGCAAACTGAATGCCGAGATAACTGGCAAAAACGACATTGCCGGTCAGATAGGCGATCAGCGCATATGACGCCGCCGCAAACATCATCGGAACAATCGCCAGCCCGTCGAGCCCGTCCGTGAAGTTCACCGCATTGGCGGAACCGACCACAACGATCATGCCGAAGACAACAAACAGGCCACCGAGCGGCAAGAAATAGGGCAGGCTGGCATCGCGCACCGACTGGTTGACGAAGGGCACGGCAACCCCGCCGGAAAAGCTCGCATCCTTCGCCTCGACCGAGGTTTTCGGTGCCAGCGCGGCAATCTGTTCCGCCAGTGGCGTCAGCGGTCCCCAGGCGGCGTGGCCCTCGGGCGTGTGTGCGCCATGCAAACCCATGATGAAACCGCAGGCCAGCGCAGCGACAGCAAACCCGAACAACAGCCGCACACTGGCCGGGACGCCCGCCGCTGACTGTTTGAGAACCTTCGCACGGTCATCCAGCCAGCCGAGCCATGCAAAAGCTGCCGTCACTGCAAGGACGACCCAGATATAGGGATTGGAAACATCGGCCCAGAGCAGCGCAGATACGAACAGGCCGAGCCAGATCACGAACCCGCCCATGGTCGGCGTGCCGCGCTTGGCCATCTGGTCTTCAAACGACAGGTCGCGGATCGGCTGGCCCTTGCCCTGGCGCGCGCGCAGCCGATCGATGATCGGTCCGCCGAAGATCGCCGCGATCAGGAATGCCGTGACAATCGCAGCTCCGGAACGGAACGTGATATAGTTCAACAGGTTGAGCACACCGCCGTCGGATGCGAAGAATTCATACAGCATTCTTACCCCTCGCGGCGCTTTCTGCACTGCTGCCCATCTCGCCCGGCCCAGCTTCGCCCCATTGACGCAGCCGCCCGACCAGCCTGTGCATCCCGGATGCATTCGAGCCCTTAATCAAGAGGACATCGCCAACTCGTAATGAATTTTTAACGATTTCCACCAGCGATTCCGCATCCGGGACATGCTCGCATGCGAGTTGCCCGTGCAAAGCCTGCGCAAGCGGAGCCATGCCCGCACCGCAGAGGAAAGCCATCTCGGCACCTGTGGCCTTGACCTGTGTCGCCAGCCCGGCATGGGCCTGCCCGGTGCCCTCACCAAGTTCGAGCATTTCGCCGAGCGCAACCAGCCTGCGACCGACCGGCCTTGCCGAGAGTGCCGCCAGCGCCGCGCGCATGCTTTCCGGGTTCGCATTGTAAGCATCGTCGATCAGCAGCGCTTGTCCGTCCTGTCCAGGCAGGTTCAGCCAGTGGACATTTCCCCGCCCCGCGGGCGGCGCATAACCACTCAGAGCATCGGCCGCATCGGCAAGACGGATATCGGTCAGGCTGGCCATCAAAAGTGCCGCCGCCGCATTGATTGCCCAGTGTTCGCCAAGCGCTTCCAGTTCGAACCGGACCTGCTGACCCGTAATCACGATTTCGACCGTCGAACGCTCGCCATCACTGCTGAGCCCGACAAGCCGGGCGGTCGCATCATCACTCTTGCCGAAACTCTCCACGCTCGCGGTTGGGCACATCCGCCGGCCATGATCGGCGAGCGTGTCGCGGAAACGGTCATCGGCAGGCACGATGATCGTGCCGCCCGCTTCGAGACCGGCGAAGATATCGGCCTTTTCGTCAGCCACCGCCTCGATCGAGCCGAGCCCCTCCAGATGCGCCGGAGCGATCTTCGTCACCAGCGCATGATGCGGACGCACCAGCCGTGAGCGCGGGGCAATCTCTCCGGGCGTGGACATGCCGATCTCGAAGACAGCGCGCTGTGTCTGCTGCGGCATGCGCGCCAGTGTCAGCGGCACACCCCAGTGATTGTTGAAACTCTTGTCCGGCCAGTGTGCCGGCCCGGCGGCCCTGAAAATCCGTGCCAGCATTTCCTTCACCGAGGTCTTGCCGACCGAGCCGGTCACAGCGCAGCGCAGCGCCGGTGAGCGTGCGCGTGCGGCAACCGCCATTGCCTCGACACCTGCCAGCACATCTGCCACCTTCAGGAGCGGGCCATCTGCTTCGACATCCCGGCTGACCAGCGCGCCAGAGGCGCCCGCAGCAAAAGCCTGCGACACGAAATCATGCCCGTCGCGGCGATCGGCCAGCGCGATGAACAAATCGCCCGGCTGCAGGCTGCGCGTGTCGATTGACAAACCGCCAGCCGTGAACAGCCCGCTTGCCTGCCCGCCGGTGGCGAGCGCGATATCTGCCGATGTCCAGAGCGGTTCAGCCATGATGCAGCTCCCTGAGCGCGCGCGCAGCCTCTTCCTGGTCCGAGAAAGCCAGCACCTGATCGCCGATAATCTGTCCGGTCTCATGGCCCTTGCCGGCAATCAGCAAAGTGTCGCCGCCGGCCAGTTCACCAATCGCGGTTGCGATCGCCTCGGCGCGGTCGCCGATCTCGCGCGCGCTCCCTGCGCCCTGCAAGACCTGCGCGCGGATCGCAGCGGCAGATTCGCTGCGCGGATTGTCATCGGTAACGATCACGATATCGGCCTGACGGCTTGCGATCTCTCCCATAAGCGGGCGCTTGAGCGTGTCGCGGTCACCGCCGCAACCGAACACAACGAACAGTCGCCCTGCCGTGTGTGGGCGCGCAGCGCGAAGCAGCGTGTCGAGCCCGTCCGGCGTGTGCGCATAGTCCACGAAAACGCCGGCCCCGCTCGCCGTTTCGCCGACAAACTCCAGCCGGCCCCTGACCGGGGCCAGCTGTGAAAGCCCTTTGGCGACTGCCTCAAAATCCATGCCGAGCGCCAGCGCAATCCCTGCTGCCGTAAGGGCATTGAGCGCCTGAAACTCGCCTATCAGCGGCAGTTCAACCGCTTCCTGCCGGCCCATCCAGTTCAGGAAAAGTTTCTGCCCCGTCGATCTTGGCATCAGCTCAGAAATCTTGAGATCCTGCCCGCACCACCCCACCGAGAACGGCTTAAGGCCCGCCGCGATCGCAGCGGCCTCGAACACTTCGCGCGCATCGCTGTCGGCATTGATCACGGCCGGGATACCGCGCGGCGCAAGCTGCGAGAACAGGCGCATTTTGGCGGCGCGATACGCCTCCATGGTCGGGTGATAGTCGAGATGATCCTGGGTAAAATTGGTGAACGCAACCGCTGACAGGCGCACCGCGTCGAGCCGGTGCTGCTCCAGCCCGTGCGAGGAGGCCTCCATCGCGCAATGGGTCACGCCCTGCCGGGTGAGGGCAGCCAGCGTCTCATGAATGGCAACCGGGTCGGGCGTGGTGTGGCCAAGATCCACAGTCCCGCCCGGCCCGACCGCGCCAAGTGTCCCCATCGAGGCGGCAGGCAGGCTGGCACTCGCCCAGATCTGGCGCAGGAAATCCACGGTTGAGCTTTTGCCATTGGTGCCGGTAACCGCGACCATGCAGTCAGGCTGGGCCGGATAGAAACGCGCAGCCGCCTGTGCCAGCGCCAGTCGCGGCTCATCCACACAAATCAGGGCGGCGGGGCCGGTTTCGACCGCGTGCCCGGCGATGATCGCGACTGCGCCGGCATCCACCGCCTGAGCAATATAGTCATGCCCGTCCGCCTTGACGCCCTTCAGTGCGGCAAAGACGAAGCCCGGCCCGACCCTGCGGCTGTCAGCTGTCAACCCGGTCACTGTCAGCTCGCCGGCCTCACCGGCTGTGGGTCCGAAAATCTCTCTCAGTTTCATAGGTGGCTCCTCGTGTCAGACACGGAGTGAACCGGCAGGTCGCGGCGCGGTGGGGTTTCGAACCGCGGAACCACACCAAGCAGCGGCGCAATTCGTTCTATCATGCGCCCGGCAGCCGGCGCGGCATTCAGGGCAGCCGTGCCACCCGCCATCACTCCGTCGACCGTTTCGGCCTTGGGGTGATCAAGAACGACCAATACGGCGTATTGAGGGCGCTCAGCGGGAAAAATTGCCGCAAAGGACGTGACATTCTGGTCGTGCGCATAGCCGCCCGCCACCGGCTTTTCAGCCGTGCCGGTCTTGCCTGCGACGCGGTAGCCGGCAATGTCGGCGCGCGTTCCGGTGCCCGACACAACCGCCTCGCGCAGCATCGCGGTGACAAGCCGCGCGGTCGGTGCTGCCATCACCCGGTGCGGAATTGGCTGCTCGCCCTCGCCAAGCACAAGCCGGGGAGCGACCCGTTCGCCATCATTGGCAATCGCGGAAAATGCGGACGCAAAGGCGAGCGGTGACACGGCAATTCCATGACCACAGATGATCGTGGCATTGGCCAGATCATCGCAGTTTTCAGGCAGCAGGGTCGCTGCGCTGCCGGCGAGTTCGACCGGGGCACGCCCCATCAGGCCCAGCTCACGAAAAAACGCCTCAACCCGGCGCGCGCCTGTCAGCATCGCAATTCGCACCGTTCCGATATTCGAGCTGTAGGCAACAATCTCGCTGGCATTCGCGGGCCCGGAGATCGGATGCCGGTCGCCTATCCGCTCGCCGGCAATCTCCAGCGGCGTGGTCACATCGAAACGGTCGCGCGGGTGCAGCACGCCGGCCTCCAGCGCTGCGGCCACGGTCAGCGGCTTGAACACCGAGCCCAGTTCGAAAACACGGTCACTCGCATGGTTGATACGGGCCGGGTCATCGCGCGCCAGATCGCCAGCGCGGTTCGGATTGAGCGGTGGCCAGGACGCCATCGCCAGAACCTCGCCACTTGCCGCCTCGATCACCACGCCCGCCGCGCCATCGACATCATGCAGGGCTGCCGCGGTCGCCAGTTCGGTTTCCAGCGCAAACTGAACACCTGAATGCAGCGTCAGACGGAGCGGTTGACCGCCTTCGGCAAGCTTCGCATCCATGGCGAACTCGATGCCTGACAGGCCCTGCCCGTCAACGCCGGAAAAGCCGAGCACATGACCGGCCAGCGTGCCACGCGGATAAGCCCGCCGGCTCTCTTCGCGAAATCCCAGACCCTCAAGACCAAGATCGAACACTGCCTGACGCTGGCGCGGGGTCAGCCCGCGACGCACCCAGACAAAGGCCCGCTCGCGATTGGCCAGCCGCGACGCCAGAGCCTCGGTATCGAGATCTTCGAAAACATCACCGAGCTCGGTTGCGACCTCGTGCGGATCCCAGATCGCCCGCGGATCGGCAAACAGCGAATACACATCGACCGACGTCGCCAGCAATTCGCCGTTGCGGTCGACAATATCCGCCCGGCGCGGGTTTTCACCAAACACGCCAGCCACTCCATCGCTTGCCGGCGCGCCAGCAAGCGCGACCGCCGCACCCCTCACCGCGATCACGGCAAACATGATGGCCAGCAGACCCGCCACCATACGGACCCGCATTCCGGCGCGTTCAGGCGCAGTTGCAAGACCAGGACTCACTGACCCGCCTCCCCCGTCTGCGGCGGGCCGAACACGTCATCAAGGTCTTCTGGAGTGATGAACTGTTCGGCGCGCGCCGGTCGCATTCCCAACTCCTCACGGGCATATTGCTCGATCCATTCGCGCCGGCTCATATGCGCCAGTTCTGCCTCCAACAGGCTCTTGCGCGCCTGCGCGTCCGCAATTGCAGCCTCGACCTGGTCAATCTCGCCTGCCACTTCACGCGCGCCATATTTGGCCCGGTAGAGGCTGATGATCAGGGCGGTGATCACGACCAGCCCGATGATGAAGATCCGACGGCTCATAATGTGCGCTCCAGGATGGAAAGGGGTGGCAGGTCAATGCCGGTCGAAACCGGTGCAGCCCAGGCCGGGGCGTGCGTGCGCCGGCCTGCCCGCAGACGCGCAGAGCGTGCGCGCGGATTGGCAGCGATTTCCGCCGCATCCGGCTCGACCGCCTTGCGCGTCATCAGTTCGAAACTCGGCTGCGGACCGCTCGCACGCACAGGCGTGTGACGCGAGCCGCCCGCCATGCCGCCGGTGCGCTCGCGCAGGAATTGTTTGACGATCCGGTCTTCCAGCGAATGGAAAGTGACCACGACCAGCCGCCCGCCGGGCTTCAGCGCCCGCTCTGCTGCGGCCAGTGCGCCGGCGAGTTCGCCAAGTTCGTCATTCACATACATCCGCAGGGCCTGGAATGTACGAGTGGCCGGATGCGTGCGCGCCCCACGCCGCCCGCCCAACGCAGACTCGACAAGACCCGCCAGCTCGCCAGTGCCCTGAAACGCGAGTTCGCTGCGCCGCTGGACGATCGCCCGCGCAATTCTCCGGCTTTGTTTCTCATCGCCAAGACGGAAGATGATATTGGCAAGGTCGGCTTCCGGCAGGCGGTTGACGACATCAGCCGCACTCGGCCCGCTGGAGCCCATCCGCATGTCCAGCGGCCCGTCGCGCATGAAGGAGAACCCACGCTGCGGCTGATCGATCTGGAACGACGAGACGCCGAGATCGAGCTCCACCCCGTCAATCGCGGCGAAGCCCACCTCAGCCGCCAGCCGGTCAAGCTCACTGAAACGGCCAAGGCACGGCAATATTCGCGGCTCAATCTGCGCCATCGCCTCAGCCCGTGCGATGGCGTCAAGGTCGCGGTCAATTGCGATCAACCGGCAATCTGCCGCCGCAAGAATGGCCCGCGCATATCCGCCACCGCCAAAGGTGGCATCGAGATGCACCTCGCCCGCAAGCGGTGCCAGCGCTTCCAGAACCTTCGTCAGAAGAACCGGGACATGCCCCATCAG
>CAYUEM010000096.1:0-9930 GCA_964442925.1 uncultured Hyphomonadaceae bacterium
CCCTGTGCCATGATTTGTTACTCCTGCACGTGCCGCGATGGCTTCAGGCTTCGCCCATGGTTTCGAACATCACGGCATCGATCGATTCGCGCGGAGACTTTCCCGCCCAGATCAGGAAGTTGAAGGCCGGAACGAAACGCTCAACCGAATCGACAGCGGCCGCCATGACCGCGCGCACCTCTCCGCCGCTTGGCGCTGCGCGGTCGAGCAGGGGCATGGCCTGGCGGAAAATGATTACCCCTTCTTCCATCCAGTAATCAAAATGCCCCAGCCACAGGCGCTCATTGCACATCATCACCAGTTCGGCGATGGCGCTGCGCTTGCCCGGATTGGGTTTGACATCAAGCGTTACGGAAAAATGCACCGCATCGGGATCGCGGCGAATGGCGAACAATGCGCCCATGTCTCCCCAGCGGGTCGGGCAGATACACTGCACCGCCTCGTCTTCATCGTCGCGCTCGTGGGCCCAGCCATTGGTCTCAAGATATTCCTCTATGAGATCAATGGCTTCCTGGCTGTCTGGCTGAACTTCGTGCCGGCTGAGGCTCATGGGGACGGTCCTCCGAATCGAGATGGCTGACACCATCCTTCGCGTTACGCTAACATGCAAAGACCGCGCTGCAAGCACCGCGCCGCAGTCTGTTCACCGATTATGATCGGGTGATCAGTCCTTGCTTCTCGATGTGGCCTTTTTCTTTTCGAGCGCATCGACGCGCGCTTCCAGGGCCTCGACCCGTTCCAGCGCGGCCAGCGCCAGAGCTTTTAGCGCATCGACTTCATCACGTCCGGCAAGGTCCATATCCGCAATCATCGCGCGGACCCGCGACTGCATGGCGGTGCGTGCTTCATCCCCGGCGGCACGCGCCGCACCCATTGCGCCGGTCATCATGCCGGCAAGATCGTCGAGCAGGGGATTTGTGGCAGCCATGTGAAGTTGCTCCTTGCACGCTTGCGCTGAACGTCCAGCCATAGCAGATGGGGAGCAAACCTGCACGGTGAAAGACCGAATATGCCACATGCCCTGTTTTCTGCGCTTTCGTTCCCCGAGTTCAGCCCGGCTCTGTTCGTCATTGATGTCGGTCCGGTCTTCTTTCCGGTCAGGTGGTATGCGCTGGCTTATATCGCCGGCCTGATGCTGGCGTGGCGCTATGCGTCCGCACTGGCGCGCCGTCCCCGCTTGTTCGCCGGCAAGAGCCCGGCCACGGGTGAGGACATTGATGATCTTCTGTTTTTTGCCACGCTCGGCGTGATTATCGGCGGCCGACTGGGGTATATCCTGTTTTATCAGCTGCCATTTGAGGGTGACAGGTTGCTCGGCGACCCGCTGATGCTGGTGCGCGTCTGGGAAGGTGGGATGAGTTTTCATGGCGGCCTGATCGGGGTAACGCTGGCGATCGTCTGGATCGCGCGCCGGCGCGGGCTCAGCCTGCTGGCGATTGGAGATATTGCCGGTGTGGTCGCGCCGATTGGCCTGTTTTTCGGCCGGCTTGCCAATTTCATCAATGCCGAGCTTTACGGGCGTGAGACCGACAGCGCGCTTGGAATGATCTTCCCGCAGGCGAATGTCGGCGCAGCACCCGGTGCCTATGACTGGGCCACGCGCAGCTGGGTCTATTGCCGCGACAATCTTGGCCAGTTTGGCTGTTTCGAGCCGGAAGTGCCGCGCCATCCCAGTCAGCTTTATGAGGCGGTGCTGGAGGGGCTGATCCCGCTGATCGTGATATCACTGCTGGTCTGGCAGTTGCGCATTCTTTCGCGACCCGGTCTGGCGGCCGGCCTGTTCCTGTTGCTTTACGGCTTTGGCCGCTCGATTGCAGAGACATTCCGCGAGCCTGACGCGCATATCGGCTTTCTGGATTTTCTGCCCGGCGATATCACGATGGGCATGCTGCTGTCGCTGCCGATGTGGTTCCTCGGGGGCTGGCTGGTCTGGCAGGCGCTGCGCCATCGCCCCGGTGTTCTTGCGCCGAAATGACGCTGGAGCGACGTTTGCGCGAAATGATCGTGTCCGGCGGGCCGTTGCCGGTCTCAGTCTACATGCAATTGTGCCTGCATGATCCGGAAGCCGGATATTATTCGACCCAGCCCGGTCTTGGTCGTGATTTCATCACTGCGCCAGGGCTCAGCCAGGTGTTCGGCGAATTGCTGGGCCTGTGGGCGGTGCATGAGTGGCAGGTCATGGGCCGGCCTGATCCGTTCATCCTTGCAGAACTCGGGCCGGGGCGCGCGACCATGATGAACGATGCCTTGCGGGCGGTTCGGGTGCATACGGATTTTCTCACCGCAATGCGTCTTCATCTTGTCGAGGCGAGCGCGCGGTTGCGTGAAATTCAGGCCCTGCGTCTGGCGACTTACCGACCGGCATTTGCCGATGAGCTTGCCAGCCTGCCCGATGCTCCGATGATCTGCCTTGCCAATGAGTTTCTCGACTGCCTGCCCGCGCGCCAGTTTGTTGAGCTGGATGGCCAGTGGCATGAACGGGTGGTCGGCCTCGACGCGCAGGGCCGGTTTCGCCTTGGTCTTGCCGTCGATATGGTGCCGGGTGCGGAACTTCAGGCCAGCGCGGGCCGGCAGGTGCGGGAGCTTGACCTGCAGCCGGGCCTGGAGATCGTGATCTCTGCGCTGGCGCAACGCGCGGGCCCTTTTCGCGCTCTGTTCATCGATTATGGTTCGCTGACGCCGCCGGGTGACACGCTGCGCGCCTTCCGCGAGAATGTGCAGGTTGACCCGCTCGAACAGCCGGGCACCTGTGATCTGACGGTGGATGTCGATTTCGGACGGCTGCGGCGGTTGGCCGAAAAGGCGGGGCTTGGCGTTGACGGACCTGCTCTGCAAGGTCCGTTTCTCGGCGGGCTCGGCATCCAGCAGCGGCTTGACCAGCTGATTGCCGGGCAGGACAAGCAGGCAGAGGTGATCTTCAAGGCGGTGTCCCGGCTTGTCGATCCCGGCGAGATGGGCGAGCGTTTCAAGGTGATCTGCCTGTCGTCGCCGGGGCTGCCGGGCGCGACCGGGTTTGCGATGAACCGGCTGAAGGGCGAAGCGAAATGAGACTGCGATGACCCATCCGCCATATGCATCGGCCAGTCGTCTCGCAGCGATCGAGGCCATAAATCACGGCTTTTTCGGCCGTCAGGGCGGGATCTCGACGGGGCTCTATGCAAGCCTCAATGCAGGAGCCGGCTCTGGTGATGCGGTCGGCCATGTCACTGAAAATCGCCGGCGGATCGCGGCGGCTGTCGGCGCGGATGCGCTTGTGTCCTGCTATCAGGTTCATGGCACTGATGTCGCGGTGCTGGCGGCCTGCCCGTGCGAGCGCCCGCGCGCCGATGCCATGGTCACGCGCACGCCCGGTCTTGCGCTGGCGATCCTGACAGCTGATTGCGTGCCGGTGCTGCTTGCCGATGCGAAAGCAGGCGTGGCTGGCGCGGCCCATGCGGGCTGGAAAGGCGCGCTGGCAGGGGTCACAGATGCCTGCATCGCGGCAATGTGCGAGCAAGGCGCGCAGGTCGACGACATTCACGCGGCCATCGGCCCGGCGATCCAGCAGCAAAGCTATGAGGTCGGCCCGGAATTTCGCGACCAGTTTCTCGGGTCAGGGGCGAGCGAGGTCTTCTTCACGCCCGGTGCGGGCGATCGCTGGCAGTTCGACCTGACCGGCTATGTCGAAAGCCGGCTGGAGAGCGCCGGTCTCGCCTGCGTCGAACGGCTCGATCATGACACCTGCGCACTGGAAACGCGCTATTTTTCCAATCGAAGACGCAACCATCGCGGCGAGCCGGACTATGGCCGCAATGCATCAGTTATCATGCTTCGCTGAGGCAATCGGCGAAAAGCCTCTATTCGCCGTTGCGCCGGATCGATCTTTGCGACAGGAACATGACACCCCGTTCACGCCAGCCCAGCGGACCTGCCAGAACCCATGAAACTGATTTCCTGCAATGCGAACCTTCCCCTTGCCGAAGCCATCGCTGATTATCTCGATGTTCCGCTGACAGAACGGCGCATCGATACCTTTGCCGACAATGAGATCTTTGTCCGGGTCAACGAGAATGTCCGCGGTGAAGATGTCTATGTCATCCAGTCGACATCCTCACCGGCCAATGACACGCTGATGGAGCTGTTGATCTGCCTTGATGCGCTGACACGCGCCTCAGCACACAGGATCACGGCGGTTATCCCGTATTTCGGCTATGCCCGGCAGGACCGCAAGACCGATGGCCGCACGCCGATCTCGGCCAAGCTGGTTGCCAATCTGATCTCGGCGGCAGGGGCCAATCGGGTGCTGACCATGGATCTTCATGCTGGACAGATTCAGGGCTTTTTCGATGTGCCGACCGACAATCTGATTGCCGCCCCGGTGATGGAGGAGGACATTCGCGCGCATTTTGACCTGACGGATCTGACCATTGTCTCGCCGGATGTCGGCGGTGTGGTGCGTGCGCGCGCGCTGGCCAATCGGCTTGGTGTTGATCTGGCGATTGTCGACAAGCGCCGGCCGAAAGCGGGCATCAGCGAGGTGATGAACATCATCGGCGATGTCGACGGGCGCACTTGCATTTTTGTGGATGATATCTGCGATTCCGGCGGCACGCTCTGCAATGCCGCCAGTGCGCTGAAGGAAAAAGGCGCGCAAAGGGTCGCTGCCTATGTCACCCACGGCGTTTTTTCCAACAATGCCATTCGCAGGATCGAGACCTCCGAGCTCGATGAAATTGTCGCCTGTGACACCATTCTTCAGCGCGACGAGGATATTGCCTCAGATTCAATGCGCATGCTGACAGTCGCTCCTCTGCTTGGCGAGGCGATACGCCGGATCGCCAACAAGGAGAGCGTGTCGAAACTGTTCGACTGAGACCTATTGCGCTGCGGCAGGCTCTGCGCGGATTTCGGTCAGCCAGTCGGTGCCGGTCAGGTGCCTTGTCTCTGACAACAGCCTGGCAAGTTCACTGTCGATCGAGACATTGAAATTGAACGGCGTGCCGTTCAGCACATCGTCATTATGCCCAACAATCCGCGCGGTCAGCGTGATCGCGCCGGCGATGTCACCATCGGCACCGATTTCGAGCACCCTGAATTCGAAGTTTCGCAGCGCTTGGAAGGCCAGTTCGACACTTTCATGCGCGCTGCCGGCCTGTTCGCCGACGCCGCCGGTATAGGCCAGCCGGCCGCCCTGCGCATCCGCAGCAAGATGAGCATCGCGGATAAGCGCCTTGCCGGCGGAAAACTCGACCGGAAAGCGACCACTGACTGTGCCCTCGGCGTGCAGGTCGGCCGTTCCGAGCAACTGCGTCAGCGCGCTCAGTTCGATCTGCTCGGCGCGCACGGTAAGCGTATTGCTGGCACCGGCGACCTTCCAGATGCCCGGTTCGACATCAAGCGTTCCGCCTGCAAATGGCCAGATCGCCTGTTCAAGCCGCGCCTCGCTGCCATCGACAATCTGAAACATGATGGAGCCCTGTTCCAGCGGAATGCCCGGATCGATGCTCTCGATGGTCACACTCTGGCCGGGCGGTGTCGAAAGCGGGAGGATGCTGTCGAAAACGACCTGACCGTTGACCCCGCTGACGCGGCTGAAGGCGAGTGTCTGGAAGCTGAATTCACTGAGCCTGGCATCGCCCCGGCTGGTCATTCCATCCGGTGTGATGTCGAATTGCGCCTGCGCAGAAATGCTGCCGGTTGCATCGGTGAAATAGCCGCGAAGCATCTCTGAAAGGTGGTGTGGCTGCAGCCCGCCGGGCTGGAACTGTAGCGCCGAAGCCTCGACACGCGCATTTCCGGTCAGTTCGGGAAGCGCAAGCGCCATTTCCGCGCTGGCAACCCGCAAGCCGCTGCCGGCAAGGCGAACCGGAGCGGTTATGTTGACGCGTCCCGGTTGCAGGATGAGGCTTACATCGCTGAGCAAGGGCTGGTAGAGCGCGTCCTTGCGCCCGTCGGAAATCTGCATGTTTTCAAACAGGGCATCGCCCGTCATGCCGGCGGAGCTATCGCGAAGGCTGAAACTGGCGTGGCTGCCGGAAATCTCTGCAGGGATGAGACTGCCGGCGAAGCCCAGATCGTTGAGCCGGCCATCAATGGTCAGCGCGCCCTGCGCTGCGGAGCGAATGTCGAGACCGGCCCTCACCCCGTCAATTGCGAGCGTCTCCTCGCCGAGCCGGATCGCGAGTTGCAGCGTGTCGGCTGCAAGCGTTCCCGCCAGCGCGTCATCAACGGTCCAGTTGACGCGCGTGCCGTCAAGCAGCAGTTCGCCACTGCTTGTCCCAGTGGAAAAGGGCAGGCGCAGGTCGGTGATCAGCAGTTCACCCGATGGCGTCCCGACACGCTCCTGCAGGAAGCGGCCATCACGCGGGCACAGCGTGAATGCGGTCCGGGAAAATTGCAGTGTCTGGAATTTCAGACCGTCGCTGCTGACGCCGATGCAACTCTCACCAAGGGTCTGCACCCGCCAGCCCTCAACCCCCTTCGCAGCATCAATGCCGCCGAAAATCCGAGTAGCGGACAGCTGCGTGCTGGCGATTTCGCCGCCGATCCCGAATTCACCTTCAATCGCCATCCGGCGCCGGTTTTCGCTGCCTTCGCTGACGAGGCGGTCGAGCCGGGCTTCCACGCTCAGCCCCGCGACGCTCCAGGGTGCAAGCTCAAGCCGCCCGGTGCGCAGCTGCAGGCCGTCCGCGCCCCAGATCGCCGCTTCGGTGCTTGCACGAATGTCAGGCGCGCCGGTCGGGCCGGACATCTTGATCTCGCCGGTGACCCGCGTCTGCCCGGGATCGGCCTGCAACCAGGGACGTGTTCCAAACGGGCTGATCTGCAATTTCAGGCCATTGGCTGACTGCAGCGAGGCCGGCCCGGTCGCAGAGAACTGCCATTTTCCGGCACTGTTCCAGTCGGCGCGGAAATCCAGTCCGGTATCGAAACCGGCGAGTGCTCCGCCAACAGCCGATCCTGCCGCTTCGCCATGTGCCTCCAGTGGATAGGGCAGCTTGAGGCTGCTCTCAATCGCCGCGCGCATGTGTTCGGCAAGTGCAGCCTGGCGCAAGGTCGTGGTGCCGCGGACGCTGACCTGTTCGCGGCCAAGCTTCAGCAATTGCCCGGTCAGTGTCATGTTTTCCGCGCCATGACCGGAATAGCGCGGGCGTGTCAGCTGGAGAGCCAGCGGTCCGCCCAGGGTGCCGGAGATGCGCGCAATATCGGCGTCGAGACGGGCCGGTCCGCTGGCAAACGGGGCGATGTCCAGCGCGCTGACCTCGATGAAGAAAACCGCCGTTTCCACAGCATCCAGCCAACCGGAAAGCGAGCGTGATTGAAGGCTGGAAAATGTAGCCTCGCCCTGGCTTGTCGCGCCTTGCACTTCGCGCTCGCCAATTGCCGCCGCATCGAGACTGGCCGACCAGTCAAGGCGTGACGGGCTCTGGCCGTTTCCCGGGTCGATCTGTGCATCCAGACGCGCCTCGCTGACCGAAAGTTCGCCGAAACGCGCCTGCCGGGCCAGCAGTTTCGCCGTGCCGGCGGGCCGACCGTCTTCGATGGTCAGCTGCAACTGGCCGAGCGTCCATTCGATCTCGCCAGCCTCAGTGGAAAGGCGCGCGGGATGAACGCCGATTTGCAGATCAAGCGTATCGGGACCACTGGCTGTGCCGGCAAACTGTGCGCTGACAGGACCTGCCGGTGTATGCAGGAACAACTGTCCCTGTTGGATATCGATATCAGGCCAGCGGGCATCGCCACCGCCCTCGCCGGCAAGCGATTCCAGTCCGTAGAGTGTCGCCCGGCTGCCATCATACCGGGCGCGCACAACGGGTGCCTGCAGATTGAGCGAGACAAGCTGCGGGGTTAGAAAGGCCGGCCAATTGATGTCCACGCGCACGCGCTGCGCACTGAAGGGCTGGCCGGTCGGGGTTGAAATTTCCAGCGCGGAAATCTCGGCCCCGTCAAACCCGATCCTGTTGACCTGAAAATCGCAACCCAGGTCTTTCGACTGGCACCAGCGATCGGCGGCCAGCTTTGCAATCGGCGCGCGCAGCCACCATGCGGCCATCGCAAGACCCGCAAGCCCGACCAGAAAAAGGACGGGGACAAGCAGCCAGCGGTTTAATCGTGGCCGGGCTCTGGACGTCTTCAAATTGGTCAAATGTCTACGGCCTCAAAAGAACACGACTTGGTTTAACTCAGTTTGTGATCTTGCGCTGCGCCGATCTTTGAGGAAACTTAACTTCATTCTTACTGAATTGTGGCTGAACATGCTGGGTGGGGTGATCTTTGCCATCGCAGGCGCATGGCGAGTAGAGTTTTGGAGGTTGAATGCAACGGCAGTCTGCGACTGAGGTCGGTTCCGGTGCAACCCGGCTCGCACTTGCGTTGAGCCTTTTTGGCGGCGCGGCGCTGCTTATCGGCATATGGTCGGGCGTTGCAGCGCGCAAGCCAGGCGGGTCGCCGGCTGTTCTGGCGGGCAACGCCGGAGATGTCTTTGCAGACGCCGGCGAAACAGTGCCTGAGCCAATCGATCCGCAGGCCCTCTGGACGGCGGACATTGCCACGCCGCGCCGCACGTTTCAGGTCACCACGGGTGAGTTGAAGAACCGAGACACGATTTCGGACCTGCTGATGCGGCTCGGCACCACACCGGCTGACGCACATGCTGCTTTGAACGCGCTGCAGCAGGCAGACCTGCTCGATGCCCGCAAACTGCGCCCTGGCCTGAAAGCGACCGTGACGCTGGTGCCGGTTGAGGGAGCCAGCGAAGCGGGAGCTAGCCGGCTCGTCGGGCTGAATGTTCGCAATGCCGCCGATCATTCTCTGATTGTGACGCGCTCTCCCGATGGCGAATTTGCCGCCTCACGGCTGGATGCACGGCTGACCGCGAGGCCGGTTCGTGTCGCTTCCACAATCGAGACCAGCATTTACGATGCGGCCCTGTCGATGGGTGCGGGTGACCAGCAGGTGGTCGATTTCGCGCGGATCTTTGCCTATGACGTTGATTTTCAGCGCGAGATCCATCCCGGCGACAGGTTCGAGATCGTCTATCAGGCGATGGTTGACGAGCGCGGAAAGCCGGTGCGCACGGGCGAGGTGATCTATGCCGAGCTTGATGGCAAGGCATTGAAGCGCGGTTTCTACCGGTTCACACCGTCTGATGATGGCGTGACCGATTATTTCGACCGCAAGGGCGAAAGCGCGACCAAATTCCTGATGAAGACCCCGATCAATGGCGCCAGACTCTCATCGCGCTTCGGGATGCGCCGCCATCCCATTTCCGGCTATTCGCGCCTGCACAAGGGCACAGATTTTGCCGCGCCAAGCGGCACCGCGATCTATGCTGCCGGTCATGGCACGGTCGAGCGCGCCTCGCGCTATGGCGGCTACGGCAATTATGTTCGCATCCGCCATGCCAATGGCTACAAGACGGCGTACGCGCATATGAGCCGTTATGGGCCGGGCGTGCGCAAGGGGCGACGCGTGCGCCAGGGCGATGTTATCGGCTATGTCGGCTCAACCGGTGCGTCGACAGGCCCGCACCTGCATTACGAGGTGTATATCAATGGCAAGCCGGTCAATGCGATGAACCTGAACCTGCCAACCGGGCGCAAGCTGGATGCGGAGATGCTTGACGCGTTCACCGCGCGCCGCCAGCAGATCGATGCGATCCGCGCCGAACATGGTGCCGAGATCGACCTTGCCGGCCTGGGCGGTGAGGAACCGGCGGGCGACACTCCGGGCGGCTGAGCCGGCGTCACAAACCGCCCGGATGCAGTGCGCTTCAGTTCAGGGTGGCAAGACCCTTTGCCAGCGCGTTCGGCACGCCATTGATCGACAGCTGGCCGGCCTCGACATCAATCCTGATGGTCTCGCCGTCGCGGATCCGGCCTTCCAGGATGAGCCGCGCGAGCGGGTCCTGGATTTCCTTCTGGATCACCCGCTTGAGCGGGCGCGCGCCAT
>CAYUEM010000097.1:0-9887 GCA_964442925.1 uncultured Hyphomonadaceae bacterium
AGCGAGCCTCGAAGGACGAGGAAAACCTGAAGACGTGTTTTTCAGCAGCCTGTTAAACGCCGGCGCAACCGAATACGATGACACCGCATCGCGCTTTCAGGTGCGCACGCCCGCCTTGTTGCGATAGGTCTGCAGCAGCATCAGCTGGTCATGTGTCGGCGCCCCGTCGGCTTCTGAAACCGCAACCAGCAAACCGTCGAGATCGACAATTTCCTTTGGGCCGATGGAGGGGCTCGCCAGAATGACTTTTGTCATCCGGGTCATCACGGCATCAGCGACAGGTCCCTCGCGCAGGATGAATGCGGCATGTGTGATCAGCGCATTGGCATCGTCTTCGCCAATGGAAAATTCGTCGATCATCAGCTCACTCATGACCTGGCGGCTTTCTGCCGAGACTTCGCCGCGCGCGCGCGCGATTTGATACATCATGACCGCTGCGGCTTCGCGCGGTTCTTCGACCAGATCGAGCCCCCGCTTGCCCGACTTGCGTTTGAAGGCCAGCCGGCGCGGCAGATTGGCCGCCGTGGCCGCGATCGTGCCCAACTCGTCGGCGACTTCGCGCGCGCGCTGAGTGCGCCACTGCCAGACACTGATGGCAGTGACGATGCCGATCAGCAAAAGGATAATGTGCATGGGTTGTCCTCGCTCCTTCTCATCCTGAAGATAGGTGAAAAAGAGCGGTCGGAACAGTGTGTTCCTGCGCCTGCCCGGGGCAGGATCAGGGCTGGCCGCCGCCGGAGGCTTCACCCGCAGCGATATGTGCCTGTCGCACGACATAGGCACGGATCGCTTCGGACTGTTCAGGTGTCAGCACATCGGCAAACGACACCATGCCATTGGCCGACAGATTGCCGTCCATGACCACACCTTTCCAGGCGTCTGCATCTCCGGCGATCTGCGACCAGCGCAGGTCCGGCAGCACGCCGGAACTGATCGCCAGCTGGCCATGGCAAACCGCGCAATTGCGGGCAAAATGCACGGTGCCGGCTTCATTCATCTCCGCGGTGCCGAAAATCTCAGCCTTTGGCGTGCGTTCGATGGCCGGTAAATCCGGCTCGGCGATGATCGCATTGCCACCGAGTTTGAAGGTCACGACCTTTCCGACCGTCGAGGGCACTTTCTCATCATAGCCCATGCCGGCAGCCAGCGCATAGGCAGAACCCCACCCGGTGGTGATGGTGACATATTGTTCGCCATCAATGGCGAATGTCCCCGGGCCCGAGGCGGCTCCGGATTTGACATCATGGCTCCAAAGCCGCTCACCCGTGGCCGCATCATAGGCCACGAACGCGCCATTCAGCTTGCCCTGAAAGACAAGCCCGCCAGCGGTCGAAAGCACGCCGCCATTCCAGGCGTTTTCATGCTCGACGCTCCAGCGCGCTTCCTGATTGACCGGATCCCAGGCGAGCAGGCGGCCCTTCAGCGTGGCGCGGATCGCCTTGATGGTTCCCGGTGGCGGCTCTGGTGGCTGTCCGGCAGAAAAGTCCACGCCGGTGTTCCATTTGGTTGGCATATCGGTAAAGCGCGGATCATTGACGTAGGCCTGCGGGATTTCCTGCGCCGGGATATAAGCGAGGTTGAGGTCGGGATTGAACGCCATCGGCTGCCAGTTGTGAGCGCCCAGTGCGCCGGGCAGTTGCAGCACCACGGTATCGCTGTAGCGCGCTTCGGCGACCTCGACCGGGCGTCCGGTCTCGTCCAGCCCGGTCGCCCAGGTGATCGGAACAAAATTGTTCCCGGAAATAAATTCGCCGGTCGCAGCATCAACCACATAAAAGAAGCCGTTCTTGGGCGCCTGCATTGCGACGCGCCGGCTCGCGCCATTCTCGCCAAGCGGCAGGTCGGCAAGGATTATGGTCTGCGTCGCAGTGTAATCCCAGTTGTCGCCCGGCGTGGTCTGGAAATGCCATTTATAGGTGCCGGTATCGGCATCCACCGCGACAATCGAGGAGAGGAACAGATTGTCCCCGCCTGCCGGGTCGCGATAGTCGCGGTTCCAGGGCGATCCGTTGCCGACGCCGAAAACGATCTGGTCGTTCACGCTGTCATAAACAATGGAGTCCCAGACCGTGCCGCCGCCGCCATCGCTCGTCCATGCGCCGTCATCGCCCCAGCTCTCGTTTGCGAGTTGCGCTAATATTGCATCGGAGGCGGCATTGTCGGGCTTCTTTTCCGGATTGGGCACGGTGTAGAACCGCCAGACCAGCTTGCCGCTGGCCGCATCATAGGCTGACAGATAGCCGCGCACGCCAAGCTCGGCCCCGCCATTGCCGATCAGCACCTTGCCATCGACCACGCGCGGCGCACCGGTAATCGTGTAGGGCTTTGACTGGTCGACCGTCACTGTGCTCCAGATGCGCTTGCCAGTTTTTGCATCAAGCGCTTCGAGCCGGCCATCGATTACGCCGACAAACACCTTGCCACCATAGACTGCGACCCCGCGATTGACGACATCGCAGCAGGCCTTGGCACCGACCGCATAGTCTACGTCCGGCTCGTAGACCCAGAGTTCTTCGCCTGTCTCTGCGTCAAGTGCGTGAACAACCGACCAGGCCGAGGTGACATACATCACGCCATCCACGACGATCGGGGTGGATTCCACACCGCGATTGGTCCGCAAATCATAAGTCCAGGCGACGCCAAGCTGGCTGACATTGGCGGTGTCGATCTTGGTCAGGCGCGAATGGCGGTGTTCGTCATAATTGCCGCCATAGGTCAGCCATTCCTCCGGGCGCGTGCTGGCCTGCGCGATACGGGCCGTATCCACATCGGCGAATTTTGCCGGACTGGCCGCCGTTTCGACCGGGGCGGTATCTGTTGCGGTCGTATCTGTGGCCGGCTGTCCGCACGCGGCCAGAACCAGCGTTGCCGATCCAGCCAGCCAGAGCGATCTGAGTTTTCGAATGTTTCGCATTTTCCAGTTTCCTCCCGTCCTGCGCGGCGTTTCCCGCCGTGTCGCCTTGTCATGACAGAAAGTATAGATGCCCGCCGGATTGTCGAGCATTTCAGGCGGTTGACGTTGCGCCAGCTGCCGCTTTCAGATCATCCTGCGCGGCAAGAATGGCCTGCGTCACAGCGCTTTGCCATGTCCCATAGTCGCTGGCGGTTTGTGCCGCCTGTGGGAATGTCACCGAGCGCGAGGCATTCACAAGCCCGCCTTCCAGCCCGCAGGGGCCGGGAACGAAGCCGGCCAGCGCGTCGCCTGCACCTGAGCCCTGCGCGCCATATCCCGGCACCAGCAATAGCGCGGACGGGGCAAGCGCGCGGATCTGGCGCGCCTCATCGGGCCCTGTCGCGCCGGCCACCAGCATGCATCCCGACCAGCCGGTTTCGCCCTCCAGCCTCGCGATCAGACCGCTCAGCGCCTTGACGATCTGCAGATAGACCGGACGGTCCCCGGCCATCAGCGATTGGAAATCAGCCGCGCCGGGATTGGATGTGCGCGCCAGCACGGCGAGGCCCTTGTCATTGGCCAGCGCCAGCCGGGCGAACGGCTCCAGAGTGTCGAGTCCCATATAAGGGTTCAGCGTCAGCGCATCGGCTGCAAAGGGTGCATCTTTCGCTAACCATGCGCGCGCATAGCCTTCGGCGGTCGATCCGATATCGCCGCGCTTGGCGTCGGCGATGATGATCAGCCCGGCGGCGCGCGCCCGCTCGCAAACGACCTGCAGCGCGGCCATGCCTTCCGGGCCGTGGCGCTCGAACAGGCCGACCTGCGGCTTGACCGCTGCGACATGGCCGGCGGTCGTCTCGACAATTGCCATTCCCCAGGCCGCCAGTCCGCGCGGCGTGTCACCGCCAAACAGTTGCGGGATGTGCCCTGGATGCGGGTCAATCCCAACGCACAAGGGGCCATGCTGGCGTGTGGCTGCAATCACGCGGTCGGCGAATGTCATTGCTTCACCTCGCAGGCGACCTTGACGACCTGAAGGCTGTTGCGGGCATCATCGGCCTGTGCGCCATAATCGCGCATCGCAAACGTGCCGCTTGTGCCTGTCTCGGGTGAGACATCAAGCTGTGCCAGGAACTTCTGGATCGATTCCGGTGCGGCAGTGTAGATGCGCCCGCGCCGGGGGCTTTCGGCAACGACGACGCCGCGAACCCGGCCCTGATTGTCAAAGACCGGGCCGCCGCTGAGACCACTTAGCGTGCCTTCCAGACCGCGCGTGCGGCCCATTTCCGCCCAGGCCAGAACCGGCTCGTCACCTTCGCGCGTCCCGCGTGTCACCAATCGAGAGCGGGACAACAGTTTTGTCGCCGCTTCACCCGGCTGGCCATGCGGATAGCCGACATGAAAGCCTTCGGTCCCGACCCGAAGCGGTGCATCCAGTTCGAGCACGACCGGGCGCGGGCTGCGGCCTGTGCGCAACAGGGCAAGGTCACTTGAGGGCGCCAGATCGACCCCGGCCACAGGAATATAGCGTCCCGGTGCGACCAGCAGGCTGACCGAGTTGCACCCGTCAACGACATGGCGCGCGGTCAGCCAGTTGCCCTGCCGGTCGATTGCAAACGCAGTGCCGATGCCGTTTTGCGGTTCTGAAACCTGCACCAGAACCTGTTCGTCAAAGATTGACGGGTCAGGCAGGGTCGGACCGTCGGCAAGTTTGTGATCGGGCAGGGGCTCAGGCGCATTGGCGGCGGTATTGCCCGAGAGGAAAAGCGCCCAAAGCACCACACCGAGGACGACCGCATAAAGGAGGATATCAAGCTGGCGCATTGCGGTTTCAGATGGATCGCAGCATCGGATCCCACAGCCCTGCAGCCAGCAGCGCAGCCGAACCGAGCTTTGCCCCGACCAGCACGATTGCCGGCCCGGCCTGATCGGCGCGGATGCGTGCGGGCAGGTCCGAGAGCAGCATGTCAGTCAGCCGGTAGGCAACCAGCTGCAGCAAAAGCGCGACCACACCCCACAGGACCAGCCCAGGCAGCGAGACCGACGACGCCAGACACGCCGCAATCGGGATCGCCAGCCCGACAATCGCTCCGGCAAGGGCAAGCCCGGCCGCGCCGTTCTGATCCCGCACCAGTGCCAGTTCGCGCCACGGCGTCAGCTTGATGTAAACTGCAATTGCCAGGACCAGCAATAGACCGGCCGTTCCGGTATATATCAGGAAATCGGGAAAACCCCGGACGAATGCCTGAACTTCGGCCTGCATGGTGCCACCTCATTGCCAGTCGCCGGGCTGGGGTTTAGACCCGGCTTCTCTGTCTCAGAGCGTTTAACCCTACGCCACCCCCGCCTCAAGGAGAACAACCATGCTGAACGGAAAAACCGCGCTTGTCACCGGCTCGACCAGTGGAATCGGCAAGGCGATTGCCGAAAGATTTGCTGCCGATGGTGCGAATGTCGTCCTCAACGGGTTTGGCGATAGTGATGAGATCGAAGCTTTCCGCGAAACGCTGGCGCGCGAAAAAGGCGTCAAGGTCGGCTATAACGGCGCAGACCTGACCAATCCGGACGCCATTGAAGGGATGATGGGTTATGTCGCCAGAGATTTCGGCGGTACCGACATTCTCGTTAACAATGCTGGCGTGCAGCATGTCGCGCCGATTGACGAGTTTCCGGTCGCGCGCTGGGATCTGATCATCGCGCTCAACCTGACGGCGGCTTTCCACACCATCCGCATGGCGATCCCCGGTATGCGGGAAAAAGGCTGGGGCCGGATCATCAACACGGCCAGCGCTCATGCACTCGTCGCAAGCCCCTACAAGTCGGCCTATGTCTCGGCCAAGCATGGCATTGCCGGACTGACAAAGGTGGTGGCGCTGGAAGGTGCCGAGCAGGGCATCCGCTGCAACGCCATCTGCCCGGGCTATGTCTACACCCCGCTGGTCGAGGGCCAGATTGCCGACACGGCAAAGGCGCGCGGAATGACCGAGGAAGAGGTCAAGCGCGATGTGCTGCTTTCCGCCCAGCCGACCAAGGAATTCGTTCTCTCGGAAGATGTTGCAGCGATGGCGAGCTTTCTGTGCTCGCCGGCCGGAAACGGCATCAATGGCGCGATGATGCAAATGGATGGTGGCTGGGTGGCGCAATAGTCTGAGGTAGAGCAGGTGGGCGAAAAACGCAGAGAGACTGTTTTCCGAAAAGACACCAGACATCGGCTGTGTCCCGGGCTTGCCCCGGGACCTGGCTGATACGGCCCGAACGCAAAAAACACCGGATCAGGTCGGGGATGTCGGGATAGGGAAGACTTTTTTTGAAACAGACATGGCAAACCTGAAGACGCGGTTTTCAGCTGCCCGTTAGCGCGTTCGTGACTGGTTTTCCGCTTGCCAGACGGGGGCGCGCTGGGGTTAGGCTCGCGCGTGGACAGTCCAGAGGAGCCAACATGAGTACTGAGCAGGAATATGTGCCGCCGAAAGTATGGACATGGGACAAGGAAAGCGGTGGGCGGTTTGCAAAGATCAACCGTCCGGTTGCCGGGCCAACCCATGAAAAGGTACTGCCCGTCGGCAAACATCCGTTGCAGCTTTACTCGCTCGGCACGCCGAACGGTGTGAAAGTCACGGTGATGCTGGAGGAATTGCTGGCAAAAGGGCATGCCGGAGCGGAATATGATGCCTGGCTGATCAATATCGGCGAGGGCGACCAGTTCTCATCCGGCTATGTCGAGCTCAACCCGAATTCAAAAATCCCGGTGATGGCCGACCATTCTGCCCCCGAGCCGCTGCGGATTTTCGAATCCGCCTCAATCCTGTTTTATCTGGCTGAAAAATTCGGCGAATTTCTCCCCACCGACACCGCTGCGCGTACCGAAACCATGAACTGGTTGTTCTGGCAGATGGGCTCAGCGCCGTATCTCGGTGGCGGCTTCGGTCATTTCTACGCCTATGCGCCCGTGAAACTCGAATACCCGATCGACCGTTTCGCCATGGAGGTGAAGCGCCAGCTCGACGTGCTCGACCGCAACCTTGCCGAGCGGCGATTCATGGCCGGCGATGACTACACGATTGCGGATATGGCGATCTGGCCATGGTATGGCGCGCTGGTGAAGGGATTGCTGTATGATGGTGGCGAGTTCCTGCAGGTGCACGAATACAAGAATGTGATCCGCTGGACAGAAGAGATCGCCACGCGTGAAGCGGTCCGGCGCGGGCGCATGGTCAACCGTGCCTTTGGTGACCCGGCCTCGCAACTGCATGAGCGCCACGATGCCAGCGATTTCGACACAAAGACGCAGGACAAGATCGCCCCTCAGGAATAGGACCTGACCGCCTGATGCAGGCGCGCCAGAACGCCAAGCAGGTCGCCTGCCATATCCAGTGGCAGGCAGCTCGGCGCGTCGCACAGGGCCGTGTCCGGCTCGGGGTGAAATTCGAGGAACACACCATCGGCCCCGGCCGCGACCGCAGCGCGCGCGATCACGGCGACCCCGTCGCGCCGACCGCCGGTTGATGCGCCGCCGGTGCGCGGGTCCGCACCGGGCAACTGCACCGCATGGGTTGCGTCAATCGTGACCGGCACGCCAAGCGCCTTCATCTGCGGTATGGCCAGCATGTCGACGACAAGATTGTTGTAGCCGAAGCTTGCCCCGCGCTCGCACAATATCGTCGGATTGCGGGTCGTGACCTCACCGACCTTGGAGACGATATTGCGTGCATCCCATGGTGCCAGGAACTGCGCTTTCTTGACATGCAGCCAGCCGTCGCGCGCCTCGACCGCTTTTGCAGCAGCCACGACAAGATCGGTCTGGCGGCACAGAAAAGCCGGGATCTGGACGACATCGGCAACCTGCGCGACCGGTTCGGCCTGAGCGCTCTCGTGAATATCGGTGACGATCGGCACGTCATGGGCGGACTTGACCGCAGCAAGAATTTCCAGCCCGTCATCTAGCCCCGGGCCGCGATAGGAATGGATCGAGGAGCGGTTGGCCTTGTCAAAACTGGCTTTGAAAACATAGGGCAGGGCAAGGCGTTCACACACGGTTTTCAGCGTGTCGGCGACCCGCAGTGCCAGATCGCGCGACTCCAGCACATTCAGGCCCGCCATCACGCAAAGCGGCGCGTCGCTGCCAATCGCGATACCGAATTTTTCCAGAACAAGGCGGGTCATCAGGGCTCCTTTTGGCTCGCAGCGATCGACCGGACACCTGCGCCTTATACTGCGCTCGACCCGACCGGCAAGCTGGCAGGCGTGAAGAGCGGGGTTGACAGTTTTTCGATTTACAATAACTTTGTATCTCGAAGTATTTCTGATTGGGAGAAGACAATGAATGAACTCAGGACTGATCTTGATTATCTCACCGAGCTGGCCGAAGCGGGCGCGCAGGCACCCTTGCTGGGCGGGCGCTACCTCGCCTGGTTCGGCCTTGTCGTATCTCTGGCCTATGCCGTGCATTTCGCGATTTTGAACGGCGCCCTTGGCGGACCCGGTGCGGCCTTTGGTGCGCTCTGGCTCGCGGCATCGCTGATCGGGGGACTTGGCTATGTCGTGCTTCTGCGCACCCAGCCAGCCAAACCGGGCTTCGGCTCGGCGGGCAATCGCGCAATGTCGACCGTCTGGATGATTGCAGGCTTTTCGATCTTTGCGATTTTTGTCGGCATCACGCTGAATCTGTCAATCGGAGCGGGTGGGCTCAACCCGGACATGTATGTCCCGATGGTGTTCGCGCTCTATGCGACCGCACTGGTCACGACCGGCAGTCTTGGCGGGGATCGTGTCCTGGTCCTTGCGGGTTATGGCGCGCTGGTCTGTGTCGCGCTGACGGCCGCGCTTTACGGCCGCGCAGAGCTTTATCTGGCAGCGGCGCTCGCGGTGGCTGCGACTGTCTTCGTTCCTGGCCTCGTGCTGATGCGGCGCGAACCGGCCATGGTCGTTTGATCAGACAGCGGAGTGACAGGCTGATGAGCGACGACAACCCGTTTGAACACAGCGATATCGACGAGGTCGTTCATGGCCGCTTGCGGCTCGGTGTGATGGCCTATCTGGCAAGTGTCCAGTCGGCAGTGTTCGGCGAACTGCGTGACAAGGTGGGCACCAGCGATGGCAATCTTTCGACCCATCTGCGCAAGCTGGAAGAGGCCGGATATGTCCGACAGGAAAAGGCATTTGTCGGTCGGCGACCGCAGACGACGATCCTCCTGACCCCGACCGGGCGCAAGGCCTGGCTAAGCTGGATCGATCGGATGCGCGGGCTGATCGACGCGGCCGAGTGATGCCGGGGCGCGAGACAGAAAAAAGGCCCGCCGCGCGAACTGCGGGCCTTTACATTGATGAAAACAAAAGGGGGGGGTCAGAGAATTTTCAACTCGACCGCAGAGGTTTTGCCACGGCGGTCATCTGTGTGCAGCTCGTAGGAGATCGCCTGATTTTCCGCGAGCGTGCGCATTCCCGATTTTTCCACCGCCGAGATGTGAACGAAAATGTCCTTGCCGCCATCATCGGGCTTGATGAATCCATAGCCCTTCTGATCGTTGAACCACTTGACTGTTCCGGTTGCCATGAGTGGGCCTTCCCGTATTGAGTGCGCGCCATTACCACACCGTGCGGCAGGTCACGCGGTTTTCGTCTACGGAAAGTGGAAGCCAAAAGCCGTCGGTCCGACGGGGTCTTTGCGTTCAGACCGACCGTATTCGATGGTCTGAAAATACCTTTTTACAGGCCCCTGCGTCAAGATGGCTCTTCGCGAAAATGCGTGCGCCGTCATGCCGAACCCGGATCGGCCCGCTTGACAGTGTTGGGCGCGCGCTTCACACATTCGGACAGATGGTGCCCGCTTGATTGCGGGTGAAAAGGGAAGCCGGCGAAAATCCGGCGCTGTACCCGCAACTGTCAGCCAGGAGCTGATGGCCAGTTCAAGCCACTGGAGCCCGCAGGGCTCTGGGAAGGCGGCCAGAAGCGTTGATCGGTGAGCCAGGAGACCTGCCATCGCGTCGTTCGCGCC
>CAYUEM010000098.1:0-9883 GCA_964442925.1 uncultured Hyphomonadaceae bacterium
GCCTTCTGGCCGCAGTGGCGCAGAAATGGCGATATGGCGTGGTCGCGGGCACGCTGTCGGTTCTGTCCTTTGGCAGCGCGCTTTATGCCATGGACATGATCGAGGTCGCGCGTGTCAGTGCCCTGCGCGAGACCGCTGTGGTCTTCGCCGCGCTGCTGGCCTGGCTGTTCCTGAAAGAGGGTTTCGGGGCTCGCCGCACGCTGGCCTCGGCGCTGCTGGCGCTCGGCCTGATCCTATTGCAGATATCGGGTTAAGGGAATCGCCGTGGTTTTGGCGTAGAGGCAACGGCCATGAAACTCACCCGGCATCTTTTCGGCTATGCGCCCGTCAAACTGGCCAGCGCGATTGCGTCCTTTGGCGGCGTTTATGCCTTCACGCGCCTGCTCGGGCCGGAGGAATATGGCCGCTATGCACTGCTGTTCTCGATCATGGCTGTCCTGCACACGCTAACGCTGACCTGGGTCGAAGCGGCTGGTTTCCGCTTTCAGGCCCGCGCAGAAAGTGAAGGCCGGCTTGCCGATCACCACCGCTCCGCCCTGGTGCTGATGGCGCGTTCGATCGCGGCGGCTTTGGTACTGTGGCTAGTGGTGTTCGTTTTGCTGCGTGATTTGCCGGATTATCGCGCGGTCCTGCCGTGGATCGCCCTGCTTTTGCCGCTGTCAACCATCGTCCAGATGGCGCTGGAAAGCCACCGCGCCGGCGAGCGGGTGGCACGTTATGGTGTGGTCAGCATCGTAAAGGTGCTTGGCGGTTTTCTGATTGGCGCCCTGTTCGCCTGGCAGACCGGGCTGGGTGCCGGCGCGCCCTTTGCCGGGATGGCTGGCGCGCTGATCGTTCTGGCGATCAGCGAAGGGATATTCCTGTGGAAAAGTGCCCGTGGGGGCAAACGCGACACAGCAACCGAGCGGGTCTGGCTGGCCTATGGCATTCCCGTCGCCGCAGCGCTGGTTTTGGATATCGCGCTGTCGGCCTCTGACCGGTTCCTGATTGCCGCCTTTCTCGGCGAGTCGGCCGTGGGTGCCTATGCCGCCGGCTATGGTGTCGCCGACAAGACGGTGCTGCTGATCTGCTCATGGGCCGCGATGGCCGCCACACCGCTGATGATTTCCGCCTATGAAACCGGCGGGACCGATGGTGCTCGCGAGCCGGCGCGTGGGCTGGTCACGACATTGCTGTTTCTCGGGCTTCCCGCCGCCAGCGGCCTTGCCCTTGTTGCCGAGCCGCTGGCCGGGGCGATGATCGGGGCACCCTTGCGGGCGCAGGCAATGCAGATCATTCCGTGGATCGCCTTTGCCGGCCTGCTCAACGGCCTGCTGATCCACTATGCGGGCGAGGCGTTTCAGCTTGTGCAGCGCACCGGCTTGCGGGCCGCATTGCTGATTGTCCCCGTTGCAATGAATATCGGTCTCAATCTCGTTTTGCTGCCCATGATCGGCCTGATGGGCGCGGTTTATGCCACGGTGGCGAGCTATGGCGTCGGTGTTTTGCTGCTTGGCTGGGTCGGACAGCGGTTCATGCCGCTGCCCTGGCCGGCGCTGGACACGCTGCGGATTGCGCTCGCCTGCCTTGCGATGTGGCCGGCAACCCTTCTGGTGCCTGACCTTCCCGACTGGCCGGAACTGTTTGTGAAAACCGCGCTTGGCGGTGCGGTCTATGTCCTCTGCGCCCTTGCGCTTGATGCGGGCGGCGCGCGGGGGTTCCTGAAGTCCCTGCGCAAGGGATCGGCCCAGCGTTCGCACGCGCCGCGGCAGGGCTGAACCACTCGAAAGCCTCATCATCCCGGTCGGTTTTGAATACGCGCAGTTTCTCCTGTCGGCCCGGATATTCTAAAGTACCTGCAAAAGAAAAATCTTTTTTCTCCCCTGATTGGGGAATCGGCTTGATGGCTGTGTTTACACTTCATTAACCCTTCTATTCGTCCGGCAATTGTTGAGATATTTGCCGGTTTGAGGACCGGGGCAGTTGTGTGTGCAGGGTCGCACTGTCCGAGAAGGTTCGTTTCGGCGAACCCACATTCTTCTGCATCACGCCTCGGGGGAGGTGAACGAATGATGGAAGTCCGTCCAGCCAGCGACCGAAGGGTCGCACAAAGCACCCACAATCTGTGCGTGCCGGTCAGCGCCCTCGCCTTCGCGGGCCTTCCGTGTGGCATGCCGTCTGGCAGGCAACATGCCGGCTTCGATACCAGAATGATTTTCCCCGCTCAGAAAAACCCGGAAAGCCGATTTCGCGCAGCGCCTGCGGACCGGTTTTCATTCAAGCCGAAAACGCAATCGCCCAATTGGGGCCGCTCATTCCCACTCAGGAGGAAGTAAACCATGGCAATCCAGCAAACCTTTTCCCAGTCGACGATTTCCGGGATTAATGTCAACAATCCGACATCGTTGCAGATCGGCCCCGATGGGAAACTTTACGTCGCCCAGCAGAACGGGATCATCAAGGTTTACGAACTGACCAAGGTCGGCACCAGCTGGCAGGCCTCCAATGAGCAGGTCATCGATCTCGTCAACCAGATTCCCAACCACAATGACGATGGCACGCTGAGCGGTGCCAATAATCGTCAGGTCACAGGCATTTCCGTTGAAGGAACGGCTGAAAATCCGGTGATTTATGTCACATCCAGCGACCCGCGCATCGGCGCTGGTGGCTCTGGCAATGATAACGGGCTCGATACCAATTCCGGGATACTCTCGCGTCTCGACTGGAATGGCAGCGAATGGGAAAAGGTTGATCTGGTCATCGGCCTGCCAAGGTCTGAGGAAAACCATTCCTCAAACGGTTTCGATATCCGCACAGAGATCGTCGATGGCGAGGCTCACGAAATCATGTATCTCGCCTCCGGTGGCCACACCAACAAGGGCGCGCCTTCAAACAATTTCGCGCAGAGTCCTGAATATTATTACTCTGCCGCCGTGTTGCGGATCGACCTGACGCAGCTGGAATCGATCGAGGCCGATCTTCGCGCCAATGGCGGCCTGAACGGCGGCACCGATTATGTCGATGCCTATGTCTATGCACTTCCGACACTGGATGATCCCACGCGCGCCAATGATGCGCAGGGCCGCGACATCGTGGCCGGTGTCACTGGCGAGGCCAATAGCGAGGCGGCCGACACATTTGGCGGCAATGACGGGCGCAACCAGGCCAAGTTCGATCCCGGCGGCCCGGTTCAGGTCTATTCTCCGGGCTTTCGCAATCATTTCGATGTCGCCATCACGGAACGCGGCAATATCTTCACCTTCGACAACGGCCCGAATGGTGGCTGGGGTGACGAGCCGATTGACCCGAGCAACAATACCGTTACATCTTCCGATCAGGTCGCGACCAACCGGCCTGACTCGCTTGGCAATGCAGCCAGTGATCCCACCGGCAATGATGGCGCACCTGACAATCTGCATCTGGTAACAGAGGGCTTCTTTGGCGGGCACGCGAACCCCGTTCGTGCGTCCGGTGCCGCCGCCGGCCTGTATGCGGGCGTCGAGACGACCGACCAGGGCACACAGATCGATTTCGAAACGCCGCTGACGGCGAACAATTCCACGGCCACGCTGCTCGATGACCTGCCGGCAGACTGGGACAGCGTGACCGGAGGACTGACCAACCCCGAAGAGGGCGTCTGGAAGGCTCCGGGACAGGATGGCTCGCTGCTCTCGATCGGCAGTTCGAGCAACGGACTTGTGGCCTACACCGCTGACGGGCTGGGTGATGGCGGCGTCAATGTCGAATATCTTGCCGTGGTGTCATTCAATGGCAATCTGACACTGATCGAAGTCACCGGTGACGGCACACAGGGTGGCACCAGCGTGACCGATACGCAGTCGATCAATGTCGGCGGGACACCGCTTGATGTGACAGCGCTCGGCAATGGCGGGCTTCCCGGCAGCGATGGTGTCGGCGCTGGCGCGATGTTCGTCGCGCAGTTCGGAACCGACTCGATTGTCGTGCTTGAACCCGGCACGCCACCCACGCCCGATGCCGACGCAGACAATGACGGTATTCTCGATATCAATGACCCCTTGCAGTTCGACCCCGACAACGGAACCACAACCCTGCTGGTCGGTGGCCAGTCTCTGGTCTGGGATTTCAACCCGGCGGACGGAACGTTCCCGGGCAGCGATGACGGCACCGGCGTGTCGGGTGAATACAATATCGGCCTGACCGGCTGGATGGTGAATGGCGTCGACGAGATCAATCCCGAACTCGATGACACGCCGCTAATCGATCTGAACAATACGATCCGCGGCGGCGCGCCCGGTGTCTTCCAGATCAAGGCCACGACGAATGGCGATGCATTCACCGGCAATAACAGCCAGCAGGACGCGATCCAGACCGGCTTCCTGCCGGCGGCGAACGTCTCCGATTTCACGATCACCGTGCCGACACTGAATGTCTATTCCAGCAATGCCAATACCGGCGTGACCTTCACCGGCTTCGGCTCGATGGGCATTTCGCTGGGGACCGGCGACCAGTCGAACTATCTGAAATTCGTTGTCGGCGCGACCGGTGCAAGCGCCCGCCTGCAGGTCTTGCACGAGGAAGGCGATGGGGTTCTCACGGACATCTCTGTGACCGATATTGCCCAGCTCCTGCCGCCGAACACTGTCGATGATGACATCATCGAGCTCGGTTTCAAGGTCGATATGAGCGATCCGCAGGCGATCACCGTGCAGGCGCAATACCGGTTCACGCAGGGTAATGCCCCACTGGCCGGTGAGCCGATCAGCGTCGGCGATCCGATCACACTGGCCGCAGACAGCCCGATTGCGCAGGCCCTGCGCGGGGAATACATGATTGACGGTCAGGTCAGCGCCCCTGTGGTGACGATGCTGGGCACCTCGTTCGGCGCGCAGCAGCCCTTTACTGCCGACTTCCTCGACCTGACGATCTCGGCCAATGAGAAACAAACGCCCCCGCAGGCGGTCGATGACGAGGTTTCCACCGGGCTCGATCAGCCGGTCGAGCTGTCGGTGCTTGACCTTCTGGCCAATGACAGCGACCTCAATCCGGACGACACGCTGGAAATCACCGGCGTTGGCAATCCGGTCAATGGCAGTGTGAGCCTTGATGACAAAGGCACGCCCGGCGATGCCAGCGATGACACGGTCATTTTCACGCCGAGCGCTGACTTCCAGGGCACTGCGAGCTTCGATTATACCGTGTCGGACGGAACCGACAGTGATACCGGAACGGTGACGGTGAATGTCGCCAACACGGCTGTTCTCTACAGGGTCAATGCCGGCGGCGCGGAGATTGCCGCCGACCCAAGTGATCCGGATCAGACCCCGTGGTCGGCTGATACGGCTGGCACCAACAGCATTTATCTCACCAATCCGGGAAGCAACAATACCAATGGTTTCGCGGTCATACCGGGTGCCAGCGTTCCGACAACCGTGCCGGCAGCGCTTTTCTCGACCGAACGCTGGGACAACACAAACGATGCCAATGGCGAAATGGCCTGGGCATTCGACGCGCCAATTGCCGGCGAGTATGAAGTGCGCCTGTTCATGGGCAATGGTTTTGGGGGCACCAGCGCGCCGGGCACACGCGTTTTTGATGTCGCGATCGAAGGCGCTGTTTTCACTGAACTCGACGATATCGACCTGTCTGGCGATTTCGGCCACCAGGCCGGCGCGATGATCACAAGCACGGTGACCGTCACCGACGGCACGCTGAACATCGACTTCGTGCACGGCATAGAGAACCCGCTGGTCAATGCGATTGAAATCATCGGTCCGACACTTGGCGAACCGCTTGAGCCGGTGCCGGTGATTTCGGTCAATGGCACCGCGCTGGCGGCGGTTGAGGGCGAGACGGTCCTGGTCACCGTGAACAGCGACATCCAGGTGCCCGCTGGTGAAACTGTCGAGGTGACATTCCAGATCGCGCCGGGCAATGCGCTGGCGGGCGAGGACTTCACCTACACCTCGCCGACCGCCAGTTTCGATCCGGTTACCGGGATCTACACCGACACGCTGGTCATCGCGGGCTCTTCGTCCGACCTGACCATTCCGATCGACATCATCAATGATGCGGCAACAGAGACGGCCGAGGCCTTCACCTTGACGATCACTGATGTCAGCGACAATGCAGCGGTCGGCGCGCAGGCCAGCGCGAGCATCACGATTGCCGCAAGCGACCTGCCGGTTGTTGATCCGACTTCCGTGGTTGCACGCGTCAATGCCGGCGGCGTTCTGGTCGAAGCCACAGATGGCGGGCCGGACTGGATTGCAGATACAAAGGCTGCGCCTTCGCCGTTCACGATTGTCGATGACTCGCAAACCTTCGCAGCATCCGGCGGCGTGACGATCACGAATGCCACAGCGGCGCCCGACGCGATCTTCAACAATGAGCGGTTCGACTTTGACACTGCCGCTTCACCTGCGGAGATGAAATTCAGTTTTGCTGATCTCGCTGCCGGCAATTACCAGGTCAATCTCTACATCGCAGAAGGCTTCAATGGCGTCACAGCGCCCGGCCAGCGGGTGTTTGATGTCGCGGTTGAAGGCAGCGTGCCGCTCGCCTTTGATGACATCGACCCGTTTGCGCAAGGACCGGGCAATACCGGCTTTGTCCTCTCGCATATCCAGAGCGTCACCGACGGTGCGCTTGATCTGGAATTCCTGCACACAGGATTTGAGAACCCGGCAATCCGTGGCATCGAGATCATCGCTCTGGATGCGCCCGCGCCGGCCCCGGAGGTTTCGGTCGGCGCGCCCGTTCCGGCCAGCGTTCCGGAAAGCGGCGATGGCGGGGCCACCGTGCTCGACTTCCCGGTCAGCTTCTCGCTCCCGCCTGCCGGCGATGTCACGCTGGAATACCAGGTTGATATCAATGGAACGGTGACAACGGGCCTGACAGCGACCCTCTCGGCAGACGGCACGATCAGCGTCGAAGTGCCCAATGATGACACCGACAATGGCACAGAGAACGTGACCCTGACCCTGACGGCGATCACGGCCGGCACCGCTCAGCTTGGCACAGCCAGCGCCAGCGCAAGTGTCACCGAAGATGACCAGGAAACCGCCCCGCGCGGCGATCTCGTCTTCGCGATCAATGCCGGCGGCCCGGAAATCACGCAGGACGGGATTACCTTCATCGCCAACACGGCAGCGCAAGCACCTTTTGCCTCTTCCACGGTGTTCACCGACAACAATGGCGGCAACGGCCAGCAACCCACGCTGGATGGGACGGTGTTCGAGACCGAACGCAATGATGGCGGCGACGGTGCGATGTCATTCAGCCTCGCGCTCGATCCCGGTCTCTATCTCGTCGATCTCTATGTCGCCGAACTGTTCCAGAGCGCAGCAGGCGCCCGCGTCTTCGATGTCTTCGTCGAAGGTGAACTGGTGCTTGATGATTTCGACATCTTCACGGCGCTTGGCGGCGACCTGACCCAGGGTCTTGTCATCAGCCTGCCCAATGCGATTGATCCGGGCGAAAACGGAACGCTGGACATCACATGGGAAGGGATCGCTGATCGCGGCACGGTCAATGCCATCGCGGTCTATGAGGTGGCTCAGGCGGATACAACCGCCCCCACCGCCACGATTACGCCGCCCGCCCCGACAACCGATCCGGGTGCCGATATCGTCATCAGTGTCGCTTTCGCCGACGATACCGCCCTTGACGGGGCCAGCATCGACGCCAGCGATCTCAGCCTGTCCGGCCCCGGTCTTGCCGGCCCGCTGGCCGCCAGCACGGTCAGTTTTGACCCGGCAACCGGAATTGCCCTCTATACGTTCCAAGCTCCAGCGGGTGGCTGGCCGGGAAGCGAGCTGACCGCTGCGCTGGCGACCGGTTCGGTGATCGATCTTGCCGGAAATGGCGTGGCCGCGGCAAGCGCGCCTGTCGGCTTCGAACTGCCTCTGGTCGTTTCTCTCGACCCGATCTCAACGCTGGTCTTTGCCGAACAGGACGAAGATGCAGCGGTGCTGACGATCTCACTGTCAGCGCCGGCGGATCAGGATGTCACCATCACCTATCAGCTGAGCGGCACAGCGACACCGGGCAGCGATTTCCGGTTCCAGCCGAACGGCGAAATCACCATCCCCGCCGGACAGACTCAAACCTCGCTGATCCTTGAAATCCTCAATGATGACGCGGTTGAACCGGATGAGGATTTCACGCTTGAACTGGTCTCGACCAGTGTCGGGGTGATCAACACCGCAGCCGCCAGCTCGACATTCACAATTGTCAGTGAAGACGTGACGCCCCCGCCATCCGGCAACCCGATCGAACTGGAAGCAGAGGACTTTACCGGCCTCAATGACAGCAACTTTTTCGAGCAGGTCGCCATTGATGCGTCGGGAAGCGCACTGATCCGGCTGGATGTTGAAGCCAGCGGCACGGTCTCGACCGAACTGCCCGAAAGTGTCACGCCGGGCGTCTATGATATCGCCGTGACGTATTTCGATGAGAATGACGGAACCGCTTCGGCCTCGCTCTCGGTTGACGGGGTTCAAGCCGGAAGCTGGGTGTTCAACAATGACGGTCCGGGCAATGCGGCGCAGGCTGCAAACCTGCGCACCATCATCTTCCGCGATGTCGAGATTGGTGAAGGCTCCATCCTGTCGATCACGGGGGCCTCAGAGAGCGGCGAGTTCGCCCGGATCGACAAACTTTCATTGCAGCGCACTGGCGATGTCGACGTCGATCTCAGCACCGGTGAGGCGATCCTTGCCAGCCTCGACAATGTCGATGCTGATGGCAGCTATTCCGGTGATGCCATTGGTTCCGTCGTGCTGTCGGTCATGCCCGGCATCAACAATGTCAACGCGTCGAATTTCGGCCCCGGTTCCTTCCAGCTGACAAATACAGGCGACAAACAGGTCGCGGCCGTTGTCATCGATGTGACCTCGGCGATTTTCGGCGACACGGTGTTCGATTTCGACGGCTCGGGCGGCGACACGATTTCGAAACCGTTCGTGGTCAACACCGAAACGGGCAATGGAACCGGCGGCTTCTTCGTTCCGGGCGCAGAAGGCAGCTATTTTCTTCCCGGCGTCCAGCCGCTCGACAACACCACCGGCTTCGGGAAGGCCTCATCAGGTGGTTTCGAGGGCCTGGTGATCCGGTTCGATGGCACCGAAGGCGGTTTCCAGTCTGGCGAGAGTGTCAGTTTTTCAGGCGACATGGATCCAAATTCGCTCGCCGGAATCGACAAGTCGGCGATTGATGCCGGGGCAATTGACGGCTGGGATGTCGGCGGGGTCTCTGGCGCGGAACTGGTCGGCGCGAAATTCACCGTCCGGTTCGATGACGGAACCACCGCTGAGGGTTATCTGCAAAGCGATGGCAGCCTGGCCGGCAGTGTCGGCGAAGCGGTTCAGGGGCGCGCGTCTGAAGCGGCCTCGGTCACGGTGAACGGTTTCGAAGCCGGCGACAGTGAGGCCACTTATGGCGGAACCGAGCCGGTCATCATCGTCAGCGGCGAGCCGGGCGCAGACGTCCGCGTGGTTCTGATGCACGGCTTCAACCCGGTCGTGAACACTGCAGGCGGGGTCGCCGCCCTTGTTGCCGACCGACTGGCCGCGACCCAACCGGACTTCCAGGTCAACA
Source organism: uncultured Hyphomonadaceae bacterium (assembly GCA_964442925.1). Lineage (GTDB taxonomy): Bacteria > Pseudomonadota > Alphaproteobacteria > Caulobacterales > Hyphomonadaceae > UBA5336. The sequence goes on from CAYUEM010000098.1 coordinate 9,559, forward strand.
ATGCGGTCAATGTCCAGACGATCGACCTCGTGATCGGAGCGGATGGAACCGTTACCGTGCCGGCGGGAAGTTTCAACTTCAACACGCCACCGAGCGGGGTCGACTTCGCCGATATCGACATCGCACCGATTGCCGTGGCAGCGTCGGTCATTATCGATGCCAGCGATCCGGGCGCTGCGGGCAAGGTTGCGGTCGGACCGGTCAGTGACCCGGTCTACCTGACCAACCCATCCGGCGTGCCTGTGGGTGAAACTGTCAACACCGCTCCGGTCGTGGATGATGCGGTGGAAGACAGCAGCTTCGCATTCGGCGCGCCGGTGTCGAT
>CAYUEM010000099.1:0-9615 GCA_964442925.1 uncultured Hyphomonadaceae bacterium
GGGGGCCGCAATCATGCTTTTGTTCCGATTGATCATCGCATGGAACGCCGCTCGATCCGTCTCAGCGCACACCTGAAGCAACTTTTTCAACAGCCCCCCCCGGATCGTTTTCCGATCCTCCTCACTATTAATGCCCTTCGCGACCACGATGCCGAATTCACCGAGATGCGCACGCATGGCATTCACGATCTGGGTCTGCTGGCGCACCAGAAACTCCCGCGCCTTGTGCGTCCTGAGCAGCGCCTGCGTGTCCTCGCTCTTGATGGGGACAAACCGCATCGAGGGGCGTGACACGTTCGGCGCGCTTACGCGGCCCCACTGGGGCCACGGTCACGCCTCACCGCAAATCGCCTCGCCGCCGGCCTTGTCGTTCGGCGGGAAATCGCGGGTCCGTCCACGATTTCTCAACCGCCTCACTTGGCCGTTTGACGTAGCCCTTCACATAGCTGGGCTGCATCAGCCATACATCATGGCCAAATTTGATCCGCTCGCGGGCCCAGTAATGCGCACTGGCGCAGGCTTCGATGCCGATCAGGCAGGCGGGCTGGCGCTGAAAGAACTCCAGCATCTGACTGCGCCGGAGTTGACGGTGCAAGGCGGGACGACCCTCGGCGTCAACACCGTGCAGCTGAAAAACAGATTTCGCCAGATCAATACCGATTGTGGTAATCGTCTCCATGGAGGGCTCCCTTCGTTGGCCGTGTTTACAGCACCCAATATGGCACATCGCACGTGCCTGCATCCGCAACGGCCGCCGGGGAAGGTTCTTTAACGTCGTGGATCTCGTCAACACGCTCGACGCAGCAGCCCGCGCTGAACGGCAGGGCCGCCGCGGACCTGATCTCCCGCCTCGACTTGTTCGCCATCGGTCTCGAACGCATGGCGACGCGATGGCTCACTCCCGACGAGCTTGGCTATCTCCCGTCCGCCCAGACCGGCGATCAGCTCCTGTTCCACCTGATCAGCAAGCTCTTCGAACGCAACCTCAATCATCGTCACGACCAACCTCGCGTTCGGTGAGTGGCCGAGCGTCTTCGGCGACGCGAAAGATGACCACCGCGCTGCTCGACCGGCTCACCCACCATTGCGAGATCGTCGAGACCGGCAATGAAAGCTGGCGCTTGAAGAACCGGGCATAGCGCAAACTGCCCTCCCGCTGGCCCGTCGCTGCTGCGTGACATGAGGACCACGCAGCGCCGGGCCCGCTTATACCAGGCGGCATGGATCGGAACCGATCCTTGCCGCGCCGGGCAAGCGCGACTGCGCGTCGGCGCCCCATGCACCGTAACCGCAGATGAGTCTTCATCCGCGCAAATTGGTATTAGCTCCAGGGGGGCAATATTGGGCGCCGACAAGGGGTCAAGATTCAATGCCGATTGACACCGAGCCACGCGTGCTGACACAGGAATGAGTCTTGCCCCGGTACGCAAACGTAACGGGGCTTTTCTTTGTGAGCGGTCTGCGAACGCAATCAAGGCCGCCCCGGGTTTCCCGAATTATCGACAGCGGCTGATGAGAGCCGGGATCCCCGTTCTGGTCGCCGGTGTGCTCAAGGATCAGGTCTGGACACGCTTAACGGCGCTGACATCTCGAGCGTTTGCAACGCGCCCATCATGCGCAGCGCCTCAGGCGATGCAGACATTGCGAAAGGCAGCGCCAAAGTCCGACAGGCATATCACACGACGTTCAATTCGGGTCTTCTGGCGCATGCCACGTTGATTGACAATCTCGCTGCAGAAGCGCTGGCTGACGATCTGGGCGTAGAGTTTCCCGGCTGGGATCGCAAAGTCGTTTGGCTCTTCAATCAACTGCAGGCGGCGCAGATTATCGATATATTTCGGAATGCGGGCCTTGACGCTGCACACATCGGCAAGCGGCTGGGGAACAATGTTGCGATAGAGCACGTCTGTGCGTTTGCGGGCCACCTCGACATAGAGGTTGGCAATCGGGAGAATTCTGTCCTTGCCGGGCAAGCTATCCAGCAGGCGAATTTCGTCTCGGGTCAGCTGGCTCAGTATATTCAGGAAGGCCGGGTGAGCCTCGTCGCAACGCCGCGCGTCCATCGTCGTGGCAATGAGAGCGGCGATTTCGCGACGAAGGGGCAAATAGCGCATGGCTTCGATCGCCGGCACGGTAATCTCCATGCCGGGCGGGTTGGTATCGCCGCGCGGCACATGGCGTAAGGTGAGAATTTCATTTACCGTGTCTGTCAGATAGTCCTGTATCCGCCTTATATCCCAGACCTCACCGCTCAGCGACGACATGTCGAGCGTAACCGGCCTTGGATGGGATATGTCAAGGATGCGCGCGGACGGGTCTTCGCGCTGCCGCCTTGGGTGATTGGAGTGTGGTCTGGGCCCGGCTCGTCGTGACATCGTTTTCCAACCGTTTGCTGGCTGTAACAATTACACACGTGGACAGCCGGAGCCACTATTTTTTGAGTGGGTCTTAACCTTGCCACTCGGTCACGTGACGGCCCATAAAGGTCCTGAAGCTTCGCAGCCCGCTCCAAGCGGCCAGAGCAAACGGGTGTCCTGATCAATGCTATGTTCTGAATGCCTTGTCGAAATGAAGGCCAGTGACGGGCATCTCGAGTGCCCGTCCTGCGGAAAATTCATGCGCCCGGACAGTGATGTGGCCGGCGACATCGCGGCCTTTTCGCTGCCCAGGATGCGGCCGAAAAACCGGCGCCTCGTGGTTGCGCTGACCCTCACGGCTGTGGTGTCGGTGCTTGCCAGCCTTGCGGTCATTTTCGCGGTCTCGGGGCCAGGTGTCCTGTCAGGCGGACCGCTCAGGGCCGGGCCTGTTGATCCGCCCGAAACGGTTTCGATGACCGCAATCACCCGCCATGGGATCGAGATGCCCGAAGGGTTCGCGCCTGCCATGGCGCATCTTGCAGATGAGCGGGCCTTTCTGCTCGGCGAGAGCCCTGCAGGTGTGCGGCGCGTTTTTGTCTTTGATGCGCGCGGCGCGGCCATCCGCGAGGTTGCTGTTCCGCTTCCGCCCGATTGGCAGGTGGAGGCTTTCGCGCCGATCGAGCGGGCCGGTCTCCTCCTGGCCGGGCGCCAGGGCGATGGCGCGTTTCTCGCCCGGATCGAAGGGCAGGGCGATCTGGCATGGGTGCGTATCGAGACAGCCAGCCGGGGCGCGCCCGGGCCGATCCGGCTGAATGTCTCAGAGGGGCTTGTCCATGCGCTCTGGCCAGGCCCGGGCCCGCATGAGCGCTCGCTGGCCGCTTACAGCTTGCAAGGCGCGCGCCTGTGGCGCCGCCCGCTCAGCGGTCATGGTGTGCGCGGAGAGGCTGGCCTGGCGGTCTCGCAGATCGGTGAGGCTGTCACGCTCGCGCCGACACTGGCGGGCCAGGACTTGCGACGCGGCGTGCTCACGCGCCTGGATCTTTCCGGCGCGGTCACCGCGCAGACCCTCGGGCCGGCAGATGCGGGCTATGGCGTGCTCGGCCTGCATATGCAGGCGGGCGGCGCGCTGGTGGTTATTGAGTCCTTTGCCGACACTGCGCGCCTGCGGATCGTGAACGGGTCTGGCAGCGTGCGCACGCAGGTCGACCTCTCCGGGGCCGGGCTGGGCGCGCGCGCGAAGATCGTGGCCGCCGGGCGCGGGCAGGTCGTGCTGGCCAGGAGCGAGGATGCGCCAAGGCTGACAGTCCTTTCCTGGGACAGTGCAGGTCAGGTCTCATCGCGTGACCTTGCGCTGCCCGGCGCGATCGCGGCCGCCCGGCTAGTCGGTGAGCCCGGCGCAATGCGGCTGCGTGCGCTTCGGCTTGGCGAGCCCGCACGCCCGCAACTCATTGAGCTGGACCTGGCCGAAAGCGGCGCGCCGGTGCGCTTGCCTGCCACGCCGCGCGCCTTACCGGGCAGCCAGGCACCGCGCCGCGGCGCGCCTTCACCCCTGCCAGGCGCGCGCACCCCTGGGCCGGTAGAGACACCGCACGCAGCGCCCGCGCCGGGGCCTGCCCCCCAGGCAACAGACGGCCGGCAAGACCCGGCGGATGATGAGCCAAAACTTGCGCGGCAGGCTGCGACGCGCGAAGCGACGCCGCCAGAAGAGAGGCCGCCAGAAGAGATACCGGGAGAAGCGCTGCGGCAAGAGCCGCAGGCAGAGGCGCTTGCCTGCAGCTTTGTCTGCGCGCCCGCAGAGGTTCCCGCGGCAAAATACCCGATCGAGGTGCGCGTGCCGCTCGCGCTGGGTGACACACCGCAGGCCCGCGAAGCACTGATCGCCGCCGCGCACCGCGAAAGCTGCGCAAAATCAGATGGTGTGCCGGCACAGGGCGCGCGCCCCGACTGCCGCTGAGCAGGCGCCAGGCCAGGGCCAGGCCAGGGCAAGGCCAGGGCAGGGGGCAAGGCCAGGGCAGGGGGCAAGGCCAGGCCAGGGCAGGGCAGGCCAGTCTGGCCGGGCCAGGCGGCATTTCGCGCAGCGCGCTGCCGCAATATGAATGAAAGATGACTGTTGACGCTGCAATTCGTGGCTGCTTTACGAAGGTGCTGACCGGCCTGGGGATGACGAAACAGCGTCACCTCGGGTGCGGTAGCCGTAGGCCAGCCACACCTTTTCGCGGCCGTTTAAATTTTTCAACGTTAGCGTTAGTGCCCGCGCGAGGCGAGTATGTGTCAAGGGCCGGTCGCGAACCTGAATGTCTTGCGCCTGCGAACGCCGCAAGCACTCGACGGCTCGCGCGCACCCAAACGCCGACAGGCTGTGTGTGTCATCACGCCGACAAGGACGCAAACCCGTCCTGGCACGCTGGCTCACCTAAAGACCGCCGCACACCTTTCGCGCCGCTCGCGCCTCTTGCTGGTCGGTATGGCTTGATCGCGAAACCGCGTCGCGCTTGTCCTGACCACACCTGCCTGCAGCCCTGAGCGCGATCCATGCGCGCGAAGCGCGCGGGATCAAACAAGACAGCCCTGAGCGCGATCCATGTGAGCGCAGCGATACGGGATCAAAAAAAACAGCCCTGAGCACGATCCATGCGCGCGAAGCGCGCGGGATCAAACAAGACAGCCCTGAGCACGATCCATGCGCGCGAAGCGCGCGGGATCAGGCAAGACAGCCCTGAGCACGATCCATGCGCGCGAAGCGCGCGGGATCAGGCAAGAAAGACACATCCCAGTTACAGCGCACCTCACAAGCAACGCGCCGGCGCAGGCGCCGCAGCGAAGCCGTGATCAGCGCCGAGCAAAAGCTAAAAACAGCCCTGAGCACGATCCATGCGCGCGAAGCGCGCGGGATCAGGCAAGCAACTTACTCGTTTTTATAGGGCAGTCCCAGTTACAGCGCGCCCCACAAGCAACGCGCCGGCGCAAGCTGCCCGAGCCGAAGGCGAGGAATAGCAGCTGAGCACACCATTTTAAGTGGTCGATATGGCTTAACCGCGAGACCGCTTCGCACTTTTCGGGCCTTCGCCCAGCCCTGAGCGCGATCCATGCGCGCGAAGCGCGCGGGGTCAAACAAGACAGCCCTGAGCACGATCCATGCGCGCGAAGCGCGCGGGATCAAGCAAGAGGATCGGTGTTATCGGGCGTGGGGGAGACTGAAAATGATCAGATCAGGGGCAATCAAGGGCCGGGTATCTCCAGACTGTTCGCCAAACGCCTGTTTCAGTTAAACAGGCTTAGCTCGGCCGCTGTTGGGCGGTGTGAATGCTTCTCCTGCAACGTCATACCGGATTGAAGATTGGAGTTGGTTTAATGTTGAAATTTGCACTTGTCGGTTGCGGTCGGATTTCCATGCGCCACGCGCAGCTTCTGGGTGAGGGGCAAATCCCGGGCGCGAAACTGTGCGCTGTATGCGACGTCGTCGAGACAAAGGCGCAGGCCAGAGCCGAGAAGTATGGCATACCGGCTTATACCGATATGCATTCGATGATGGAAGCCGAGCAACCGGATGTTGTCGTCGTTCTGACCGAGAGCGGATATCATGCCCGCCATGTGATCGAGCTCGCCCGCTATGGTAAATCCGTCATGGTTGAAAAACCCATGGCTCTGACACTGGCTGACGCAGACGAGATGATCCGAGTTTGCGATCGAGCCGGGATCAAACTGTTTGTGATCAAGCAAAATCGCTTCAACGTGCCCGTAATCAAGCTCCGGCATGCTTTAGAATCTGGCAGGTTCGGCAAGCTGGTGATGGGTACTGTCAGGGTCCGTTGGTGCCGGCCTCAAAGTTACTATGATCAAGATGCTTGGAGAGGAACATGGGCTCTCGATGGTGGTGTGCTCACTAACCAGGCCAGCCACCATGTAGACTTACTCGAATGGATGATGGGCGAAGTCGAAAGCGTCTTTGCCATGACGCGCACTGCCCTTGCCGATATCGAAGCTGAGGATACCGCCGTTGTGATGCTGCAATTTGCCAACGGAGCGCTAGGTATAATCGAAGCGACGACCGCAGTACGACCAAAAAACCTCGAAGGTTCGATCTCCATTCTGGGCGAGACAGGGTCTGTGGAGATCGGAGGCTTTGCTGTCAATGAAATGAAACACTGGAACTTCGTCAACCCTGAGCCAGGAGATGACGAAGTCCGCACACGCTTCTCAGTGAATCCGCCAAACGTCTACGGTTTTGGTCATCAAGCCTTCTACGAGCATGTCGTCGACGCGATCAGAAATGACGGAAAGAATCTGGTCGATGGCTTGGAAGGGCGGCGGAGCTTAGAACTGATCAATGCGATCTACGAATCTGTCGAGGCTGGCAGAAAGGTATCACTCAGGTTCAAGCCCAAGCTTGCGCGGCTTGGAAAATCTGCGGTGTGATCATGCCTCAGGATAGTTCCGGACCGGAAAAGCGCTATTCAGTGGGCATTGAAAATGTCGATTTCGGTGCGGACGTGACAATTGTTGAGCCCTGCAATCTTTATGGATGCAGCATCGGCGATGAAGCTTTTATCGGTCCATTCGTCGAAATACAAAAAGATGTGATCATCGGTGCACGCACAAAAGTTCAGTCTCATACATTTGTCTGTGAACTTGTGACGATTGGCGAGGACTGCTTTGTCGGACACGGGGTCATGTTCGTGAATGACACATTCTCGTCCGGCGGACCGGCCATGGGCAGAAAAGAAATGTGGAGGCCGACCAAGATTGGTAACCGTGTTTCGATCGGATCTAATGCAACGATTATGCCCGTGGAGATCTGCGATGATGTAGTGATTGGCGCGGGCGCTGTAGTCACGAAATCGATTACAGTACCCGGCGTATACGCAGGCAACCCAGCGAGAAGCTTGCCGCTGACTCCCGCAGTTTGAAGGAACAAAACGACGTGACCCTGACCCCAGTACCTTTTGCCGACTTGCACAAACAGTATTTATCCATCCGTACGGAGATTGACGACGCGATTGCCGCCGTAATTGCGGAGAGTGCTTTCATTCGCGGCCCGCGGGTTGAGGCCTTTGAAGAGCAATTTGCTGCGGCTATGGGAGCCAGCCACTGTGTATCTGCTGCGAATGGTACGGACGCGTTGTATATCGCCATGCGTGCGCTTGGCGTACAGCCTGACGATGAAGTGATCGTGCCGGCGATGTCATGGATATCGACGAGCGAAACAGTAACCCAAGCCGGCGGCAAGGTCGTCTTCTGCGACGTGGACCCGCACACGTACACGCTTGACGTCAAGAAGTTGGCGGAGTTGGTCACGCCACGGACCGTGGGGATTATTCCGGTTCACTTGTACGGACAACCCGCCGACATGGACGCAATCATGACACTCGCCAATAGTCATGGCCTCTGGGTCATTGAAGATTGCGCTCAGGCTCATCTAGCAACATGTGGAGATCGAACCGTCGGCACGATTGGTACGGTTGGAGCATTTTCATTTTACCCCGGGAAAAACCTTGGGGCTATGGGCGATGCGGGGGCGTTGATTACCAACGATTCCGCGCTTGCGCTTAAGATGGCCATGTTTGCCCGCCATGGCGGCATCAAGAAAGGCGATCACAAGATTGAAGGTATCAATAGCCGCCTTGATGGACTACAGGCTGCGATCCTCAGTGTAAAATTGCCGTTTCTACAAGCTTGGACTTCCCGCCGACGTGATATTGCCGCCTCGTACCGGGAAGGGTTGAGAAGCGTTGCCAATTTGCGCTTGCCGAAAGAAGCCGAAGGCCGGACGCATGTCTATCATCTTTATGTGGTGTTGCATGAGGATCGGGATAGCTTGGCGGCCCATCTGAAAGATAGGGGGATCCAGACTGCGGTTAATTATCCCCGCGCTCTCCCCTTTTTGCCTTGCTATGATCGATATCATACACAACCCGAAGACTTTCCCGTGGCCTATCGACTTCAATCTCACTGCTTGTCTTTACCCATTTTCCCAGAGATGATTGAACGCCAGACAGCTACAGTCATCGAGGCGGTAGTCGAATTCCTCAACGCCTGACTTGGCGTTTTTTCCTATTGATAGACCAATGGATCGTGCCTGGTTCCAGTTTGGAAGCCAAGGTAAGAATAACATACTTCTGCGACAGAATAAAAGGAAAAACTTCTGGAGCCAAGCTACATAGTGATAATGTTTCGGCATTTTAGAAAGATCGTTAGGTCATATCAGGCTCTGCGAGTTAGGGGGGCTCGGGGCGCTAACAAACGGTATCGACAAGTGTATGGGCTATTCAGATCAAACATCACGGCTCATAGCGGTTAGTGCTCAAGAATATCTCAATCGTGTTGACGGGAACGATTGTTGCCCAGTTGATCGGCTTGGCTGCAATGCCGCTGCTGACACGTCTTTATTCGCCAGAAGACTTTGGGAGATACCAAGTCTACGTTTCCTCGCTGAATGTTCTGCTGGTGGTTGTTGCAGTTCGCTATGAATTTGGGTTACTGAGCGCAAAATCTGAGGAATCATTCAGACATCTGATTGCATTGGTCCTGCGAATAATTCTGTTCACTTCAGCCGTAACAACATTAGTGATCTGGCTGGGATACGACTTGCTTAAGGATCACCTTGATGGCTTAAGTTTAATTCTCTTTTTTCTTGCGCCGGCGATGTTTGTCGGTGGAATGTACCAAGCCGTCAGCTACCTTCCAATCAGGAACCGCGAGTATGGGTTGTCTGCCAAATCCAAGCTTAGTCAAAGTTTTGGTTTTGTCGGAGCGGCTCTAGGTTTCGCACTGGGACCTGTTTCTGCTGTCGGCATGATCATAGCCGATATGGTGGGACGTATAGTCGGCACTGCTACGATTGTCGGAACCAACCGGCCCCTTAGACGTGTTATTCTATCATCGCCCCCGCAAGGTGCGTTGCGAAATGAAGCTGTCGAACACAGGCAGTTTCCACTCCTGAGCTTTCCGGGGACTTTTTTGTCAGCACTTGTCGGCTTTATCCCCACGCTAGCCTTCGCGAAGTTGTTCGGGGATGCGGTCATAGGGCAGTACGCTCTTGTCGAACGGTTTGTCCTGTTGCCAGTTGGGATCATTGCTGTTGCATTAGGTCAAGTTTTCACGGGCGATTTAGCTTCAGTGATCCGAGATCAACCGGAGAAGGCTTATTCTAGTTTTAAGAGTGTCGTGCTGACTCTCATGTCGGTAGGAATACCTGCTTCGGTCGCAGGCTTCTTTCTTCTGCCGTTGGCTGTGCCTTTAGTCTTTGGAAATCAATGGG
>CAYUEM010000100.1:0-9501 GCA_964442925.1 uncultured Hyphomonadaceae bacterium
GCGAAGCGGCTTTCCGCGATGCCGAGGCGCGCGAACGCGAGGCCGAAGCCGAAGCCAAAGCCACCGCCATGGTCAGCCAGGCCATCGCGCGCGGGGATGTCAACGCGATCAATTATTTCCTCGGCCAGGCTTATGTGCAGGCCTTCGCCAAACTGGCCGAGTCCCCGCAACAGAAGACGGTGATCATCCCGGCGGAATTCTCCTCGCTGATCGGTGCGATCGAGGGCGTGCGCTCGCTGACAGACAGCGCGAAGGCCGCCAATGTCAGCCGGACTGAGGGCGCGCGCAATGGCAATGGCATTGTCCCGCCAACCCGTAATGCGGACTGAGGAGAGCGCCGATGGCTGAATGGATCCTGCCACTGACGATCTGGCACTGGCTCGCGCTGGCGCTGGTGCTTTTCTTTATCGAGATGGCGTTGGGCACGTTCGACCTGCTTATGGTGGCCATCGGTGCGGTTGCCACCGCGCTGTGGGCCGGCTTCGCTCCACAGGAGCTTGGCGGCTGGGAAATCCAGCTGGTTGTGTTCTTTATTGCCGCGCTTTTGCTGATCGTGCTGGGGCGCACTGTGTTTGCCTCGATGCGCACGGGCGGGCCGGGAATGGCCGGGCTGAACAAGCGGATGGACCGGCTGGAGGGCGCGCATGGCATCGTTGTGCGCGAAATCGCCGGGGGTCAGGGCCGGGTCAAGATCGGTGACAGTGAATGGCTGGCCGAAAGCGCGGACGGAACACCGATCCCGATCGAGGCTTCGGTGGTCGTCGTCGGGGCGAAATCAACGGTTGTGCAGGTCAGACCGGCTTAGCAGGCTGCTGAAAGACACGTCTCCGGGTTTTCCTCGTCCTTCGAGGCTCACTTCGCTCGCACCTCACCGATGAGGAAAACCTATGAGATTTCTCATCGAAGAGGAGCGACCGGCACGGCTGCGTCTCGAAGCCTCATCCTGAGGAGCGGGCCACCAGGCCCGCGTCTCGAAGGATGGGCCGCGTGACCTGGTTTTTCAGCAGCTGGCTAGCTTTCGACACCGATTTCCCAGGCGGTGACGCGCTCATCATCCTCACCTTTCCATGCAGACCATGCGATGGCGCCTTCCAGTCCGGCAAGGTTGCGCAGGGTGCTCATCCAGTTGCGGTCTTCCGGAGTGTCGAGGCGATAGGCCTGCACGCCCCAGAGCAGCGCCGCGCGGCGCAGCCGTGTGGTGTCGCCCGAGCCATAAAGCACCGGAACCCGGCCACGCTGGCGGGAAAAGCGCGCGAGCCGGCGCGTTGAACCTGTGCGCAGCGCCAGTGCGCTCGCCCCTTCGGCTTCAGCCAGCCGCAGCGCCGCGTCGGCCACAACATCAATCGCGGTTTCCTGCGGCGCCTCACCGGCGAACTGGGCGAGCGCGCGTGGATAATCCTCAGCCGCTTCGGTCGCAGAGATGATCCGCGCCATGATCGACACAGCGGTGGCGGGGTGGCGTCCGACCGCGGTTTCAGCCGAAAGCATGACGGCATCTGCGCCCTGATAGATCGCGGTTGCGACATCGCTGGCTTCCGCGCGGGTCGGGGCGGCGTGTTCGATCATCGATTCCAGCATCTGCGTGGCGACAATCACCGGCTTGCCGGCTGCGCGGGCGCAGCGCACGATCCGCCGCTGGATGATTGGTACCTGCTCGGCGGGAAATTCCACGCCGAGATCGCCGCGCGCGACCATCACCCCGTCGGCTGCTGCGATGATTTCGTCGAGATTCGTGATCGCCGCCGGCTTCTCGATCTTGGCGATGAGCAGCGCGCCGTTGGAGATGCGTGCGCGCGTCTCGTGCAGGTCCTGCGCGGTCTGGACAAAGCTGAGCGCGACAAACTCGACGCCAAGCTGCATGGCATAGGCAAGGTCGGCCTCGTCCTTTTCGGTCAGGGCACGGACAGGCAGGGCCTTGCCGCGCACGGTAAAGCCTTTCTTGTCGGACAGCTTGCCCGGGAACGGGCTCCTGACGCGGGGCGTGTCGCCCGCCTCGATCACTTCCAGCGAGAGCAGCCCGTCATTGCAGAGAATCTGGTCGCCAACCTCCAGCGCGGCGAGGATTTCCGGGTGCGGCACCGGGATCGTGTCCGGCTGATCTGTTGATTCGGCAGCGACGAGCGTAAATTTACCACTAAAGCCGAGCCGGATTTCACCGTCCGGAAAACTGCCGACACGCACTTTCGGTCCCTGAAGGTCGGCAAGAACAGCCAGTGGACGACCGACCGCGCTTTCCGCCGCGCGCACCGCCTGCGCCGTCTGTTCATGGGTTGCGTGTTCGCCATGGCTGAAATTGAGCCTGAAGACATCGACGCCGGCCTGTGCCAGCAGCCTGACCTTGTCCGGGCCGCGACTGCCCGGCCCGAGTGTGGCTACGATCTTGCTCATGCGGTGGGTCATACTCGATCCGTCTCCAGTGTGGTCTGTGGCCGCGCGACAAGCATGTCTACTGGCATTAACCGAGGCGCTTGCAACAGGCAATCGATTGGACCGGATGGGTCGCGAATGCCTGGTCTGCGCCACACATGATCGTGACCCAAGGTCGCAGCCGCCGACACATGACAAGCGGCAAATGTGCGTTAGTTTCCCTCTTGGGTCGCAGTTGCGCCGTGGTCAAAAGCGGTCTAGTTGCGGCATCTGACCGGCGGACACGTCAACTCCACGAGGTAAGCTCACTAATGACTGATATCGAACGCTTCGCTCTCGACTATCTGCCTGTGATCATCTTTCTGGTCTTTGCGCTCGCATTGTCGGTCTTGTTCATCATCGGGGCGGCTGTCCTTGGGCCGTCAAAGCCCGATCCGGAAAAAAATTCGGCCTATGAATGTGGCTTCCCGGCCTTCGGGGATGCTCGGATGAAGTTCGATGTTCGCTTCTATCTTGTCGCGATCTTGTTTATCATTTTCGATCTTGAGGTCGCCTTTCTCTTTCCATGGGCGGTAAGCCTCGGAGAGATCGGTGTTTTCGGGTTCTGGTCGATGATGGTCTTCCTGGCGGTGCTGACCGTTGGTTTTGTCTATGAATGGCGCCGCGGCGCGCTGGAGTGGGAATAAGATGGCAGACAGTGATTTCAAACCCTATGCGCTGGACACGCGTGCGGGCGTCAAGGGCACACACAATCCTCGCCTTGACGATCCATTCTTTGCGGGTCTGTCTGATGAGCTGGCCGACAAGGGTTTCTTCACCGCGCGCGCCGATGACCTGATCGCCTGGGCGCGTACCGGCTCGCTGATGTGGATGACGTTCGGGCTGGCCTGCTGCGCCGTCGAGATGATGCAGGCTGGCAATCCGCGCTATGATCTGGAACGGTTCGGAATGGCCCCGCGTGGAACCCCGCGCCAGTCCGACGTGATGATCGTTGCCGGAACTCTGACCAACAAGATGGCCCCGGCTTTGCGCAAGGTCTATGACCAGATGCCCGAGCCGCGTTATGTCGTCTCGATGGGGTCGTGCGCAAATGGTGGCGGCTACTATCATTACAGTTATTCTGTCGTGCGCGGATGCGACCGGATCGTGCCGGTTGACATCTATATTCCCGGCTGCCCGCCAACCGCCGAGGCTCTGGTCTACGGGCTGTTGCAATTGCAGAAAAAAATCCGCCGTGAAGGTTCGATCGAGCGTTAGGAGCGAGAAGCCGCAGCATGAGCCAACAGATCGAATATCTCGCTGATCTTGCCAGCCATATCGAGCATGCTGCTCATGGCAGCGTGCTGGGGCACCAGTTGCGCCATGGCGAACTGACCCTGCGGATTGAGCGCGACCGGCTAATCGAGGTGGTCAAATTCCTGCGGGAAGACAATCTCTGCCTGTTTGAGACGCTGATCGACATCTGTGGGGCCGACTATCCCGACCGCTCGGAACGGTTTGAGGTCGTCTATCACTTCCTGTCGATGCGGATGAACCAGCGCTTGCGGCTCAAGCTGGCAACCGATGAAGCCACGTCGGTGCCAAGCCTGACCACGGTTTTTCCCTGCGCCAACTGGTTCGAGCGTGAGGCATTCGACATGTTCGGGATCACGTTTTCCGGTCATCCTGACCTGCGCCGTATTCTGACCGATTACGGTTTCGAGGGCCATCCGCTGCGCAAGGATTTCCCGCTCACAGGTCATGTCGAAGTGCGTTATGACGACTTGGAAAAACGCGTCATTTATGAGCCGGTCCGGCTCAATCAGGAATATCGCAATTTCGATTTCCTCTCACCATGGGAGGGCATGACGTCGGTGATTCCAGGTGACGAGAAAGCGGATGCGTCGGAGGAGGCGAAGACATGAGTTTGCGCAGTTTATCAGGCGCGATTGCCGCGCTTACCGTCACGGCCTGTGCCGGAACATCCTTTCCGGGCATGGGCGCACGCACAGCCAGCGAGCCTGTCGAAACCGCACCGCAACCGTCAGTGACGGCCGAGCCGGCACCAACTGCGCGCTCGGGCATAGAAGGTGCGGCCTTGTGTCTTGCGTCGGCGGAGTATCTGCTCAATGCGGGCGGCGTTCAGGAAGCCGACGGCGTTGCTGTCGTCTGGAACTCGATCCTCGACGTTGTGCCCGGTGAAGAAGCAGTCAAGACCGGCGCGACGCGCGACATCTACAACCGGTTCGCAACAATGGATGCGGCAGACGGTGAGGCGCAGGGCATGAATGCGGCCGTCGCGACGTATGATGCCGCGTGTGCCGACCGTGAGGCCCAGAGAGCCTATCTTCGCAAATTCGGCGATCCGGAGCTGATGCAGCAGCGCATCGCTGAAGACGAAAACGGAGGTTCGTGAGGCTGATGGCCGATGACATGACACCGGTTGATGTTGACGCGCGCAAGTTCACTCTGAATTTCGGCCCGCAGCATCCGGCTGCGCATGGCGTGCTGCGGATGATCCTTGATCTTGATGGCGAGGTTGTTGAACGGGTCGACTGCCACATAGGGCTGCTGCATCGCGGCACCGAGAAGCTGATGGAATACAAGACCTATCTTCAGGGTCTGCCTTATTTCGACCGGCTTGATTATGTCGCACCGATGAATCAGGAACACGCCTGGTGTCTGGCGATCGAGAAACTGGTCGGGCTGGAAATACCTCGCCGCGCCTCGCTGATCCGGGTGATCTATTGCGAGATCGGGCGGATCCTAAGTCACCTGCTAAATATCGGTACGCAGATCCTTGATGTTGGCGCGCTGACCCCGATCACCTGGACCTTCGAGGAACGCGAAAAGCTCATGGTTTTTTATGAGCGCGCGTCCGGCTCGCGCATGCATTCGGCCTATTTTCGTCCGGGCGGTGTGCACCAGGACCTGCCTCAGGCGCTGGTCGATGACATTTATGACTGGTGCGAACAGTTCCCGGCAAAGCTGAAGGCGGTCGAGGCGCTGGTTTCGGAAAACCGGATTTTCAAGCAGCGCAATGTCGATATCGGCGTTGTTGACATGAAGACCATTCTCGACTGGGGCTTTTCCGGGGTCATGGTGCGCGGATCGGGCCATGCCTGGGACCTGCGCCGCGCGCAGCCTTATGAGGTCTATAACGAGCTGGATTTCAGGGTTCCGGTCGGGCGCAATGGCGACAATTATGATCGCTATGTCTGCCGCGTTGACGAGATGTATCAGTCGGCCGAGATCATCAGGCAATGCATCGACAAACTGGAGCCGGGCGATGTGCTCGCAGCCAATTCAAAAGTGGCTCCGCCGCGCCGGGGCGAGATGAAGCGCTCGATGGAAGCTCTGATCCATCATTTCAAGCTTTATACGGAAGGTTTCCATGTGCCCGAGGGTGAGGTCTATGCCGCTGTTGAGGCACCCAAGGGCGAGTTTGGCGTCTATCTCGTGTCGGACGGTTCGAACCGACCGTATCGGGTCAAGCTGCGCGCGCCAGGCTTCCCGCACCTGCATGCGATGGACCATCTGTGCAAGGGCATGATGCTGGCGGACGTCTCGGCCATTCTCGGCTCGCTGGATATCGTGTTCGGGGAGATTGACCGCTAGTGGCTGTATTTCCCGAACAACGCCTGTCCATCATCACGCTTGGCGTGCGCGATCGCGCGGCGATGACGGCGTTCTACGAGGATGTCCTCGGTTTCACCAATGTCGGCCCGAAGGCGATGGCGATTTTTGACATGGGCGGTTTCGTGCTTGGCCTGTGGGAGGCCGACAAGCTGGCGCAGGATGCGGGCCAGGACGCAAGCCCTGCCGAGGGCTTCCGCAATTGTGCGCTCGCCTACAATGCCCGCTCACGAGGCGAAGTGGATGAAATATTCGACCGGCTCGCCGCGGCCAGCGTTGAAATCACCAAGGCCCCGCACACGGCATTCTGGGGCGGGTATTCAGGCTATTTCGCCGACCCTGAGGGCAATGCCTGGGAAGTGGCGTACAATCCACATTGGACATTTGACGAGGCGGGGCGCGTGGTGCTGCCGTCAATGGAGGGGCTGTGATGGCGCTTCGTCGATTTGACATCGAGGCCGGTGGCGAGAATTTCGCCTTTCGCGCCGAAACCGAGCCGACGATCGCGTTCTGGCTCGGGAAATATCCAGACGACCGCAAACAGTCAGCGGTGATCCCGCTATTGTGGCTGGCGCAGAAGGACAATGCCGGCTGGCTGAGCGAGCCTGCCATGCGTGAGGTGGCTGACCGTCTGGGAATGCCGTATGTCCGCGTTTACGAGGTGGCGACCTTCTACACCATGTTTCGCCTGAAACCGGTCGGGAAATATCATGTCCAGCTTTGTGGAACGACGCCCTGCATGCTGCGTGGTGCCGGCGATCTCAAGACGGTCTGCGAGAGCCGGATCGGGCGCAAGATGACGGTCACCGATGATGGCAGGCTCAGCTGGGAAGAGGTCGAATGCCTCGGTGCCTGCGTGAATGCACCGATGGTGCAGATCAATGATGATTATTTCGAGGATCTGACCGCTGACAGCCTGAGGGAAATTCTCGACCGGCTGGCCAATGGTGCCGATGTCGAGCCAGGTCCGCAGATCGATCGTGTGTTTTCAGAAGCGTTTGGTGGCACCGATGTGCTGACCGATCCGGCGCTTTTCGATGGCTCGCGTGCGCGACCGCTGGCAGCAATCCCCAATCGTCCGGAACCTGCAAAAGCCGAGCCGGACGGAACGAAGGACGGGGATTGATGGGCTCGCAGGGCAATGTCGCTTCGGAAAGAGCAGGCCTTTTCAGGGCGGCCCTGCTGGATATAGCCTGCGTTCTGGCGGGCGGTCTGGGTTATCTGCTGACCGATAACCTTGTTTGGTTGATTGGCGGGTTGATGCTGGGCGCGGGCTTCATTTTACCGGCCCTGATCAGGCTCGTGCGGGCACAGAGGTAAGTTTCGATGCTGCAGGACAAAGACCGGATTTTCACCAATCTTTATGGCCGGCACGATCCCGGACTGGAGGCTGCGAAAAGGCGCGGCGCGTGGAATTCGACAAAAGACCTTATGTCGTTCGGGCCGGAATGGATCTGCGACCAGATCAAGGCCAGCGGCCTGCGCGGGCGCGGAGGTGCCGGCTTCCCGACGGGTCTGAAATGGACCTTCATGCCGAAACAGGTGGGCGATCGCCCGCATTATCTCGTCGTCAATGCCGATGAATCCGAACCCGGCACCTGCAAGGACCGCGAAATCATGCGCCACGATCCGCATCTGCTGATCGAAGGCTGCATGATTGCGTCTTTCGCGATGCGTTCGCATGCCTGCTACATCTATATTCGCGGTGAATATATCGCCGAGCGTCACGCACTGGAGGCGGCCATCAAGGAGGCCTATGACGCCAGACTTGTCGGCAAGGACAATATCCATGGCTGGGACTTCGATATCTATGTCCACCATGGCGCGGGCGCCTATATTTGCGGTGAGGAAACCGCCCTGCTGGAAAGCCTGGAAGGCAAGAAGGGCCAGCCGCGTATAAAGCCGCCCTTCCCGGCCAATGCCGGGCTATATGGCTGTCCGACCACGGTCAACAATGTCGAGAGCATTGCCGTGGCACCGACGATCCTGCGGCGTGGTGCGCAATGGTTTGCCGGCTTTGGCGCGCCCAACAATACCGGCACCAAACTTTTCTGCATTTCCGGCCACGTCGAAAAGCCGTGCAATGTCGAAGAAGAGATGTCGATCACGTTCCGAGAACTGATCGACACCCATTGCGGCGGCGTTCGCGGCGGCTGGGACAACCTCAAGGCGGTGATCCCCGGCGGATCATCTGTGCCAATGGTGCCGGCCGAGCAGATTATTGACGCAAAAATGGATTTCGACACGCTGCGTGACCTGAAATCGGGCCTCGGCACGGCGGCGGTGATCGTGATGGACAAGTCAACTGACCTTATCAAGGCGATCGCGCGGATCAGCTATTTCTACAAGCATGAGAGCTGTGGTCAGTGCACGCCATGCCGCGAGGGAACGGGGTGGATGTGGCGCGTTATGGAACGGATGGCCAAAGGCGAGGCCGACCATCACGAGATCGATATGTTGCTGGATGTGACCAAACAGGTTGAGGGCCACACGATCTGCGCGCTGGGTGATGCAGCGGCCTGGCCGATCCAGGGGCTGATCCGGCATTTCCGCCACGAGATCGAGGAGCGGATCGACCAATACCGGACGCCGCGCGCACTGGTGCAGGGCGCGGTCCTGGCGGCGGAGTAGGGAGCGTGTGGCCGAGAATGACAATTTCACCTTCCTCTACACCCGACATGCGATCATCCGCATGGGAGAGCATCCAATCTCTACGGAGGACGTTGAACGCATACTCGCTGCGCCTGACTGGACCGAGCGTCACCCCGGAGATGATCCGGGCGTCATTCGCGCCTTTGGTATTCCCAGCACGCATCCCGGCACGTACTACAGGATACCCCACCGCTTTGAAGGCGAGACTCGTATCGTCGTGATTTCGATCCACCCGGATCGCACTGCGACACCTCCAGATGGAGCCCCCGATGAAACTGACACTTGATTATTCCTATGACGCCGAGGCCGACGCGATCTTCATGAAGATTTCCAAACGTAAGCCTGACGACTGTATTGTTACAGATGAAGGCATAAATCTGGATGTGACGTCCGATGGCGAACTGACCGGTATTGAAATCCTCAACGTGTCGAAGGTCGCGCCTGCATTGCTGCCGAAAAGCGCAGCTGCGGGCACGGCGGCGGAGTAGGCAATGACAGAGGAACCTGACAATATCGTATTGGTATATCTTCGTCGGATCGACGAAAAGGTCGATCGTCTGACAGACGAAGTGCGCGACCTCAAGGTCCGGGTTATAAATGTGGAAGAAGGGCTGGCAGGCGTGCACCGTCGGCTGGACCGTATTGAGGACCGTGTGGAGCGCGTCGAGCGACGGCTCGACCTGAATGATGGCGATCCAAAGGCGGCGGAGTAGATCATGACAGACACTTTCAAGCTCAACGTCGACGGCACCGACATCGAAGTTCCGCGCCACTATACGCTGATGCAGGCGTGCGAGGCGGCGGGTGCCGAAATCCCGCGCTTCTGCTATCATGAGCGGCTCAGCGTGGCCGGCAATTGCCGCATGT
>CAYUEM010000101.1:0-9499 GCA_964442925.1 uncultured Hyphomonadaceae bacterium
TGACCAATGCCGGACTCGCGCTAAAGACGCTCAATGACCAGTTCAAGGAGCAGGTCGCAAATGTCGAATGATCTCCCAAGCCGGCGCGGTCTGATGCTCGTGATTTCCAGCCCGTCAGGTGCCGGCAAGACAACGCTTTCGCGCCGGCTGTTGTCGTGCCACAGCGATGTCGTCCTGTCGGTCTCGGCGACCACGCGCGCGCCCCGGCCGGGTGAGGTCGATGGCCGCGACTATCATTTCCGCTCCACTGAGGCGTTTCAGGAGATGATCGACGCGGATGCCTTTCTCGAGTGGGCGAAAGTTTTTGATCATCATTACGGCACCCCGCGCGCCGATACGGTTGCGCATCTTGAGCAGGGCCACGACGTGATTTTCGACGTCGACTGGCAAGGCGCAGATGCGCTGCATGACCAGATGCCGAATGATGTCGTGTCGGTGTTCATCCTGCCGCCCTCAATCGAAGCGCTTGAGGCCCGGTTGGCGGCGCGCGATGGCATGACCCCGGAAGGCGTTGCGCGGCGGATGCGCGATGCACGCGCGGAAATCCGCCACTGGCGGCGCTATGATTATTGCATCATCAATGAGGATCTCGACGCCGCTTATGACCGGCTTGAGCGTGTGCTGATGGTCGAGCGCACCAAGCGTCTGCGCCAGCGCCATCTTGATGCACATGTGCGCGCGCTGCTCGATGACGCGCAGTCCTGAGCGCGGGCATGCAGACCCGTCCGCGCGCAACCATCCGGCCGAAGGCCATTGCCGCCAACTGGCAGGCCTTTGCACGCCGCGCCGGGGCGGCGCAGGCAGGCGCTGTGATCAAGGCTGATGCCTATGGCACCGGGCTGGCCTCCACTGCGCGCGCGCTGGCAGGGGCCGGCTGCCGGACTTTCTTCGTCGCCTATGGTTTTGAAGCTCTCGCCGCGCGCCAAGCGCTTGGTCCCGGCCCGGACATTTATGTTTTTCACGGCGCTGGACCGGGCGAAGGGCAGGCGCTGGCCGCACGCGATTGCCGGCCGGTTCTCAATACGCTCGAGAGCCATGCTGTCTGGCTGCAAGAGACCGGCGGCGCGCCTTATGCGCTGCATTTTGATACCGGAATGAACCGGCTTGGCCTTCGCCCGGAAACTGCGGTTGAGGTCGCGGGCAGGGTAGGCCATCATGCGCCGCGCCTGCTTCTGTCGCACTATGCCTGCGCCGATGCGCCGGGGCACGCGCTGAACGTGCGGCAACTGAAGGCGTTTCATCAGATTGCCGCGCAGTTTCCTGGCGTTGCGACAAGTCTTGCCAATACGGCGGGGCATTTTCTCGGGCCCGACCATCTCGGCGATGTCACCCGTCCGGGGATCGGCCTTTATGGCGGTGGGACGAGCCCTGCCTGCGATATTGCACTGGCTGCGGCGGTTGTCCTGCACGCGCCGATTCTCGCGGTCAGTGATGTTCCGGCGGACGAGACGGTTGGATATGGCGCGAGCGGAGTGCTCAGCGGGCCGGCGCGGCTGGCCACTGTTGCGCTGGGTTATGGCGATGGTTTTCCGCGTTCAGCCGGAAATTCCGGCTTTGGTTATCTTGGCAATGTCCGTTGCCGGATCATTGGCCGGGTTTCGATGGATCTGATCACACTTGACGTGAGCGCAGCCGCAGGGCTTGCCAAACCCGGTGCCCTCGTGGAGATGATCGGTGACAAAGCGGGGCTTGAGGATCAGGCTGCGTGCGCCGGCACACTCGGCTATGAACTTCTTACCGGAATGGGACCGCGGATCGAACGTGTCATCGAAAACTGAAACTCGAGCGCGCGGATTTCCCAATCCGTTACGCTGGATCGGCGCAGCAATGCTCGGCCTTTTCGCCGAGGTCGGACGGCTTGGCGTGTTTGCCGGTCGGGTGATCGGCGCGGCGCTCAGCCCAGCCTGGTTTCCCGGCGAGATTGCCAAGCAGATGGTGCGGATCGGGTTTTATTCGCTGCCGGTGGTTGGCCTTTCATCCATCTTTATCGGTGCGGCGCTGGCGCTCAACATCTATACCGGCGGCGCGCGCTACGGCGCGGAACAGTTCGTTCCCAATATTGTCGTCCTCGGCATCACCCGCGAGCTTGGCGCGGTGATCACCGGCCTGATGCTGGCCGGCCGTGTCTCGGCCGGGATCGCTGCAGAGATCGGGGCGATGCGGGTGACAGAACAGATCGACGCGCTGAAGACATTGTCGGCCAATCCGGATCGCTACCTCTATGCCCCGCGCCTGATCGCAGCGGTGCTGACCCTGCCGCTGATGGTGGTGATCGCCGATATCATCGGAGTGATGGGCGGCTGGCTCGTGGCGGTTCAGGGGCTGGATTTCGACAGCACGGTCTATCTGCGCAACACGATTGATTTCGTCACGGTCGAAGACATTTCCGCCGGCCTGATCAAGGCCGTGCTGTTTGGCGCAGTGATCGCGCTGATGGGCTGTTATCATGGCGATGCGTCCAAGGCGGGTGCGACCGGTGTCGGCCGGGCAGCAACCTTGTCGATGGTGTCGGCTGCGGTGCTGGTTCTGGCCCTCAATTATGCCCTTTCGACACTGTTTACGGAGATCGGACTGTGAGCGCGCCCATTCTCGAACTGAAAGGCGTGGAAAAATCCTTTGGTCCGCTCGAAGTCCTGCGCGGTGTCGATATCGATGTTGCGCGTGGCACGTCTCTGGTGGTTCTTGGCGGGTCCGGCTCAGGCAAGTCGGTCATGCTCAAGAATGCGCTTGGCCTGATGACGCCGGATGGCGGGCAGGTGCTGTTTGATGGCGAGGATGTCACCCGTGCAGAAGGCCGCCAGCGCGAGACCATGCGCAGCCGCGTCGGCATGTTGTTCCAGTCCGGTGCGCTGTTTGACAGTCTGCGGATCTGGGAAAATGTCGCATTCCGGCTGATCCACAGCCAGAGTGTGCGCCGCAAGGAAGCGCGCGAAATGGCGATCGAGACACTGCGCAAGGTGCATCTCGGTGCCAGCGTCGCGGACCAGAGGCCTGCTGAACTGTCGGGCGGAATGCAGAAGCGGGTGGCTCTGGCGCGTGCCATCATTACCGGCCCGGACCTGATCTTTTTCGATGAGCCGACAACCGGGCTCGATCCGATCACCGCCGACGCAATCAATGACCTGATCATCGAGCAGGTCAAGGCGCTTGGCGCGGCGGCGGTGTCGATCACCCATGACATGGCGTCGGCGCGCAAGATCGCTGATGAAATTGCGATGCTGTATGAGGGCCGGATCATCTGGCGCGGGCCGGCCAGCGACATCGACCAGAGTGGTAATGAATATGTCGACCAGTTTGTTCATGGCCGTGCGCACGGCCCGATCCGGCCAGCGCTCTGAAGCCGCTTTGGCCTGCCGGGGCGAGCGGTGAGCAGGACGATTGGTGTCAGCGATAACTCGCCCGCGTGGGTGCACCGCGTCTTTTGCCTGTGCTTGACGCCCCTTCAATAAGTGAGTATGTGTTCACTAGACACAAGGCACCGGCATGAGGACTGTCCCGATGAGCAAACCCGCCGAAAGCGTGAAGCGTCAGCGCGTGCGCAATGCCCGACCGAAAATCGAGCGCGCGGCCCTGCAACTGTTTGTCAGCGAGGGGGTAACCGCTTCGACAACCCGCGAGATTGCTGAAATGGCGGGGGTTTCGGAAGGCGCGCTCTATCGCCACTACAAGGGCAAGGATGAGCTGGCCCTGTCGCTGTTCATGGAGACCCATAACCGGCTTGGCCGGATCATGAGCGAGGCGTTCGCAGCGGGCGGCTCACTTGAGCAGCGGATCGAGCGGATCGTGACCGCCTATTGCGCGCTGGCGGATGAGGACTGGCTTTTGTTCTCCTTTCACCTGCTGTCGATGAACCGTTTCCTGCCACATGATGTGCGCCGCGAGGACGACCCGGTTTCGATCACTGAAAAGCTGATCGAAAGCCTGATGGCCGAGGGAAGCATCCCTGAGGGCGACCCGGCGCTGCTCGCGGCGATGGCGCTCGGGGTGATGACGCAGGCCGGCCAGAACAAGGCCTATAACCGCCTGCCGGGTCCGTTTTCAGCCCATATACCGGCTTTTACCCGGGCCATCACAGCCATACTCAGGCAGATCTAGGAGGTCTCGGCAGATGCGCGCTTACCTGTTTTCAGCAGCTTACTGGGCCTTGTCGGTGATTTATGTGCTGCTGGCGCTGCCGTTTCTGGCGCTGCCGGGCAACGGGGCGGTGCAAACGATCATTCGCAGTTATACGCGGGCAATGAATCTCGCGCTGAAATATCTTGCCGGCATCAGCAAACAGGTGCGCGGGCGTGATAATCTGCCCGAAGGTGCCTTCATCCTCGCCGCCAAGCACCAGAGCTGGGGCGACGGTTTCATGATTTATCCGGAAATCAGGAACCTGGCCTTCGTCACAGGCGACCATCTGGAGAAACTGCCTCTGGTGAAAGGAATATTGCGCAAGCTTGGCGCGATCGTGATCGACACGTGTGGCGGTGGTGAGCGCAAGGCGGCCTCGCTGGCCAAGGGGATGCGCCGCGCGGCCGAAGAGGGCCGGCATGTGCTGATCTATCCGGAGGGGCATCTCGCCCCGATTGACCATCATTTCCGCTACAAGCCGGGGGTCTGGCACATGGCACGGGCGATGCAGGCCCCGGTGGTTCCGGTCGCCACCAATCTCGGCGTGTTCTGGGCGCAGGAAGCGTTCGAGAAACAGCCCGGAACTGCGGTGATCGAGTTTCTGGAACCGATCCCGTATGACCTGCCAAAGGATGAGTTTCTCGCCCGCCTGACGCACGCGGTGGAGACCCGCACCAGCCAGCTTGTTGCTGAGGCGCGCGGGGCGATGCCGGTGGCACCGGTGCTGCTGGCTGATCCGCAAAAGGGCTCATTGGCCCGGCCCGTGACCGCCTGAGCGACACGGCGGGCGGTGACCGGCCTTCCCGGCTGGATCGCATCGCGAGTGACAGGCGTTGCGAAACCGGTCACAAGCAGACGCAATGATGCCTGTGATCGCTGAATTTGCCCCTTTGGTTCTGGCCCTGTCGATTGCCGGCCTGTTTGCAGGTCTGGCTGCTGGCCTGTTCGGGATCGGCGGCGGCGCAGTGATCGTGCCGGTCCTTTATTTCCTGCTGACCGGCATTGGCTATGAGGAAACCGCAATGCATGTTGCGGTTTCGACATCGCTCGCGACGATCATCGTGACATCGGCACGCTCGGTGATGGCGCATCATCGGCGCGGCGCGGTGGACTGGGCGATCCTGCGAGGCTGGGCGGGCTGGATCATGATCGGCGCGCTCGCCGGGATGGTTCTGGCCGGTAATATTTCGGCTGGCGGCCTGACAGCGATTTTCGGCAGCATGGCCTTCCTGCTTTCTGCACAATTGTTTTTCGGGCGTCCCGGCTGGCGGCTGGCCCAAGATATGCCGAAAGGTGCCGCACGCGCCGGACTGGGCACGGGCGTTGGCGCATTGTCAGCGCTGATCGGCATTGGCGGGGGCACGTTCGGCGTCTCGCTGATGACGGTTTGCGGGCGCAGCATTCACACCGCAGTTGCGACCTCGGCAGGTTTTGGCGTGGCCATCGGCATTCCGGGAGCCATTGCCGCGATCATAACCGGCTGGGGACATGCCGGCTTGCCTCCGGTTTCGCTCGGCTATGTCAATCTGCCTGCATTTGCGCTGATTTCAGTGTTTACGGTCATGATGGCACCTGTCGGGGTCGCGCTGGCGCACCGGCTGAACGCAGCCTTGCTGCGCCGTCTGTTTGCGATCATGCTGGCGGTTGCCGGTGCGCGAATGCTGTATTCGGTCTTGTTCGGCTGATCGGGACAAGCTGGTTGCTGGCCAGCAGGGCGCTCTGCGGTCACTGGCGCAGGATAAGATGGCTCTTGCGGAACTCATAGCTGTCGAGCTGGCTGAGAAAGGTCATCCCGAGCAGGGATTGCGACAGCCCCTCGCGCAGCACCATGGCTTCGACATTTTTCACCTTCACCCGTCCGATCCGGATCGATTCCAGTTGCACCGAAGCACCGAAGACCTCCCCGCCAGCAGTGCGGATCGTCCAGCTGTAATCAAGCCGGTCAGGATCAAGACCGATCCGGCGTGCATCCTCATAGGTCAGCGCAACGGTCGAAGCCCCGGTATCGACCATGAAACGGATCGCGCGGCCATCGACATCGGCATTGGCCCAGTAGTGGCCATCAGGTTCAAGCTTCAGCAAGGCGGCATTGGCCGCCGGAACCACCGGGGCCGCCTGCGTGTCAGCGCGGACCGGTTCGGGTGCGATGTTTCCCGACGCGTCCACCTCGGCCTGCTCGATTTTTGGCGCAAGCAAATGGCTGACGATGAAGGTGGCTCCGGCGACAAAAACCGCAGCCGTCAGCAGTTCCACCGTCTTCATCTGTCTTGCCTCATGTTTTCACGTTCCCGCAGCGATTCCAGCCTTGCGGGCAATTGTGCCATTATGCCCGCGCGCCGTTCATCTGTCAGTGCCGTCCAGCCAGCGATTTCGGCAAGCGTCCGCCCGCATCCCAGACAATGCCCAGTTGCACTATGTATGGCACAAACCTTGATACATGGTGACGTAATCTTTAGCGGATGTGTCATGAAACTGATGCCGATATCGTCCAGAAAGATGGAAAATTGATTGGATCGGACAAATTTTCCTGCAATGTGGTGAACTTGATCCAAAGTCATGAATTGTTCTTTGACGGGCCAGAATATGTCAACAACGCCTTTTAATGACATTCGCGAACTGATTGATCAGCGCGTTGGACCGTCGCTCGAACATGCGCAGGCCGTGCAGGATGCCTTGCGCGGAATGGGACGGGAAGGCGATTTCGGCGCTCTGGGTCGCTCCGCGGTCTGGCTTGCGCAGTGGCAGAGGCGTTATCCTCCGCGGGTGGAAAACCCTGCGCTTGCCATGTTTGCCGGTGCGCATGGTCTGCGAGGTGAAGGCGTTTCGCTGTCCAGCGATGCGGACACCCGCGCGCAGGTCGAAGCGCTTCGGCAAGGAAAGGCCCCGCTTTCTGCGATTGCTGCGCAGGTCGGCGCAAATATCCGCGTCTTTGACCTCGCAATTGACAAACCGACCCCGAACATTGCCGAGGCTGCCGCGCTGAGCGAGAAAGACTGCGTTGCCACGATGGCTTATGGCTTCGAGGCGCTGGAGGGCCAGCCGGACCTTTTGGGAATTGGCGTCATCGGAGCGGGAATCGGCACAGCGGCGGCAGCGGTGGCCTGCGCGCTTTATGGCGGCTCGCCCGCCTATTGGGTGCGCCCGGGTTCCGACACGCCCGGCAGTATCACAAGCCGGCGCACAGAGCTGGTCAATGCTGCGCTTTCATTCCATCGCGGCCATATCGAAGACCCGCTTGAAGCCCTTGCGCGGCTCGGCGGCCGAGAACTGGCGGCCTGCGCCGGGGCGATCATTGCTGCGCGCCACCAGGGCATACCGGTCCTGCTCGATGGCTTTGCCACCACCATTGCTGCAGGTGTTGTCCATGCCATCAATCCCGATGCCATCAGCCATGTCCTTGCCGCGCACGCGACCGGGCGTCCTGCGCATCAGGCGGCTCTGGAGCGGCTTGATCTCAAACCCCTCGTCGAGTTTGATTTCCAGACCGGCGGCGGTCTGGGTGCAGCGACCGCGATTGGTGTGCTCAGAACGGCCTGCGCACCGTTCCTCGGCAAACCACAGGCTGCGACCAACTGACGTTGACGTGAAGGTAAACTTGCCTCTCATGGCGTCGCGTGTACTTTATCATGCAATCCGGCCCAAGGAGGGAACGCAGCCATGAATCTTGAATTTTCACCCGACGAAATCGCATTTCGCCAAGACGTCCGCCAGTTTATCAATGAAAATTATCCGCGCGAGCTGGTGGGTGCGGCCAGGGGCGATGACCTGACCCGCGAACAGTTCCTCGCCTGGCACAAGGTGCTCGGGGAAAAAGGCTGGTCAGCGCCGGCATGGCCGGTGGAATATGGCGGAACGGGCTGGACGGCGACACAGAAATATATCTGGTCGGAAGAAAATGCCCGCGCGGACACGATCATGCCGCTGCCGTTCGGGGTGAGCATGGTCGGACCGGTGATCTACAGTTTCGGCAATGAAGCCCAGAAGGCGAGATACCTGCCGGGCATTCTCAAGGGTGATGTGTGGTGGTGTCAGGGCTATTCGGAGCCGGGCGCAGGCTCCGATCTTGCTTCAGTCAAGACGACGGCCGTGCGTGATGGCGACCATTATGTTGTCAATGGCCAGAAGACCTGGACGACGCTGGCGCAATATGCCGACTGGGGCTTTTTCCTGGTGCGCACAGATCCGAATGCGGACAAGCCGCAACAGGGTATCTCCTTCCTGCTGATCGACATGAACACGCCCGGCATCGAGGTCAAACCAATCATTACAATTGATGGCGGTCATGAGGTCAACGAGACCTGGCTGACCGATGTCCGCGTGCCGGTCGAAAACCTGATTGGTGAGGAAAACAAGGGCTGGACCTATGCGAAATTCCTGCTGGCGCATGAGCGCTCGGGAATTGCAGGCGTTGCCCGTTCCAAGCGCGGTGTGGAAAGGCTGCGTGAGATTGCATCCACCGAACTGATCGGCGGCAAGCCCCTGATCGGCGACAGTGATTTCGCCCGCAAGGTCAGCCAGCTGGAAATTGATCTCTCTGCGCTGGAATATACCGAACTTCGCACGCTTGCCGGCGAGGCGCAGGGCAAGGGACCGGGTCCGGAAAGCTCAATCCTCAAGGTCAAGGGGACCGAAATCCAGCAGCGCCTGACGGAACTGACGCTGGAAGCTGTCGGCAATTTTGGTGTACCCTATTTTCGTGGTTTCCCGCAGGAAGGCTCGAACGAATATCCGATCGGGCCAGACTACGCCCACGGCGCGGCACCAACCTATTTCAACATGCGCAAGACATCGATTTATGGTGGCTCCAATGAGATCCAGCGCAACATCATCGCGAAAATGATCCTTGGTCTTTAAGGCGAGGGGCCTGGCGCGCGGCGAACCGACATGATCACACAACCGGCCCGGCTTTCAGCAGGCTGATGGGAGGAACAGGAATGGACTTCAATTTCACCGAAGAGCAGACAATGATCCGCGACAGCCTCGCAAGGCTGATCCGCGACCAGTATGATTTCGATACACGCCGCGGCGTGATCAATTCACAATCCGGCTGGCGTCCGCAAATGTGGGCGCAGTTTGCCGAGCTTGGCCTGCTTATGGCACCGTTCAGCGAGGAAGATGGCGGGCTGGGTGGCGGACCCATCGACGCGATGGTGGTGATGGAGGAGTTCGGCAAGGGTCTGGTCATCGAGCCTTATGTGCCTTGCGTTGTCTGTGCCGGCGGCGCGCTGAAACATGCCGGAAGCGTGGCACAGAAAGAGGAATACCTGTCCGCGATCATGTCGGGCGAAAAGGTCTTTGCCTTTGCCTATGCCGAGCCGCGCGGGCGCTATGATCTTGCCGATCTGGAGACCACGGCAACCCGTTCGCGCGACCGCTACACGCT
>CAYUEM010000102.1:0-9458 GCA_964442925.1 uncultured Hyphomonadaceae bacterium
GATGGCGGCGCTGCAGGAGGGCGGGCATCCGTTTGAGCTGATGACCTATCCCGGACAGCGCCATGGCATTCGCGGCGAGGCCCTGCAGGCCCATCTGATGCGCACGCGGATGGCGTTTCTGGACCGGCATCTCAAGGGAGAAAAATGATGCCCGCTTTCCAACCCACCGCTGACCAGTTCCGCGCCTTTCGCGATGACCCGCATGACGGACCTGTCTGCCAGGTCAACCTGCTGAAATTCCGTGTGAAAGCCGAATACAAGCCCGAAGATCCGGAATATGGCGAGGACTGCACTGGGCTGGTGGCGTATTTGCGCTACAGCGAAGCCTTCACCGAGGCGGCCATTGAGATGGGCGGCACGACGAGCCTGCTGGCCACGACTGAGCGCTATTTCATCGGCGGCGGCGATTGGGATGCGGTTCTTGTCAACACGTTTCCGACGCGAAAGGCCTTCATCGCGACACTGAACCATCCCGGCTACAAGGAAATGTCGCGCCACCGCGAAGCCGGGCTTCTTGCGCAGGACCTGCTCGTCACTCGCCCGCTCTGGCTGCATGGTGAACGCCAGCCGGATCAGAACCGTTCAGACCCGTAACAGCACGCTGCAAATCGCCTCCAGCCCGCTTCTGTCAATCTCGTCGAAGGCATCATGCTCGGTGGAATCGACATCCAGCACGCCGGCAAGTTCGCCAGCGCCATCAAAGACAGGCACCACGATCTCCGAACTGGAGCGCGAATCGCAGGCGATGTGGCCAGGAAATGCTTGCACATCCGGCACGATCAGCGTTTCGCGGCGCTGCGCACTGACGCCGCAAACGCCCTTGCCGAAGGGAATGCGCAGGCAGCCGAGCGTGCCCTGATACGGGCCGACAACCAGCTCATCAGGTTTTTCCGGGTCAACCACATAAAAGCCAGTCCAGAAAAAGCGCGGCGCAAAAGCCCCGGCGAGCAGGCAGGCGGCGCTGGCATAACGCGCCGGCGCATAGGTCTCGCCAGCAACAATGCTGGAAATTTCGTCCCTCAGCGTCGCATAAATCTCAGTTCGGTTCATGTTCCTGCCTCATCGTGGCCCTGCTTCCGCCCGGTTGCGCGCCTGCAATAGACATGGACGCATGGCAATCTCTTTGAAATAAACATTTGCAGGATGACAACAGGGCCGGGGAAAGGAAACAGTCGGATGCGCCATTGGCTGGCTGCCCTTTTCATCACCCTTGTGACGCTGTTTCCGCTCCCGCAGAGGGCGAACGCGCAAGTTGGTGAAGCGCGGTCGCTGGAAGAGGTGCACGCCGAATGGTCCAGCGATACTGAACTGCAGCTGGAGCGGCCCGAAAAACCGCCTGAACCCCCGGATCCGCAGCGCGCGGACCTGCCGGACTGGCTGAGCGGAATCTTCGAGTTCATCGGCGGTATCTTTTCGGTGCTGAGCCCCGTGTTGCGGGTTTTGTTCTACATGCTTCTGGCGCTCGGGCTCGGTATTGTTGTCTGGTTCATGTTCGGCGAAACCCTGCGCGCGCGGTTCGGCTTTCAGCGGCGCAAGCGTGAGCAGACGCTGGAAAGCCGCGCCCAGCCGCTGCGCCCCGATGCCGCGCAGGCGCGCTCATTGTTGGATGAAGCAGACGCTCTTGCCCAGCAGGGACGTTTTGCCGAAGCGGTGCACCTTTTGCTGTTTCGCTCGATCGAGGATGTCCAGCGCCGCAGGGAAGGCGGCGTGCCGCAATCGCTGACGGCGCGCGAGATCGGCTCGCTTCCGGCTCTTCCAGGCAGGGCACGCCGCGCGCTCCAGCCGATCATTTCGGTTGTCGAACACAGCTTTTTCGGTGGCCGCGAAGTTGACCGCAGCGGCTGGGAGACCGCCCGCGCCTCGTATCAGGATTTCGCATTCGGGGAGGCTTGGTGATGGCTGCTGCGCACACGAGTGCAGCCCCGTTTTCGACCCGGATCGCCGCCCTGCTGCTGGCGGTGTCGCTGCTGGCCTTCGGCGCGGTGATCACGCTTTCGGCCTGGTCACCGGAATTGCAGGACCGCGACCGCGCTGGCGCTCACCCCTATTCGACCTCGGCGCTGGGCTATGCCGGGCTGTTCCGGCTGCTGGAAAAGGTTGGCACGCCGGTCAGTATTTCGCGATCATCCGCCGCGCTCTCGAGTCCCGGTGATGGCCTCAAGATTGTTACGCTTAGCGCACGCGGCATGTCCGGCGCACTGGAGGAGGCCGAGCTTGCCGGCCCGGCGCTGATCGTCCTGCCGAAATGGCGGGGCCGGCCCGATGAAGCGCGGAAGGCACATTTCGAGCACACCGAGCTCGAAAGCCCCGAAACTGTGCGCGCCATCCTGCGCCATTTCGACAGCGATGGCGAGCTCTGGCGGGTGCGTGCACCGGCGCGTCTCGACACACCGTTCGGACCGCAGCGACCTCAGCTTGGCGATGATATGCAGGTCATCCGCGCCGACTCGCTGATATCGGTCATCGCAACCCCGGCGGGTGATCTTCTGGTGCAATTGCCCGGCGAGGAGATCTGGATCCTGTCAGACCCCGATCTCGTCAACACATTCGGGTTGGCCGAGTTCGGCAATGCAAGCATGGCCCTCGATCTGATCGATTTCCTGCGCGACGACCCTTATGCACCCGTCAGCCTCGATGCAACGCTGCACGGTTTCGAGCGCTCGGAAAACCTGTTGCAGATGGCCCTCGACATTCCGTTTATCGGCGCGACCCTGACCGCGCTGGCGGCCTTCCTGATGTTCGGATGGGCTGGCGCAGTGCGATTTGGCGCACCCCAGCGTGAGGCGCGCCCCTTTGCCTATGGCAAACAGGCGCTGACCGACAATACCGCTGGCCTGATCGCCATGGCCGGGCGCGAAACCCGGCTCGCACCGGCCTATCTGGTCGCAAGCCGGCGGCTGACCGCGCGCGCAATCGGGGCACCGCGAAATCTCGGCGAAGCTGAGCTGGACGCGCTGCTGGACCGGATGAGCGCGAATGCCGGACTGGACACGAACTGGTCATCACTGGCCAGCGGTCTCGATACACCCGCAAACGGGCGCGACGCGCTCATGCACAAGACACGCGCCCTGTGGCGCTGGCGCAAGGAGATCACCTGAATGCAGATCAAGGACATCAGCGCACTGGCCGCTCGCATACGGGCTGAGGTCGGCAAGGCCATTGTCGGCCAGGCCGACACTGTGGACCTGATGCTGGTCGGCCTGTTCTCGTCCGGCCATATCCTTCTGGAAGGCCCGCCGGGAACCGCGAAGACCCTGCTCGCGCAAAGCTTTGCCGCTGCGATAGATCTCAATTTCGGGCGCATTCAGTTCACCCCGGACCTGATGCCCGGCGATGTGCTCGGCACCAATCTGTTCAACTTCCAGACCAATGCTTTCACGCTGACGCGCGGCCCGATCTTTACCGACATCCTGCTCGCCGACGAGATCAACCGCACCCCGCCGAAAACGCAGGCCGCCCTGCTGGAAGCGATGCAGGAACGCAAGGTCACGATCGACGGTGAAACCTATGCCCTCAATGACCGGTTCATGGTGATCGCGACCCAGAACCCGATCGAGCAACAGGGCACCTATCTGCTGCCCGAGGCCCAGCTCGACCGCTTCCTGTTCAAACATGTCCTTTCCTATCCCAGCCGTGAGGATGAGCTGGCCATTGTCGGCGGCCATGGCCGGCGAAACGGCATGACCACGGCCAGCAAGCTGGGCGTCGAAGCGGCGGTGACGGGAGCGGAGCTGAACGCCGCGGTCGAAGCGGTGGCCGGCGCAACCATCAATGACGAGATCGTCGGTTATATTGTCGACCTGATCCGCGCGACCCGGGAAAGCCCGAATTTCGAGGTCGGGGCCAGTCCGCGCGCCGCCGCTGCGCTGGCTGCCGCCTCACGGGCGCGCGCGGCTCTGGAAGGCCGCGATTTCGTGATCCCGGATGATGTCAAATCGCTGGCGCTGCCGGCACTGCGGCACCGGGTGCTGCTTTCGCCGGCAGCCGAGATCGAAGGGCGCAATGCCGACGAGACCCTGCTGGCGATTGTCGAACAGACGGCGGCGCCGCGCTGATGGGGACGACGCGATGATCTCGCCGACACCGCGTGCGATTGCGCTGATGCTGGCCGGGGTACCGGTCATGGCGTTGATCGCGCTGCTGGTCCCGCAGCTCTGGACGCTGGCGGGTGCCTGGATTTTCGGGCTGGCCGGGCTGATGTTCATGGACGGTGTTCTGGCCGCCCGCCACAGCGCCTTTCGCTATAGCGTGGATGGCCCGCCGCTGCTTTATATCGGTGCAGACGATCCGCTGAAGGTGCGGGTGGTGTTCGAAAACGGGCCGCTGCCGGGCCGGTTGTTCCTGCGGCTTGAGACCGGTGAGCGGCTCGCCGACCTCCCGACCGCCCGGCTGCAGGGCTGGAATGGACGCGGCCATGAAGCTGTGTTCACGCTGGTGCCGCTGCGGCGCGGAACGGCACAGATCAGGGAATTGTGGGCGCGCTGGAGCGGGCCGTTCGGACTGGTCCGCAAACGGGTGCGCGAGACGCTCGATCTCGACATTCCGGTCACCCCGAATGTGCGCTGGGTCAAGGAAGAGGCCGTGCGGATCTACACCCGCGATGCCGATTTCGGGATCAAGGCGCAGATCGAACTGGGAGAAGGCTCTGAATTCGATGCCCTGCGCGAATTTACCAGCGGCATGGACCGGCGCGCAATCGACTGGAAACATTCCGCACGCCACCGTATCCTGCTGGCCAAGGAGTTCCGCACCGAGCGCAACCACAATATCGTTTTTGCCTTCGACACCGGCCGGCTGATGAGCGAGCCTTTGCGCGGCGTGACCAAGCTGGACCGGGCGATCAATGCCGCGCTGTTGCTGGCCTATATTTCCCTGCGCTCGGGCGACCGAACACAGTTTTTCAGCTTTGATGCGCGTCCCGGTGCCGGCTCGGGCCGGGTGTCGGGAACCCGTGGCTTTCCGCTGTTGCAAAAGGTCGCCGCGCGGCTCGACTATTCTGAGGAGGAAGCCAATTTCACCCTCGCGCTGAGTGAGTTGGCCGGCACGCTCGACCGGCGCAGCCTGATCATTCTGTTCACCGATTTTGTCGATACGATTTCCGCCGAGCTCATGATCGAAAACGTTCGCCGGCTGTCAGCGCGTCATCTCGTGCTGTTTGCCAGCTTCGAGGATGAGTGGCTGGGCGAGCTGGCGGAACGGCACCCGGATGCGCCGGCTGATGTGGCGCGCGCAGTCATTGCAGACACGCTGTTGCAGGAGCGCGAACTGGTGCTTCTGAAGCCGCAAGGGCTCGGGGTGCAGGTGATCGAGACCCGCCCGGAACGCTTTGGCAGCGAGCTGTTGTCGCGTTATCTGCAGATCAAACGTCGGGAAATGATATGAGCGATGTCCTCAAATCCTACCGTTTTCGCGAAGAGCGTGAGGCCGACTGGCGGGCGCTGGAGACGATACTGAAACGGGCTGAAGGGCGCGGGGCGCGCGCGCTGTCAGACGGCGACATGATGGCCCTGCCGCGGCTTTACCGGCAGGCGGTGTCGTCGCTGTCGGTCGCGCGGTCAATCTCGCTCGACCAGAAT
Source organism: uncultured Hyphomonadaceae bacterium (assembly GCA_964442925.1). Lineage (GTDB taxonomy): Bacteria > Pseudomonadota > Alphaproteobacteria > Caulobacterales > Hyphomonadaceae > UBA5336. The sequence continues at coordinate 5,577 of CAYUEM010000102.1, forward strand.
GTCGTTGCCTATCTCGAAGGGCTGTGCACCCGCGCTTACTTCTATGTCTATGGGCCACGCGAGACGCTGGGCCAGAGGCTGCGCAATTATTTCGGTCGGGACTGGCCCGCTGCGGTGCGATCGGCGGGGCTTTCGACCCTGCTCTCTTTGGTCTGCTTTTTCGGGGCCGGGGCGGTCGCGTTCGCGCTGTGCATGTCTGACATCGACTGGTTCTGGACCTTCCATTCGGGCATTTTTGATGCGCGCACGCCAAATGCATCAACCGAATATCTGCGATCAACGCTTTATACTGATGACACGAGTGCTTCCGACATGCTCGCGGCGTTTGCCGGATACCTGTTTTCCCACAATGCGCGCATTGCGCTTTTTGCCTTTGCGCTGGGTTTCATGTTCGGCCTGCCGACCGCGCTTTTGCTGATGTATAATGGCGTAACGATCGGCGCCTTTGTGGCGCTGTTCTTCGAGCGCGGCCTTGGCACCCATGTCATCGGCTGGCTGATGATCCACGGCGTCACCGAACTGTTCGCCATCGTCCTTGCAGGGGCGGCAGGGTTCATGATTGGTGGGGCGGTTGCGTTTCCGGGGCGGATGTCGCGCATGGCCTCGGCGCGAAATGCCGGGCGGCGCGCGGCGCTGATCGCGATTGGCTGCGTGGTGATGCTGTTCGTTGCGGCACTGCTGGAGGGCTTTGGCCGCCAGATGATCAATTCCGATGTGGTGCGTTATACGATCGCAGCCTCGACGCTGATCATGTGGCTGGGATACTTTTACCTGCCGCGTCAGAGCGCTGAAGGGCCGGTCCCGGCATGAACAAGCCGGTTGCCCCAAGCCAGCAGCCCGCCGGCAAGCTCAGCGCAGACGCGCGCCGGCGACACCGGATGCGTGTGAACGGACAGCTCGATCGCGAAAAGCGGATGCGCAGCCTGGTCACCCCGGAAGGCGCAGCGCTGCGACTGCAGATCGCGACATTCGGCGAGCGGGCCGGGGCCTTCCTGATCGATTTCATGATCCAGTGGGGGGTGGTGCTGGTCGTTGCGCTGTCGATCGGTTTCGGGGCGGCGCAAATGGGCCTGGAAGGCTGGGCAATCAGCCAGGCCCTGATCGGCATATTCGTGTTTGTCATGCGCAATTTCTATTTCGTCTGGTTCGAGATGGGCCGCAGGGCAGCAACCCCCGGCAAGCGAATTGTTGGGCTGCGCGTGGCCGCGCGTGATGGCGGACAATTGCGCGCGGATGCGGTTCTGGCGCGAAATTTCATGCGCGAGATCGAGGTCGGCCTGCCGCTGACGTTCCTGTTTGTCGGCGGAGATGGCGTCAATGCGTGGATCGGACTGTTCGGATTTCTCTGGGCAGCGATTTTCATGTTCTTCCCGCTGTTCAATGCCGACAAGTTACGGGTTGGCGACCTTGTTGCGGGCACATGGGTAATCCACGCGCCAAAAACAAAGCTGATTTCCGACATTGCATCACAAGGCGCAACCGCGACCCGGCAGCGCCTGTTTGCCTTCACGCCGGCCCAGACCAATGCCTATGGCATCCACGAACTGCATGTGCTGGAAGATGTGCTGCGCAATTCCGCGCCTGGCGTGAAGGCTGACGTGGCCACGCGTATCCGCGAAAAGATTGGCTGGAGCGCGCAGCCCGGCGAAAGGGATCTCGATTTTCTCGAAGCCTATTACAGCGCACTGCGCCATCGGCTGGAACAACGCCTGCTGTTCGGACAGCGCAAGGAAGACAAGTTCGATACCGGCTGACAGGCGGCCGAACAACGCATAGAGACCGTTTCTGCAGATACACCAGACATCCGCGTGTCCGGCACCTGACCCGGGACCTGCCCTGTTTCTGGCGCGCAATGCGAGAGACCCCGGGTCGAGCCGAGGGGGGCGCGGGAATGATCAGGACTGTCTTGTCCCGCGACGCTGATCGCAATCCACGCGCCCTATTCGCCGGCGTCTGACCACGTCGCCCAGTCGGCCACGACCAGACGCCCCGCCGCCAGATCGACAAGCGGCACATCTTCCACCGTGAACGGCACCAGCACCGATTTGCCGCCCGCCACCGGTTCGATCTCGATCAGCTCGCCGGCACCGAAATCCTGAACCGCACGGACCCTGCCGATGACTGCCTCGCCGCCATCATGAACACTAAGGCCAACAAGATCCTCGATATAGAACTCATCTGCGTCTGTCTGCGGCAGCGCCTCGCGGGGCACATGCAGGCGGGTGCCTTTCAGGCCCTCCCAGTCTTCGCGCGTGCGCGGCTGTTCCGGGACAATGATGAAGTGCGATTTCGCCGGGCGCACGCGCGCCGGCTGAAGCAGTTCCTGCCCCTCTCCGTCGAGCAGCGGGCCATAGCCAAAACAATCATACGGGTCGGATGTAAAGCTCCTGACCCGGACCTCTCCGCGCACGCCATGGGCGCCGGCTATGATGCCGACAACCACAAGGCGAGAGCGCGGATCAGCACTCATTTGTAGGTGTAGCGGCTATGGCTGCGCGCATAGGGATCGACCGGGCGGATCGACGAGATGTTGTCGTTCAGCCGATACGGCGTCAGCGTGCGCACCGATGCGTCGATGATCTCACAGCGTCCGCGATAGTCCGGATCGGAGCAGACCAGCCATGCGCCGGAATGGATCGCGATCGAACTGACCGTATCATTTGCGCCCAACGGCTTGAGATATGGAACTGCGCCGCTGACCGGCAGTGACCGGCCACGGAAATCGGGATGCTCGAACAGCCTCACGCCGCTGCGCGCGCCGCGATCATGACGACCGGCAACCGGGCGGCGCTCACGTCCATACGCATCGCCATAATCGTGCTGACGCCCGACGGGGCGGATCGAGGTGATGTTGTCATCCATGCGGATATAGGAAAGCTTGACCTCGTCGCCGCGAATGATGCGACAGCGTCCGGTAAAGCTCGGATCGGCGCAGACCTCCCAGGTGCCACCGAGAACGGCAATTGAGGACACCTCATCATTCAGGCCGATCCGCTCACGTGACAGCGAATAGACAGGCCCCCGGATTTCCACCGAACGGCCCTTAAAGCCGGGATGCTGGAACAGAACCAGTCCATCGCCACCGCGCCGGGCATATTGCCGTGCGCGGTTACTGTAGCCCTGATCATATCCGTCATGGCGCTCATAGCCGGAATTGCGATCATCATAGCCACCGCGTCGCTTGTCATGATCAGCGGCAGCCGGAAGCGCGGTGGCACCGGCGGCCAGCAAGGCGAGGGCGACGGCGGGGGACAGGCGAGTGATCAGCATGACAGGCCTCCAGACTTTCTCTGCTTATCTGGCGTGAACACTCGCACACTTTTCCTGAACCCCCGGCAAGGCCCCGGTTCAGCCTGCGTTAAGCCTCTGCCGGTTCGCCTTCAGCGGGCGCTTCGCTTTCTGCGGCGGGTGCAGCGGCAGCTTCCTGGCGGGCCGCTTCCTTCTCGGCGCGTTGTTCAGCGCGTTCCTTCGCCTTCTGGCCGGGCTCGCCCTTTTTCAGGTTGCTGGCAGGCTTGAAATCCCAGATCGGCTTGTCAGCGCCTTCCAGCGTGATCTGGCCGAGGAAGCGGGCCACACGGTCGGTCGGCTTGGCACCCTTGGCGATCCATTCCGCTGCCAGTGGGCCATCGATCTTCACGCGGTTTTCATCATCTTTTGCAAGGCGCGGATCATAGGTCCCGACGCGCTCGATATAGCGGCCGTCGCGCGGCGAGCGGCTGTCAGCCACCACGATACGATAGAAAGGACGCTTCTTTGACCCGCCACGGGCGAGTCGGATTTTAAGGGCCATGTGTTTTCTCCAATTATGACCAATGATCCTCCCCCGCCATGCGGGTGGAGGTGCCCCGAAGGGACGGAGGGGGCAGATTATCCTCCCCCGCC
>CAYUEM010000103.1:0-9456 GCA_964442925.1 uncultured Hyphomonadaceae bacterium
AGATGATCGAAGCAGGCGGCAAGGACATCACGCTTGCGGAGATGGCGCAGCGTCTGGAGGCGGAGCGCGGCCTTCTGGTCGATCCATCGACGATTCACAATTGGCTGAAGAAGCGCGGGATCACGTTTAAAAAAAGACAGGCCATGCAGCTGAACAGGCCCGCGAAGACGTCGCCGCAGCTCGCGAGGCCTGGTTCGACGACCAACTCGATCTCGACCCGGAAAAGCTGATCTTCATTGATGAAACCGGTGCCTCGACGAAGATGGGTCGGCTGCGCGGTCGCGCCCCAAAGGGCGAGCGTTGCCGCGCCTCACTGCCGCATGGCCACTGGAAGACAACGACATTCACCGGTGCCTTGCGCATGAGTGGGCTGACCGCTCCAATGGTGCTCGATGGCGCGATGAACGGGGCAGCGTTCCTGGCCTATGTCGAGCAGGTCCTGGTCCCGACACTTCGCTCCGGAGACATTGTCATCATGGACAATCTTCCGGCCCACAAGCCGGTCGCCATCCGCGAAGCCATTGAGGCGGCGGGCGCAGAGCTGCGCTTCCTGCCGCCCTACAGCCCCGATTTCAATCCGATCGAAATGGCGTTCTCAAAGCTCAAGGCCCTGCTGCGCAAGGCCGCCGCAAGAACGATGGACGATCTGTGGGATGCCATCGCCACAGCCATCAAAACCTTCACGCCCCACGAATGCGCCAACTACTTCACCGCATGCGGCTATGAGCCGGAATAAAATCAAAATGCGCTAGTTGACCGGTCCCGCCAAAGGTGGAAGCGGTCCAGGCCGTTGGCGGTGCGGTCGTAAAAAAAGAAAACCCCGGATGGCATTCGCATCCGGGGTTTTCTTTTTTTTCAGGCGAGACGCTCGTCCTGAACCAAACGGCTCAGGCGGACCGGTCGCATTTTGTCTCCTTCAGTCGGGACTGGGCTTCTTCGAGCCGGGTCTCAACGGTCTTGCAGTTTTCCGGCAGTTGCGCCTCACCCAAAACCGCGACCTGCTTGCAGGCTTTCTGTTCGTTCTGGGTTTCCAGCACGGCGCTGCGAATGTCGAAGCAGAACAATTCCCGTTCGGTTTGCTCTTCAGAGGCCATGAATTGCAGCCAGCCGCGCCCGCCACGATTGTTGGCCTTGCGGAAGGCTTCCCTTGCGCCTTCGCGGTCATTACGCTCATAGCGTGACTGACCGATCAGAACCCAGGCCGTTCCGCGATCCTTGATATTGCCGGAATTGATGGCGTTGGTCATCGCTTCCTCGGTCTTGGCCCACTGTTTCAGTTCGGCATAGGAGCGACCGAGACGCTCATACATCTGACCGGAATTGCGCAGCTTGGCCGCCTGTTCGATCACGGGGATCGCCTTTTCGAACTCACGCGCGACCTGATAAAGATTGGCGAGCAATTCCAGCTTTTCATAGGTCTTTTCGACCCGCCCGGCATTGATTTCCTTTTCAAGGATCTTCGCCCCCTGATAGGGCGCATCAAACCGGTTGTAGAAATTGACGATCCGCATGATCTCGTCTTCCGATTTCAGCAGACCGGCAAAATACATCGCTTTCTGGACCTCAAAGGCCCGTCGTTCATTGCCACCGCGGAAATAATCGCCGGCAATCGCATCCCAAAGCTGGCGTTCACCGGGATTGCGCTGCAGCAGGGTTTCCAGCAACTGCGCCTTCTTGGCGAGCTGGTTGGTCTTGTCATAGAGATAGATCAGGAAGTCATAGACCTCGCGCTTGGCATTCGGCCCGTCCTGCTGGAACACCTGCTCGGCCCATTTGATCGACTCGCGATTGTCATCGACCTTGTGATTGAGCACGGCGAGCTGCCATTTCTGGTTGCGATCCGGCTTGCCGCCCGCCTGAACCCATTTGTTCATATACTCCAGCGCACGCGAGATATCCTCGCCCTGCATGTAGAGCTGGGACATGTTGTAATATGTCGAGGCGCGATCGGCTGCGGGAATATAGCCGCGATCCATCGCTGTCTGCAGGTCGCGAACGGCACCTGCATAATCGCGGGTCTCGACCTTGATCGCCGCACTGAGACGCAGAGCAGCGCCTTCTTCATAACAGTTGAGCTCCATCGCGCGAAGCTGGTTGAGCGACTGCAGGGCCGCCTGTGCGTTCTTGTTGACCAGAAGTTCGGTTTCCGCATTGAGATAAAGCTGGCCAGTCTTGGAACCGAACTGCGTCTCCACGCATTCCTGCGCGCTGGCCGTCCCTGCCGCCATCAAGGTCAGTGCGGCTGCTGCGGCGACGCCCCGGATAAAAGCTGTTTTCAGCATGGTGTTTCACTCCTTGGACCGCACCCTGGCGGTATTCATCTGTCTGCAGTCAACCTGAACCAGCCGCGATCATCAAGACACTTTGCCGATCCGAAATGCACTTTTCAAGGACCCGGTCACTCCAGATTTGCCACCCGATACCGCCATCGAATTGCCCAGATCACACGCGCTTACGCAGCGTGAACTGTAACCCGAAACCTGATTTCACTCAACCGACCGACACGCCCCTGCACAGTTTCATGTTGCGCAGGGGACCGGGGATAGACGCGTCTTCAGTTCTGAAGCTGGAACTGCAACGGGTAGATCACATTCTTGCGTTCGGCCGCTTTGCCACGAATGATCTTCGGGGCGAATTCAACCTTGCTCACGGCACGTTCGGCTTCCCGCTTGAAGATATTGTCTGTGCAGTCAGCCTGAATATTGTAAGGCCGGCCACGCGGATCGACATCGAAACGCACATCGCAACTGCCTTCAATGCCCCGCTCGGCGGCTCGCGACGGATAGGAAGGTTGCGGCGGCCGGATCGGCTGGGCGTCACGATCAGAAATCGCCACCGGGTCAATCGCCAGGGACTGCATCCGGTTGAAATTCAACTCCTGCGGCGCAGAGCCCTGAATATTCGGGGTCGGCAGGTCGATGTCGGATTTGCTCGAAGACAGTTTCGGCGGTGGCGGGGGCTTGTCTGCCGAGGCCAGCTTGCGCGGCTTGGAGCGTTGCGTGCGCCGAACTTCTGCAACATCATCCTGCGGCGTGATCGCTTCCAGCGTGCGCTGCTCACGCTCCGGCGGCTCTTCGAACTGCCCCCCGATCACGATCCGCATGAAGGTAAACAGGCCGTAGACGACGAGGATCGCGATCGGCACGCCAATAATGAGCCTGACAATCGGGCTGTTGAACATGAGTCTTCTCCCTTAGTCCTGAGCCGTTGAGACATTGATCACGGAAGAACCGTCGGCCTTCTGGATGATCTCCATCAATTCCACCAGAGCTTCCGCTTCGGCATCATTATCGACCTGAACCACGAGCTGGCCCTTGGGATTGTCCTTGCGCAACTCCTTGATCGTGAATTCGACCTCGTTCGGCTCGATCTTCTTCTTGTCCATATAATACTCGCTTTTTGCATCAATGGCGACAAGAATGGCCAGCGGCTTCACATTGGCGTCATTGTCGACATCCTGGCGAGCAATTTCGACGCCCGGTTCCTTGATGAACTGGGCCGTCACGATAAAGAAGATCAGCAGGATGAAGACGACATCAAGCATCGGCGTCAGGTTGACATCCTGTTCTTCGCCGCTGCCGGCGGCAAGAGCGCGTTTTCTGCGTGCCATGGGCTTTGTCTCCTCCTATTCGCCGCTGAGGACGATGTTCACCGGCGTGGCCTGAGCGGAATAGGCCTGATCGCGAATGTTCACAATCAGTCCGGATTTCGCCTGCGGATGCGCCTGAATGATCACCGCGCTTTCGGGATTTTCCGCTTTCAGCCGTTCGATATTCGGACGCACTGTGGCGACATCGGCAAGCCGTCCATTAACCCGGATCAGACCCTCTTCATTGATATAGATGAGAATGGTCGGGGTCTCATTCTTTGGCTGGTCCGGCGGCGGCGGAGGTGGTGGCGGCTCCAGTCCGATCGCCTGCTCCTTCGTGAAAACGGCGGTCACGATGAAGAAGATCAACAGAATGAACACCACGTCGAGCATCGGCGTGAGGTTGACCTCAGCCTCGTCGGGCGGTCTGATGGCTCGTCCGCGCATTAGCTGATCTCCATTTCATCTTCGACCATTTGCACCGAACGGTTGACCCGCGTGTCCATACCGGACGTGAACAGGATGCCCGAAAGTGAGGCCACCATGCCGGCCATGGTCGGAATTGTGGCGCGCGAAACGCCAGCCGCCATCGCCTTGGCATCGGCACCATCGGTCAGCGCCATGATATCAAACACCGAGACCATGCCGGTTACCGTCCCGAGCAGGCCGAGCAATGGCGCAAGCGCCACAGCCGCCTTGGTCAGCTGGACATTCATCTCGGCCTTCTGACGCACTTCCGAAACCAGCTTGTCACGAACCCAGTGCGCAAAGGTGGATTTGCGATCAGAGCGCGAACGCCACTCTGAAATCGCATCTTCGGCGACAGACTTGTGGGCGAAGCGGAAATAGAACAACCGCTCCAGGATCAGGGCCCACATCACGAATGTGGCGGCCATGATCACCAGGAGAACGGGTCCGCCCCGGTCCAGGAAAGCCTGTAGCTCATTAAATCCCATCAGGGACCTCCAGTGCCCGGAAGGGCGGCGGCCTTAGGCCGCCACTCCCCGGTGTTCGGTTTCTGCGCGCTCGGCAACCAGGCCGGCGGCCTGCTCATCAAGCAATTGCTGATTTCCACGCGCCATCGCCGAAGCCACAGCATGCAGCAGGATCAGCGGGATCGCGGCGACAAGGCCCAGCACCGTGGTGACGAGCGCAGTCGAGATACCGCCAGCCATCAGCTGCGGGTCGCCCGCACCGTAAATCGTGATCGCGGTGAAGGTAATGATCATACCGATGACCGTACCGAGAAGGCCAAGCAGAGGTGCCACAGCGGCAAGCACCTTGATGATCTCGTTGAACCGCTCGATTTTCGGCGTTTCCTTCAGGATCTGCTCGTCAAGCTTGAGTTCAAGGGTCTCGATGTCCTTGCTCTTGTTCTCTTCATATCGCTCGAACACCCGCGCAAGCGGGTTGCCGGTTCCGGCCTGCTTGGTCTTCGCCGTCGAACCCATCGACGTTCCCATCAGGAACAGGGTGACAATCTTGAACAGCGCGAGAAGCACACCAATCGGCAGCAGGATGTAGAAGATCAGGAAGCCAACCGGGCCGCCCTGCGCCAGACGATCACCGATGCCCGGCAAGTCACCGAGAATGCCGAACAGATTGCCCTTTGACGGGTCAACCGGCGCGCGCACCACATCATCCGGCCCGGCTTTCACAAGCGCGTTCATCTGCGAGCGAAACTCGCCGCGTGGCTGCGCGCGGAACGCCCGCAGGAACGGCTCGTCATTGCCAGCCGGCGCAATCACCTCGACGAATTTCGCGTCATCGGTCGTGGCCGCATTGAAAACGCCGACGCGGAGAAGTTCCACATCCATGTTTTCCTTGTTCGGCCCGATATTGGCGACATTGGCGGTGAAGGTGGTCACCTCTGACTGCGCAATCATTTCCCGAAGGATCGCCTTTGGAAGACTGTCGAGATCCTCACGCGTCGGCAGTGTCCGCGCCTGCGAAATTGACGACAGCTGCTCCACCCGTCCCGGATACTGGAAGCTGGCAAAAGACTGACGGATCTGCGGCATGGTTTCGCCGGCAGCGGTGCGGAACTGGCCGAGAAGCTCGGAGAAGTCGCCGGCCTCAGCTTCCAGTTGCGCCTGAAGCTCGCCAAGACGCGCTTCATTGGCGTCAAATTCCGCACTCAGGGCACGGCCACGCCCTTCTGCTGTTGCCAGAGCCGAGCGCGCTTCGGCCATGATCTGGGCCTGTGCATCACGCTGCTGCTGGAACTCGCGCAGCCGCTGCTGGTTTTCAGCACTCATCTGATTGCTGTCACGCCTGACCGCCTCAAGCACGGCGCTGAGCGAAGTGGGCCCGTCCTGCGCCATCGCGGGCGCACTGATCAGGGTGGAAAGGCCGAGCACGGCTGCCGCGCCGAGGGCCTTCAGGGAAAAAACTGTCTTCATGGGTCGAATATCCTTCATGTCCCTTGGAGCCTTTATTGCACCGAAAGCCGCTTGACCGGGCCAAACAGCACTTCCTGCTGCTTCTTGCCCGACGCGACACGAATAGCTTCGCGCACATGCGGGATTATTCCCGAATCCAGCGCAACCCAGGCACCCTGCTCGCGATCCCAGCGGGCACCTTTTTTGTCATCCGTGGTGATCCAGACCAGCGCAACACGGCCATACTGGAACATGTCGACGGTCTGGGCATTGTCGCCGACCTGCTGGGTTTCCTGCCATGTGTCGATGGTGGCACCATATTCCATTTCGGCCTGATAGGCCTGTGTGATCAGGCGGTAGCGCTCGGCCGTGGACACCTGCGGGTCCTCCATCGCCGCGTCGAGCGAATCAAGCCGCGCCTGACGAAGCGACGACTTGAAGGGCAGATCAGCCGCAACGAAAGTCTTCAGGTCGGTGATCATGTCCATCATCATCGGGATGGTCTGAGCGGTGATGTCATCAACCCGGGTCAGCTGGTCGGTCAGTGATTCGATCTCGCGCCGCTGGCTCTCGACCACTTTCTGCTGCTGGCGCTCGAACAGGACCGCCGCATCGCGCCGCTGCAACAAGGTGCGGTATTCGCGCACCATGTCAGAGCGCTCATCATCCAGCTGGTTGATCTGGCCCTGGACCTGTTCGGCGCGGCGCGTGGCCTGCTCGCCGGTGTCCAGTGCCTGGTCAAGTTGCGCCTGGGCAGGAATGACCAGTGCAGAAGCCATGACGGCGAGGATCGCGCCGCGGGCCGGTGTCAGGATTTTTCTCATGAGGTTGCCTCTCACTCACTCAATCTGCGAAACGGTGCAGTCGCACACGTCTTGTGCACTCCTGCATGAAATTCTGACCATCCGCTACCACTCAAACCGAGAAGCGGCGGTCGTTTGCGAACGGGAAGGACACACACACAGCATCCCGGACTTTTGCGAGCCACAGCGCGAGGACGCGCCATCTACTCCCCTGAAATCTTTTCGGAGCGTTCTTGCGCTCTTCTTTTGTGTATGGCTGGCACCTCAAAGCGGCACAAACCGAATATCACGACTTCGTAATTTCTCCGACGCTAGCAACTGCTTGGCCCGCAATCAACAAGGATAAACATTCATTTAGAAATTTGCCGGGGTGAGGGCCAAACAGCACGCGTCCCGATACAGTTCGTATGCGGCCGTTTCTCATCGTCATGAAGACCCGCGTGCTGCACAAAGCATGGCTGGGGCGCCAGGATTCGAACCTGGGATGTCCGGACCAAAACCGGATGCCTTACCACTTGGCCACGCCCCATTACGGGAAGTCCGCGCTGATACCCAAATCCCTGCGCACTGGCAACACATGATCTGCAAAGCCGGGCGCTTTGCGGGTGGCTGATTTCACCAAGCGCAAAAAATGACTTGCTTTTCGTTCAATTCATATCATTTATCGATAAAAACACCCTGACTGCCCCCAATCAAGGAGCGTGCGCCTCGTGAAAACCTTCCTGCTCTCTCTCGCCGGCGCCTTTGTCGCGCTGATCCTTTTCATCATTGTCTTCTTCGTCCTTATCGCCGGGCTTGTCGGGATGGCCTCGTCAGGTAACGCACAGCCCGACCGGATGGTGCTCAGTCTTGATCTGCGCGAACAACTGGCTGATCAGACGCCTGCGAGCGGTCTGGCCGCCTTTTCCGGACAGGTCGGGTTCATCGATGTGCTGACACGGATTGACGCCGCCGCAAGCGACCCAGCGGTCGAGGGCATCTATATCCGCGCATCGACGATGAATGTCGGCTCGTCACGCGCAGAAGAATTGCGCGATGTGCTGCGCGATTTCCGTGAGTCGGGAAAATGGGTGGTTGCGCATACGCAGGGCAGCCTGTTTTCGCTCGGCCCGTCGAGCCTGCGTGCGATTTCGGCCGCTGATGAGATCTGGATCCAGCCCGGCAGCGACATTTCCATCTCCGGCGTCGCATTCGAGACGGAATTTCTCAAGGGCCTGTTCGACAAGCTGTCGATCACCGCGGAGATTGAACAGTTCCACGAATACAAGAACGCGCCCAACAGTTACAAGCAGGAGGGCTATACCGAGCCGCACCGTGAAGCGCTGACGGCGCTTGCCGAATCGCTGTGGTCGGTCTCGGTTGCAGATATGGCATCCGATCGCGGGCTTGAGCCGGCGAAACTGCGCGCGGCGCTCGAGGCTGGCCCGATCGCTTCTGCGGACGTGGTTGCACTCGGCATTGCCGACAAGCTCGGCTGGCCGGAAGATGCCCGTGATGCCGCGCTTGAGCGTTCCGACGACGCGGATTTCGTCTCGGTTGCGGATTACACCGCGCCGCAACCCTCGGCCAAAGCACCGATGATCGCGATTGTCGGCGGCGAAGGACCGATCGTGACGGGCGGCAATTCCGATGACATTTTCGCCAGCACGGTCGGTTTTTCCTCCGATCCGGTGTCGCGCGCCATTCTCGATGCCGGCAAGAATGAGAAAGTCCGCGCCATCGTGTTCCGCGTCGACAGTCCCGGCGGATCGCCGATTGCCTCTGACCAGATCTGGAACGCGGTCGAGCGGGTGCGCGAAGCGGGCAAGCCGGTCGTTGTCTCGATGGGCTCGGTTGCAGCGTCGGGCGGTTATTATGTCTCGGCCGGTGCCGATCACATTGTTGCCAATGCCACAACGATCACCGGCTCGATCGGGATTTTCGGCGGGAAGATCGCGATCGGCGAAGGGCTGGAGCGGATTGGCATCAATGTCGATGCGGTCAGTGTCGGCGGAGAGTTCACCACGGCGTTCGGCGTCGACCGCTTCACCGACCAGCAGCGCGCCATGCTGCGTGACAATCTGCAGCGCGGATATGACCGCTTTCTCGGCATCGTGGCAGAGGGCCGCGGGCTCAGCCTGGAGGAGACCGATGCGCGTGCACGCGGCCGCGTCTGGAGCGGTGAGGATGCGCTCGAGCGGGGACTGGTCGACAGTCTTGGCGGCTTCCGCGATGCCATCGCCAAGGCGGCGGAACTGGCGGAAATCGAACAGGAAGAAGACGTCCGGCTGGTCTATTATCCGGCCCGGCGTTCCGGCTTTGACGCGCTCGACGGCTTTGTTGCCGCCGGCGTGCAAACCGGCCAGACGGTAGCGCTGATGAATGAGATCGCCAGCGATCCGCAATTGCGCAGCCTGCTGGAAAGCGTTGCCATCATGCGATCGGGCGAGGCGCAGGCACGCATGCCAGCCCTTCGCGAGCGGTAACGCCAAACGCCCAGGACCCGAGACAAAACACCCCGGCCAAAACAATGGCCGGGGTTTTTTCGCTCACCGTCTGGTGGCTACCGCGCCTCGACGTGCGCAAGGGCGCGCCCTTCTGCGAGGGCGGTGATGGCGGTGTGGTATTCGCGTTCCAGCCGGTCGACATAGTCGCCGGTGGTTTCGATCTCGCTGACCGCGCCGATGCCCTGTCCGCAGCCCCA